>CAYWGP010000072.1:0-29232 GCA_964458155.1 uncultured Bacteroides sp.
TCATGGCGGGACCCTGCGCTGTTGAGAGTGAAGAGCAATTGAACGAAACTGCACGAATCGTCAGGGCGGGAGGAGCCTCCATTCTCCGGGGCGGGGCTTTCAAACCACGTACTTCACCCTACAGCTTCCAGGGCCTGGGCAAAGAAGGGCTGGAGATGCTGAAGAGGGCCAGGGAAATGACCGGTATGGCGGTAGTCTCCGAAGTAATGGACACCCGTCAGGTGGAGACCGTTGCAAGGTATGTAGATATGCTGCAGATCGGTTCAAGGAACATGCAGAATTTTCCTCTTCTGAAAGAAGCAGGCCTCACCACCAAGCCAATCCTGCTTAAAAGAGGAATGATGGCCACCATTGATGAATACCTTCATGCTGCCGAATATCTCCTTTCCCAGGGCAATACACAGGTAGTTCTTTGTGAAAGGGGCATCCGTACCTTTGAATCATCAACCCGCTTTACCCTGGACCTGAATGCCATCCCTTTGCTCAAACAACGTACCCATCTGCCTGTCATCGTTGACCCAAGTCATGGAACCGGGATCCGCTCACTGGTGCCCACCATGGCAAAGGCCTCCATTGCAGCCGGCGCGGACGGGCTCTTAATGGAAGTTCACTACCTGCCTGAAGAGGCCCTTTGTGATGGTTCACAATCCCTCTATCCCGAGGAATTCGGGATAATGATGAGTGATCTGAGAAAAATTGCAGAAGCGGTGGGCCGCAGCATTCATGTGCTTTAAACCAGCCTGCTATTGATCCGGCTTGCTTCATACCTACATGTTCTGGCACTACTACTGCCCATAGAAGGTATAGCTCAAAAACAGCAGCAAGCAGCCAGCGAATCAGGCGACACCGGGAAGCAAATTACCATCGGACTGCTTCTCCCCGACCATTCTCATAGTGATGCGATCAAGGCGGCTGAATTTGCCATTGAACAGGCCAATGCATCTGGTGGCTATAACAACAAAGAATTTAAGCTGGTCATTGGTACCACAGAGGGATTCTGGGGTGCAGGCTCCAAAGAGTCGGTGAGACTGGTTTACGAGGACCGTGTGCGTGCCATTGTTGGCGCCCTGGATGGAAGAAACGGACACCTGGCCGAGCAGGTAGTCACCAAATCGCACCTTAGCTATATTGAAACATTTGCCACGGAACCTACACTCTCCCAGGCATTTGTTCCCTGGTTTATGCGGGTAGTACCCAATGATAATCAGCAATCGCTCACTATAATCCAACATATTCAAAGAGAGGGAGGCGGCAAAATCGGCATACTTTCTCGCGGGGACTACGATACCAGGTATGCAGTAAAAAGTCTGACCAGGACAGTTGCAAGTGAAACAAACAGCCCACCCCGGGTCATTGAACTTGACACCCTGGATTTTCAGCTGGAAGAACTGATTAATACTATTCTTGACAAGCATCTTAATCACCTGGTGATTCCCTTTGATGCCCCCTTCCTCAGAGATCTCATTATCTCATTAAGAGCTGCCTCACCTGAATTGAATATCTATGGCACCCTGCATTTTACCATGGGCATAGAGAAGCGGGGCTCCTTATGGAAAGATTACGAATGGGTTTATATGGTTCGGCCTCAGTTCGACAATACTGATTACCCTGAGCTTCCCTCTAGCAGCTCAGCCTATATCTACGATGCCATAAACCTGCTGGTCCATGCCATTCGTCAGGTTGGGACTGACCGGGTGAACATAACAGACTACATTTCCTCTTCCAAATATACCACAGCACTTACAGGAAATATCTCCTTCGATGAACTTGGAAACAGGCAGGACGCTTCCACCCTGATCCGCATTAAAAAGGGAGAACCCCAGTTGATAAACCATCCTTAAAACACAGCCATGCGATCCTTAACGAAATTATTTTCCTCACTGATCTTTTCAATAAGCCTGATCAGCCTCTTTTCCAGTTGCACTCAGGAAACAAAGGAAACAAGGCCCAACATTATTTATATCCTGGCCGATGACCTGGGCTATGGAGATGTTTCATCCATGAATCCGGATGCGGCATGGCAGACCAAAAACATCGACCAGATAGCCTTGGAGGGAATCCGCTTCACCGATGCCCATACCGGCTCTGCAGTCTGCACGCCCACCCGTTATGGAGTGCTGACAGGACGATATTCCTGGCGGACCCGGCTAAAACACGGAGTACTCTGGAGCTGGGATCCTCCCCTGATCCAGGAGGGTGAAACCACTGTGGGGAAAGTGCTTCAGAAACAGGGATACAACACAGCCTGCGTGGGTAAATGGCACCTGGGACTGGGCTGGCAGTACCATGCAACAGCTAAGGACAGTGTGGATTTTTCCCGGGCTGTAAGTGGTGGCCCTACCACCCTGGGTTTTGACTATTTCTTCGGAATAGCCGCTTCCCTGGACATCCCCCCCTATGTCTATATTGAGAATGATCGTCCCACCATGGTTCCGGTGAATTATACCCAGGACACATCTGCATATGGCTGGTGGCGCTCTGGCTTAACCGGTGCAGATTTTGTACATGAAGAGGTTCTTCCCGTACTCACCAGGAAGGCGGTGGCTTTTATCGATAATCATATGGCCACTGAAGCGGAGAAACCCTTTTTCCTCTACTTCCCCCTTCCGGCTCCACATACCCCCATTCTGCCCACTGACGAGTTTAAGGGGAAAAGTGCTACCAATCCCTATGGTGATTTTGTGTTGCAGGTGGATCACACCGTTGGACAGATCCTGGATGCGCTTGAGAAGCATGGCATTTCGGATGAGACCCTGATAATTTTTACCAGCGATAATGGCTGTTCTCCGCAAGCCAATTTCCAGGAACTGGCCGGATACGGTCACAATCCCAGCTATGTTTTCAGGGGACATAAGGCCGATATTTTCGAGGGCGGACACAGGGTACCCTTTATGGCCCGGTGGCCCGGACATATCAAGGCGGGCACAGAAAACCAACAGGTGATCTGCCTCACCGACCTGCTGGCCACTGTGGCAGACATTACAGATGCCAGTCCTGATCCTGCTGCAGGAGTCGACAGCTACTCTCTTCTTCCTGCATTTCTGGGCAAAGATGAGCAAGCCATCAGGGAAGCCACCGTACACCACTCCGTCAATGGATCCTTTGCCATCAGGAAAGGTAAATGGAAACTGATCCTTTGCCCGGACAGCGGCGGGTGGAGCGAGCCAAAACCGGGCTCTTCCGAAGCGGCAGAACTTCCCGGCTTCCAGCTCTATGATCTTGCGTCTGACCCTGCAGAACAACAGAACCTGGTGGATAACTACCCGGATGAGGTCAGGGAATTAAGGGAACTGCTGGAAAGCTACATCCGGACCGGACGAAGTAATCAGGGACCAAAGCAGGAAAATACGACTGTGGAGCACTGGCCGGGAACAGACTGGATGAATAACTAGATGCTGGCCTGACCCGTTTGAAAGACCATGTGATTTATGTACAAGTCCTGGAATCCGGGTTCCGATTCCAGATTCACATGGCTGCTTACAGAAAGAATGCTTTCAGGTGAATCGCTGGAATCAAAGAGGAACATTTTAGCTCCCATTAAAGAGGTATTTCCCCACTGGCTTATGCATTCCTCGGCAAAGGGAACCATTCCCGTAAGTTTCATATGGGACTTGTTCAGGTAAGACCCGAATCCCCCGGCAACCTTAACCCTGAGGATATCCCGGACGCCTATTCCAAGTCTTTGCATCAGGACCTCCAGGCCGGTAGCTATGGCAGCCTTGGCCAGCTGGAACTCCTGAATATCTTTCTGGGTGAGTACCACCGGCCCAAGAAGTTCTACTTCAGTTTCTCCGGACAGGATCTCACCAAAGGAACCCAATCTTCCATCCTTCAGCAAAAGTGCAATGGCATCGATAAGTCCGCTGCCACAAATTCCACGAGCTTCAGTATTTCCGATCACTTTATAATTCCAGCTATTTTTGTCGGCACTGATGGAAGAAATGGCACCGGTAGTGGCCAGCATTCCCATGGAGATCCTGGCACCCTCAAAGGCCGGACCGGCAGCTGTGGAAGCACAAAGGATGCGGTCCCTGTTCCCGATAACGATTTCACCGTTGGTGCCAAGGTCAATAAGTACCGTATAATCTTCGGTCCTTCGCATCCCGGTGGCCAGGATCCCGGCCAGAATATCACTTCCCACAAAACTTCCTATGGAAGGATAAAAGCGGATTTCATCTGCCCGAAGCGACCAGTTCAGATCCGCTGCCCTGAAATTGACCATTTCAAGGTTCTCTGATTCAAAAGGATAAAAAGATAGTTTGCGGATATCCAGATCGCAGAAGAGATGTTGCATCACCGAGTTCCCCACAATGCTTACTTTCCTCACAACTTCGTCCCTCCCCTCCATCAGGCGAGCGGTCATTTCACCAATCTGCTGACGAATCAGTTGCACCATCATATCCTTATGACCCGCAAGGCCTGCCTCCAGTCGTGTGATCAGGTCACTCCCAAACCTTCCCTGGGAATTCAGAGCTGTTTCTGCACCCAGGATCTTCCCGTTCTCAAGGTTTAAAAGCTGACATACCACCGTAGTGGTGCCCAGGTCTACAGCAATTCCCAGGCCTGTTTCCGGAATAAAACTGAAAGTGCTTTCATCGGCCTGGATAAGAGTTTCGAATTGTTCTACTTCCAGAACAACATCCCCTGAAAGCTTACTCTGGCAGGCCAGGTGCCAACCCTGAACCAATGATTTGGAATCGATCCTGCCTTCCAGAACCCTTATTTTGCATTTACCACAACTGCCCTTTCCCCCACAGGGAAACTCCACACCAAAGCCATGCAAAACATCGATTAAAGGTGTTCCTTCCCTGGCAAGGATTTCCAGACCAAGAGGATGCAGTTTAAGATTTACTTTACTCAAACTCAGGCTACACAGCTGTTCAGATACTCAACAGCACCCCTGGGGTCGGGGGAGTAAAAGTCGGCACCAATCCTGGCCCTGAAATCATCATTGAGCGGAGCACCTCCAACAATTACCTTTGTTTCCGGATTTTGCTCCTTAATTTTTTGAACGATTTCCTCCATATTGGCCATGGTTGTGGTCAGCAGGGCTGACAGACCCACGATAGCTCCCGGGTTTTCAGCAAGACACTGGTTGAATGTGTCTTCATTTACATCAACTCCCAGGTCTACGATGGACCATCCTCCGCCTTCAACCATCATCGCTACCAGGTTCTTCCCGATATCATGAAGGTCCCCTTTTACGGTACCAATTATAAAGGTGCCTTTGGTTTTCACATCGCCTGATTGAAAGAAGGGTTTCAGGTGGTTCATTGCAGCACCCATGGCTTTAGCCGACATCAGCATCTGCGGAACAAAAATCTTATTCTCCGAGAATTTCTGTCCTACCCGGTCCATAGCCGGAACCAGGGCTTCGGTAAGCACAGCCGTGGGAGGTACTCCAGAATCAAGGGCTTCTTTGGCCAGTTCATCTGCGCCATCCTGCCCTTTCAAATTTGGTGGATAAGGCGAATTCTTGTCTACTTTTCCAAATTCGACTACTTCACCTAGTTTTTCAAGAATGGGGTCCATTATTCAATCTTTTAGTTCAAGACTCAGTTTATACAATGTAAAAATAGCTAATCCTTCTAATCACCCTCATATTTCATTCACGGATTATAATGCTATTTTAACATATGTTTTATATTTATGCAAAATATAATTAGCATGAAGGAGCTTCTTGAAGAAATCAAACTGAATCCTGAGGAATCATTCTATATAGGAATATTTCAGGATCATATCGACAAGAGCCACTGGCACTACCACCAGGAGTTTGAACTTAGCTTCATTACGGAAGGGGCAGGAAAAAGGATTGTTGGTGATTCGGTGGAAGAGTTCCACCCGGGAGATCTCATATTTATAGGACCCCGTATCCCGCATGTATGGTTCCCCGAAGGAAAACATATGCGGCAACACTCCGGGCGAACCCTGGAATCGGTATACATGCTTTTCAATAATGATATATTGCCCAAAGCGATGACTGAATTACCTGAATTTGAGAATATCAGGAAAGCAATCACCCTGTCGGAAAGAGGTGCCAGGATTACTGGTGATACCCTGAATGAGGTAAGCAGGATAATGCTTCAGTTACCTTATATGAACAGGATTAAGCGACTGATGTTCTTTTACGAGATAATGGATCTCATTGGGAAGAGTGCATCATTTTCCTATCTGGCCAGTGAACAGTATGTAAAAACCAAGTTCGAAACCAACAATAGCAGAGTCAATAAAATCCATGAATTCCTTATGAAGAATTATCAGGACAAGGTGGATCTTGAGGAGGTGGCGGAGGTGATTCACATGGCTCCCGCATCTGTATGCCGTTTCTTCAAGTCAGCAACCGGATTAACCGTATTCGAGTATCTGAATAAGATAAAGATTGACTACTCATGTAAGCTTCTGCTGAATACGGATTTAAGTGTTGTGGATATCTCATATGATTGCGGATTTAATAATTTGAGCCATTTCAACAAACAGTTCAGGAAATTCCTGGGCCAGACACCCTCCCAGTTCAGAAAGCATAGAGAGCGAAATCCATGAATCAAATTATTCTATAATAGATGTTTTTGCAAATATAGCATCAGTATAGGACAACTGTGTGGTGAACAGGTCCACACATTCAGACATATATTTACATTGTCAAGGGAATGAGCGGAATTCCTGAATCTTGAAATATGACCGGACTGGTTTATCTACTCAAGTAAATGGACCAGGATCTCCAATTAATATTCAGTATAAAAACAAGTCTATGAATGATCTGGACATCGCAAGAAAAGTAAAGTTGAAGCACATTTCAAATATCGCTGAGAATTTTGGGGTTAGTGCCGATGATATTGAAATGTATGGAAAATACAAGGCGAAAATCCCACTCTCATTCATAGATGAGAAAAAGGCCGCCAGGAGCAACCTGATCCTGGTGTCGGCCATCTCTCCCACCCCTGCAGGAGAGGGAAAAACCACGGTTTCCATCGGTCTGTCCGAGGGCCTGAATAAGCTGGGCAAGAAAACCACTGTAGTACTCAGGGAACCATCACTGGGTCCCGTATTCGGGATCAAGGGTGGTGCTACAGGAGGAGGATATTCCCAGGTGCTTCCAATGGAAGATATCAACCTGCACTTTACAGGCGATTTTTCAGCCATTGAAAAGGCGCACAATCTGCTTGCTGCAGTGATTGACAATAATATCCAGAGTACAAGCAACGGGCTGGGACTGGATCAAAGAACCATATCCTGGAAACGTGTGATTGATATGAACGACCGTTCCCTTCGAAGGATCATTGTGGGACTGGGAGGAACCACCTCGGGCATACCCAGGGAAACTGGTTTTGATATTACAGCAGCATCGGAAATCATGGCCATCCTTTGCCTTGCAGCAGACCTCCATGACCTTAAAATCAGGCTCGGAAATATTTTTATCGGTTACACCTTCAGCCGGAAACCCATTTATGCACGGGATCTGAATGCCGGTGGTGCCATGGCTGCTCTGCTGAAAGATGCGATCAAACCCAACCTGGTCCAGACCATAGAAGGAAATCCAGCCATTATTCATGGAGGCCCCTTTGCCAATATTGCCCAGGGGACAAACTCGGTGATTGCCACCCGAATGGGCATGACTTTTTCGGAATACACGGTTACTGAAGCAGGATTTGGATTTGATCTTGGGGCAGAAAAGTTTTTTGATATCAAATGCCAGAGTGCAGGCCTGTCTCCAAAGGCAGTGGTGCTGACAACAACAATCCGTGCCCTGAAATACCATGGAGGAGCCGATTTGAAGAGTCTTACGGAGCCCGACACAGAGGCCCTTAAAAAAGGCCTTCCCAATCTTGAAAAACACCTGGAGAATATCAGGCAGTTCAATGTTACCCCTGTTATTGCCATCAACCGATTCAGCTCTGATTCAGAAGAGGAAATTGAGATTATACGCGAGAAGGCCGGGGAACTGGGCATTAAATGTGCCCTTGCTGATCTCTGGGCCAGAGGAGGTGAAGGTGCCATCGACCTGGCCCGAAAAGTAATTGAAGTGGTCGAAACGGATCCTCCTGCATTTGATCCTATGTATGACTGGAGCTGGGATGTGAAAAAGAAGATTGAAACTCTGGCCCAAAAAATTTATGGAGCAGAACATGTGGATTACTCGGCCCAGGCCAAAAAAGATTTGAAAAAGATCGCTGAACTGGGACTGGAACAAATGCCCATCTGCATTGCCAAGACCCAGAAATCTCTTTCTGACAATCCATCCCTGCTGGGCCGGCCAAAGGACTTCATTATCACTGTTCGGGAAATTGAGATAGCAGCAGGAGCCGGTTTCCTGATCCCTATCACAGGGAACATCATGCGGATGCCCGGACTTCCTGCTCACCCGGCTTCTGAAAATATCAGCATCGACAACAATGGCAACATCACCGGCCTCATGTAAAACCTAATTCACTAACTTACTAACTCACTAACTTATCAACCTTCCCATGCAAACAATACTCAAAGGCAAATCGTCAGAAGTAATCATCGATACCAATGGGCCGGTGGTCATCATCGGCGAAAGTATTAATCCCACCCGGCGAAAAAAGCTGGTGGAAACCCTGAAGTCCCATGATTTTGAATTTGTCCTTCAGCTGGCAAAGTCCCAGATTGAAGATGGTGCGGATGTCCTGGATGTCAATGTTGGCTTCCCCGGGGTAGATGATGAAGCCCTGCTTCCCGAAACGGTCTCAGCCATCCAGGAGGCTTTTGATATTCCCCTGTGCCTGGACTCTCCCAATCCAAAAGCCATTGCGGCAGCCCTTAAAGTGGCTGAAGGAAAGCCATTGATCAATTCGGTAAACGGAGAAGAAAAATCCCTGCAGGCCATCCTTCCTATCGCCAAAGATTATGGAGCAGCAGTGATTGGCCTTGTCATGGACGATGATGGGATCACCCACGATCCTGAAAAGAGATTTCAGATTGCCGAAAAGATACTCAACCGGGCCATCCAGACTGGAATTCCAAAGGAGGATTTAGTGATCGATCCCCTGGCCATGGCAGTCAGTGCCGACCCCAATGCCTGCCTGGTCACCCTGGAAACCATAAAACTTGTTCACGAAAGGCTCGGACTGAATATTACCCAGGGCGCCAGCAACGTTTCCTTCGGTCTGCCCAACAGGCTTGATTTGAACAATGCACATATGGCTATTTCCATCTGGAACGGACTCAGCTGTCCCATTGCCAACCCGGCCAAGATTACCTCTTTTGTGAGGGCCATGGACCTGATCAGGGGCAGAGATGATTTTGCCATGCGATTTACGGAATTCTATTACAGTCAGGAAGCCAAGCTTAACAACTAAAATCAGAGCTATGTCTCTCTTCACTCCGGGCAGAAGATGGCAGCCCCCTTTTTATCCCTTCAAAAAAGAACCCTTTGGAAAAGGAGTTCTGAGAAGGATTGAAAGATGGATTAAGGGTCCCATGTTTGGCTGCAGGATGTGCGGCAACTGCCTCCTGCAGGAGACTGCCTTTATCTGTCCCATGGAGTGCCCCAAGGGAATGCGAAACGGTCCCTGCGGGGGATCCACCCAGGAGAAATGCTATGTGGATGAGACCCGCCCCTGCATCTGGTATAAAATATATGAACGGTCCTATAAAATGGGGCGTGAACACATGTTGCTCGAAGTTCTGCCTCCCCTGGACTGGGATAAGGTGGGAACCGAATCCTGGGGTGATGTGGTCCGGTCCATAAGGGCATTTGGGAGCCTTACCTTTATCAAAGAGCGTTTCAGCAGGAATAAAGAAAAGAAACATAAGTCCTGGGAAGCCGTCTTTCAGCCCATCAGACAACCAAAGTGGTGGGCAGGTGATTCACTCTATCATGCACCAGCCTACGAAGAACCCTTCAGCAGGCTTGAAGAAGATTTAAAATCCGGAAAATTTGTGGTCACTGCCGAGGTCTCCCCGCCCCTGAGTACGGCCACCGGAAAACTGAAGCGGGATATTGAGATGGTAAAAGAACTGGTTTCGGCCGTTAATTTTACCGACAGCGCTTCTGCCAGTCCGCGCATGTCCAGCATGGCATGCAGCAAAATAGCAGCTGAGCTGGGTGCCGACCCGGTGCTCCAGATTGCGGCGAGGGACAAAACCCGCAGTGGATTGCAGTCCGATATCATGGGTGCCAATGCCATGGGAGTACATAACGTACTCTGCATTACAGGGGATAATGCAAGGATCGGCCCCACTCCCACCAGCAATACCAATATTCTGGATATGGATGCCATCCAGATGCTCTGGATCCTCAGACGTATGCGGGATGAGGGTATCTACCTGGATGGCCGGAAGATGAAAAGCTCCCCCAGGTTATTCCTGGGAGCCGCAGCCTCTCCCTTTGCTTCACAGCCTCATTTTCAGGCCCTCCGGGAAGAGAAAAAGATCCATGCAGGGGCACAGTTCTTCCAGACCAACCTGATTTACGATCCGGAGGGACTTGATCTATGGCTGGAGGCTCTGGATAAACGGAATATTCTGGATAAGGTTTATATCCTGGCGGGAGTCACCCCCATAAGAAGCAGGCGGATGGCACAGTACCTGCATCACAACATCCCGGGAGTAAGCGTTCCAAAGGATATACTGGATCGTTTTGACGAGACCAGCGAGGATGACTATGAAGAACTGGGTGTGGAAATCACCCTGGATATCATAGAAAAAATTCGTGGCTTGCAGGGAATCAATGGCTTCCACCTCATGTCGGTGGGCTGGGAAGCCATAGTACCCCGCATTATTGCTGAGGCCGGGCTACAGTAAAGGAAGTGGGTACCGGATCTGCTCCAAGCTCCTTACTTCGCTCACCAGGGCAACAATTGCCGGCATACACCTTATATTGCCCGGGATCTAATTACTGTTCTGAATTTCATCGAAATACACCAGTAATGATTTATATTTACTGCTCAGGTTCATTTGACAGGCTCTTCCATGAAAAGAAAACTATTTTATCTGCTTGCCCTGGCAATTTTAGTTTCATCCTGTTCCAAGGACGATGATGACTTTAGACCTGCGTCCCTGTTAAGCGCATATGACCTTGATGTAATTGACTATTTTAAGGATATAGCCCTGGGATTTGAATTTGGAACTGCAAGCAAAATTACCCGGAAATGGGGCCCGGAGATGAATGTTTTTGTTGGCGGCGAACCCGGCACCGAATTACTGGATGAACTGGATAGGATACTAGCTGAAATTAATGATCTGGCAACAGATGGATTTAAGGTCAGTATTGTCAATGACTCCCTGGAGTCAAATTACTATGTCTTCTTTGGCAGCGCATCCAGCTATGCTGAAATATTTCCCTCGCAGTCAGAGTACATAAATTCCAACTGGGGATTGTTCTGGGTTTATTGGAGTGGCGCCAATCAACTTAACTCCGGCCATATGTATGTTGATATCATAAGAGCTGATTCAGCTGAACAGAAGCATATGCTGCGTGAAGAGTTCACACAATCATTGGGATTGGCCAGGGATTCCCCCCGGTACATGAACAGCATATTCCAATCAGCGTGGACAAGCACCAACGAATATGCCTCAATCGATAAAGATCTGATCCGGCTGCTCTACCATCCTGAAATGAGTATTGGCCTGAATGAAACTCAGGTGGAGCAGGTTTTAACTAATATCTTAATTAATGAATAAGACATTAGGAATACTGGTAATCTTAGTCTGTTCGACTCTTGCTTCCACACTGCTTGCTCAGGTAAAATTCAGAGATGGAATATTCGCCAACATTGATATGGTCAGGACCAATTCTCCAATCCCGGCTACCTGGATAGAGACTGATATGGAGGCAGGTGACCGCAAATTCTACAAAAACATTACCAGGAGCAATGAAATTATTTTCTATGACGACAATGGGGTCAGATCAGTTTTAGATACCAGGAGTATTTGGGGATACAGTTACAGGGGCGATCTTCATATCAATGTGGGCGGAGCATTTCACAAAATCGACTTCGTTGGCCGCCTTTCACATTTTGTAGCGTCAAAAACCACCTATGAAGAATTACACTCACCAGGGGATATCATGTACTTTCCTCCGGTTCTGGTCACCACTAAAAATCAGGAATATATAGTTGATATTGTGGAGAATAAAGTGTGGGCTTTTAATCTGGAAGGTATGAAGATGGTGCTAAAGAATGATCCTCAGCTATTGGATGAATTTATGAGTTTGACGAAACGGGAACAAAACAATTCCATGTATATTTTTCTCACCCGATATAATGAAAAGTATCCTCTTGAATTTAGTGGATATTAGAAAGGCCCTGCTTAACGGGTGTTCAAAAGCCGATACTATTTTAATGTTTTTGCGACCTCTCGTAAATGAGCAGTAGCACGATATTTTGAAGCAAAGTCATTGTATGCTCTTCCAACTGCATCTTCAGAAAGATTCAATACTTCAGCCACCTCTTTTGCGGGTACCTCTTGCTCCCATGCATAAAGAAGATAATCCAGCTTATCAAAAGCAATCCTGAAAAAGAATTCCTGGTCGCTGACAGGAAGACTGAAGGTATCCGGACTGGGTGGACGATCAATAATTTCCTGAATTACCTCGAGATGGTCTGAAAGCTGATATATCTGGTTTTTGTAAAGGTGGGTAAATGGTTCTATATCGGTGCCGCCATCACCGTATTTACAGAAGTCTCCCAGAATAAATTCAGTGCGGTTGGTAGTTCCGGCCACCAGAAGACTACGCCTTTCTGCTTCTGCATAAAGATGCAGCATCCGTGCCCTGATTTTAATGTTTGCAAATGAGGTTATGGTTAGTAATTCAGGGTGAGTCAACCTTTTACTCTTTAATTCACCATCTGGCAATTGAACCTGAAGACGATAAAAACTAAAGCTTGCCCGCTCCAGAAGATCCGTGGGAAGGGTAATATTATACTTATACCCGGGCTTATATTCAGGAATCAATTTCGTGAGGAATTCATCCCGCCATTTATACGTAACAATACTGTCTACAGTGCCTGTGATATCAATCTCGCGATGCTCAATTCCTAAAGCCAGAGCATGTTTTCGTGCAAATTCACTGCTGATCGGATTCGACTCTGATTCAGGCAGGATCAGTCCCACCACTTTTTCTTTTCCTAAAGCATGAACTGCAACTGCTGCTATACATGCAGAATCGATACCACCGCTCAGTCCTACTATCACACCTTTCTTACGAAAGGCATTCACCTGACCAACAATAAAGTCAGAAAGCACCGCCAGTTCCTTAAGCGGGTCTATTTTTAAAACATCCAGGTTGAAATTCATCAGATATATTTTGCCGGGAACTAAAAATAAGCATCTTATGCAGATAATCCAAAAGGAATCATCCATGAAGAGATGAAAATTCAAGTCCTGTCCGGGTATATTACTGACACAGACCAGGCATATAAAACTTAGCGTGGAAAGTCATATATTTAAACAAGATAAGTATAGCATTAACTTAGAAGGAAGAAATCTTGAAAAAGTCAGTATTAACATCCTGCCTGCTTGTACAGGTGGCATTATGCAGTGCCCTGTACGGGCAGAAAATCAGACCTGAGCTGATCGACACCACACTTAACGAAACTCAGAACATCTTTCTTAATTCGCAGGCTGAAGCGCTGCTTGCCCAGTCTGAAAGGGTGCTTTCAGATTTCCCCCCGGCCTGGCCTGAACCGGAAGCCAGAATAAGTGCTCTTTTGCTTCTAGACGGAGTCCTGCATGACGTTTATGCACCTTCCAGACCACCGGTGCAGGACTTCTTCAAAACCAGGATGAACAAGGCTGTTGATGAAATTGAACAAACTGATATTCACGAAGGTGCACGCATATGGAAGTTGTATAATCACGGATTTGTGGTCAGGACCGAATCTGTGACAATTGGCTTTGATCTGGTGAGCGGAAGATCTTCGGGCATTCAGGAGTTTTCAGTATCAGATGAAGTCATGAGAAGGCTTGTAAATCAATGCGATGTGCTTTTTATCAGCCATTATCATGGAGACCATGCGGAAGAATCGGTCGCACAGCTTTTTATAAATCAGGGGAAGCCCGTTTTAGCACCGGAGCAGGTATGGCGTGATAAAGCAATTTATGAGGAAGTAGTGCATCTTGACAGAGTGCCGCATGCGGAACAAAAGCTGTCTGTTCAAAAGGGGCAGCAGAACCTGAAGGTCGTGGTATATCCTGGTCACCAGGGATCCGATATTGAAAACAATGTGTATCTGGTATACACTCCCGAAGGTCTTTCCTTTTCACAAATGGGTGATCAATCAAACGATGATGACTTCCGGTGGATTGATGAAGTCGGTACAAAACATGAAGTAGATGTCCTTCTGCCCAATTGCTGGACTACCGATATTGTCAGGGTTGCTTCAGGATTTGATCCGGTCTTGATTATAACAGGTCATGAGAATGAGATGGGCCATACCATTGATCATCGTGAGCCCTACTGGTTAAGCTACCAGAGACGGCAGGGATCAGACAGATTTGGCGGCAGCAGGGATGTGGGATACAATACTCCCCTGATTCTTATGAGCTGGGGAGAATCCTATCATTTTATGAGAGCAGGCTTTTAATATATAATTTACTATGAGGCCTTTTATCTTGTTGCTTCTGTTCTCTTTCCATTCCCTGCTCCTGGAGGCTCAGCTTCTGCCAAGATTTAAAACTTCAGCATCCTTTCATGAGCAGCAGATGCTTATTGAAGATTCTCCGGCAAACACACGCATGCTGATTAATGCACCACTTGAAGGATTCGAAAAAAACGATCAGGTCCTCCTGGTTTTCTACGCACTTCCAAATGGGAATACCATCGAGCAGACCTTTGGGAGAATACGTGCTGGCGATGATGATTGGCACTACAATATCCAGCATATCGGGGCGCAAACACGTTTCCTGAGGAAAGTTCTCAAAAATCAAACCCTTGTAGTTGCATACCTTGAGGCAAAGCAGCTTAGCTGGCCCCTCTGGAAAAAAAACAACTCCAATTATCTGCAGGATTCAAAAAGAATCGTGGACGAGGTCACAGCCATCTTTTCGCCATGGAATCCCAGGGTGGTATTAAACGGCCACAGCGGGGGTGGCAGATTTATTTTCTCTTATCTGGAAGCAGAAGGAAAAGTAGCTGACAAGGTAGAGCGAATTGCATTTCTTGACAGTGACTATGGCTATGAAGACAGCATTCACGGTCCTATGCTGGTCTCCTGGATGAAATCCGGCGGGGATAAATTTTTATGCACCCTGGCTTATAATGACAGTGTTGTGATTTACAACGACAGGCCCCTGGTCTCACCAACAGGAGGAACCTGGTACCGGAGTAAAATGATGAAGGAATATCTCGCCCCTTATTTTCATTTCATGGAGGAGCTCAATGATACACTTATCCGGTACACCTCTCCCGAAAAAAGAATAGAGTTTATTCTCAGGACAAATCCGGAGAAAAAGATTTACCATACAACACAGGTGGAACTTAATGGTTTTATTCACAGTATTTTGAGCGGAACAAAGCATGAAGAAGAGAATTACAGCTATTTCGGAGAAAGGGCATATTCAGGTCTTATTGCCGATAGTGTTATTATCCCGATCCGGAAATTAAATATACCTCCACGGGATACAAAAGCGGAATCGGGCTCATCTTTCATGAAACGGATTGGGCCCATGTCCCTGGAAGAACGCGAAAAGGCAATCTATATAGCATTATCTGAAGGCAATATGCCTTATTTTCTCAGAGAAACAGTCACCATCCATGATGAATTTCCCGACTCAGAGGGAATAGTTCACAAGGTGCAATACGAGGTTATGCCGGATTATTTATCGGTGGGCAGTGATTCGGATTATTGCAGGATTCCCATGAATCCTCATACGGCCCGGGACCTGGCAAGCTTATACGGGGCAACGCTGCTCACATCCAAACTCAGCGATCATATCTTTCAATTGGCCCCGGTAAAACTAAGCCCCTTCCCCTACACACCGGCAGGAAATGAAAATGAAACTGTTGCAAAATTTGCAGCACATAACGAGCAGATTGAGAAACAAAAAGCAGAGGCTGGTGCGAAAAACGGACAATTAACTGCCGGAATAAAAAAAGACATCATCCTTTCCAGCAGAATGGCAGAGCAAGCCGGTAAAGTAGTCATTTACGGCTGGCATAAACAAGATGGTTCTCCCATACAACCAGTATACAGCGGACATGTATTCTGGTATGTTGACTACAGCCATGGTATCCGGCTTATCAATAATCAGGTTCTGATTGACGGTCAGTTTTGTTTGCTGACTGAAGTTCTGAGTGATCCTTTGCTCTATAAGATTTTCAGTAATGAGGATTCTCCAATACCATTTTAAGCAGAAAATGAGCAAAGACAGCAGCCCTGTTCCGTTAAAGCCAGGAAAAAGGATATAATTATTAATCTTGAATAGCATATGAAAAACAGAAGGGATTTTATCAGGCTTCTTTCAATTGGAGGTACTGCCACAATGCTTCCTCTGAATTTGAGTGCAATTGCACTAAAAGAAAAGAAGAAGTCATTAAAGTTTGGCATCTGTACAGATGTACATAAAGATATAATGCATGATGCCGACTCAAGGATTAGGGCCTTTATCGAAGATGCAACAGAGAAGGAATCTGACTTTATAATTCAGCTGGGTGATTTTTGCCGCCCCTATGATTACAACCTGGAATTCATGTCTGTATGGAATAGCTTTCAGGGCAAAAAATACCATGTGATAGGGAATCATGATATGGATGGCGGATTTACCCGGGGGCAGGTAGTGGACTACTGGAATATTGAAAACAGATTTTATTCTTACGATTGCAAGGGATACCATTTCATCGTACTGGATGGGAATGATGCTGACCCTTCCCCGGATCGTCCTTCCGGCTATGCAAGATTCATAGGTGAAGAACAATTGCAATGGTTAGAAAAGGATCTGGAAGATACAGGGCTGCCGAGTATTGTTTTTATTCACCAGGGACTGGACAATGATTTAGGGGGAATTCATAATGCCACGCAGAGCAGATTGGTATTGGAGCGGGCTAATGAGAAAGCCGGTTTTCAAAAGGTGCAGTATGTTTTTTCGGGGCACCACCACCAGGACTACTATAATGTTATAAATGGTATACATTATATTCAGATCAATAGTATGTCCTATCAATGGTTAGGTGAGAAATACCTGCAGATCAGATACAGTGAGGAAGTGGACAGTAATTATCCATGGATAAAATATACTGTGCCATATAAAGATCCCCTGTGGGCTTATGTGGAGCTTTCTGCTGATGGTAGCCTGGATCTATATGGCAGGATAAGTGAATTCGTTGGTCCGTCACCGGAGGATTCAGGTGTGGATATGAGCGTATATGGATATCCTGTTGTACCTTACATTTCAGATAAAGAATTCAAAATAAAATAGAGCCAACAGCGCATAAGATGTTCAGATTACTGAAGCTCTTTTTAATTCTTGGTATTGCAGCCTCCTCTTGCAGAGGACCGGATACCGGAACAGTTAAAGGACCAAATATAATTCTTATTATGTCCGATGACCAGGGCTGGTATGATGTCGGGTTCAATGGGAATACCGAAATCAGGACTCCTCATCTGGATACGCTGGCATTTAATGGAATTATTTTCGACAGGTTTTATTCAGCTTCTGCTGTTTGTTCACCAACGAGGGCCAGTCTGATCACCGGAAGGAATCCTTTACGAATGAACATTCCCTACGCCAATACGGGACACCTTCAAAAGGAAGAGATAACAATAGCTGAAATTCTGAAAAGGGAAGGCTATGCCACAGGTCATTTCGGCAAATGGCACCTTGGAACCCTGTCAAAAACAGTCCCAGATGCAAACAGGGGTGGACAGGAAAAACATGTTGATGATTTCAGTATACCATCTGAACATGGTTACGACATTTATTTTTGCACTGAATCAAAAGTACCCACTTTCGATCCGATGGTATATCCAGCCTCCTTTGCTGATGACGAAAGCAAACGCTATGGATGGAGAGCTGAAAGCAATTATAATTCAGTAAATGCTTATGGCACTGCTTACTGGACCGGCGAGAATCAAAAAGTGCCTGATAAGCTGAACGGAGATGATTCACGCGTCATTATGGACCGGGTGATCCCATTTATTGAAAACTCGCACAGGAATAAACAGCCATTCTTTTCTACCATATGGTTCCATGCGCCTCATTTACCTGTGGTAAGCGATAGTACTCATCGCTCTTACTATGGCAAACTGGATCTTGACGAACAACTATACTTTGGGACAATCACAGCCATGGACGAACAAATTGGCAGATTATGGAAAAAGTTAGAAAGAGCCGGAATTGAGGAAGAAACCATCATATTCTTTTGTAGTGATAATGGCCCCGAGGTCGAAACCCCGGGAAGTGCAGGACCTTTCAGGGAACGCAAAAGAAGCCTCTATGAAGGAGGTGTGAGAGTACCTGCCTTTGTTATCTGGAAGAACCATTTGGAAGGAGGAAGAAGAACTGACTTTCCTGCCCTCACCAGTGACTACCTGCCCACAATACTTGAGATCCTGGAAGTGAACTATCCGGATAAGCGACCACTTGATGGCATTAGTATCCTGAAAGCACTGAAAAGAAATGAGACGGAAAGGCTTTCTTCCATCGGATTCATATGCAGGCCAAAAATTTCCTGGGTGAGCTCTCAATATAAATTGATTGGAGATGAAAATGCTAATCATTTTGAACTCTATGATTTACTGAACGATGAATCGGAAAAGAAGGATATTATCGAAGAATTTCCTGAAATTGCTGAGAAGATGAAAGCGGATCTGAATTCATGGCTGAATTCAGTTGAAAACAGCAGTCAGGGCATGGACTATAAATAACATTGAACTATGAGATCTTACCTCTTACTACTTATTGTTTTTGCAAGTGTAAAGCTGGGTGCACAAATTTCCTCACCTGAGACAGGTGATGGTGCCATCAGCAGCAAGGTTACAGATATTGTAGTTGTTTTTAAGATGCACGTAGATATCGGGTATACCGACTGGGCAGAGGGAGTGCTTCAGAAATATGTGGACAAGATGCTCGATGAAACTCTTGCTTCCATCGATGAAACTTCTTCATTGCCGAAGCCAGAACAATTTGTATGGACCATCCCCGCCTGGCCATTGAAATATATGCTGGAAAACTGCAGTGCTGCAAAGAAGATTAAACTGGAAAAGGCAATAAAGGAAGGACGAATAGTTCCACATGCCCTTCCTGTAACCTACGAAACAGAAGCCAGCGACCTTGAAAATCTTGTCCGCGGATTAACTTACTCTACCTGGATAAATGAAGCGTTTTCTTTGCCTCCGGCACGCGATGCCAAGCTAACCGATGTGCCGAGTCATTCGCGTGTTTTGCCTACCCTGCTGACAAATGCAGGTGTGGATTTCCTTCATCTCGGATGCAATCCCGGCTCTACTGCCCCCGATGTCCCAGTATTATTCTGGTGGCAGGGACCCGATGGTTCAAAACTTTTAACCTTTTACTGGGCAGAATACTATGGTTCCGGCATACTTCCGCCACCTGGGTGGCCGCATAAAACATGGCTTGCAATGATTCATACCCACGAAAATTCGGGCGCACCTGCTCCGGAGGAAGTTGCTGAACTACTGAAGACGGCAAAAGAATCTTTGCCGGATGTAAATGTGAAAATTGGCCGCTTATCCGATTTCTATGACCTTCTCATGAAAGAAAATCCTGAGCTTCCAGTTCTTACTGGAGATATGCCCGATACATGGATTCACGGCTATATGTCCATGCCACGAGAAACCCGGATAAGTAAATTTCTTCAGCGGGAAACCTATAATACTGAAAAATTGAATTCCCTGATGATGGAATGGGGTATGACCGGCAATTCGGCTGAGGCGAAAATCAGTGATGCAGTTGAAAATATGATTCTTTTCGACGAACATACTTTTGGAGCTGCCATGTCACATGGTAACCAGCATAAATGGACCTATAATGATGAGTTTATAATAAACAGGTCCCTGGGCAATTACAGTTATATTGAAGGGACATGGACCGAAAAAGGGAACCGCATCAGATCTGCGGAAAAGATTGTGGTTCCGTTAATGAAGCAGCAGTTAAAACAACTTGCCTCTTCAGTGAATCAAGAGGGAAAAAGAATCGTTGTATACAATCCATTGCCATGGCCGAGAAATGGCAGGGTGGATTTCTTTGCCGGTGTATATCAGAAGAAGTTTAAAATCTACGGATTAAAAGACGCTGGCAGCGGAAAAGTAATACCTGTATATGAAGATTATAACCAGATTTCCTTTGACGCCGATTCAGTGCCTTCCATGGGATATAAAACATATATACCATTGCTGGAGCCCATTGGCCATGAATCGTCTCTAAAAATAGATGAGAATAATAATCTTCTTGAGAATGAATTCTTTGTACTGAAAATTGACAAAAACAAAGGAACTATAAGCTCTGTTTTCGACAAAAGGAACCAGAAGGAGCTGGTAGATCAAAGAAGTGACGAGGGTTTTGGAGAGTATAGCCTGGAACGACCGGGACAGAAACAAATTGATGCTTACAACCGGGCCTATATAAAACCGGGTGCAGAAAACTGGGCAGAGGACGAAATGATACGACCATCCGTACCAAATCAGGAAAGCAGGGTTTACAAAGGAACATGCGAAAAAATTGAGTACCTGAACATGGGGAATGCTGTACGGGCAACAGTGTTTGGCTCACTTGATGACCAGGACTCCCAAAGTTATCTGGTGACTTACACCCTCTACGAAAAACAAGCTTATGTGGAAGTGGTGTGGGGGGTGGATGGTAAAAAACCAAGTGCATTACCCGAGGCAGGATGGTTAGCATTTCCATTTAATACGGATAAACCGGAATACCGGCTGTATCGTACAGGAGGTATAGTAGATCCACAGAATGAGTTTATTGAAAGAAGCAATGCGGACTTCTGTTTTCTGAATACATCCATGACGATGTTTAATGCTTCAGGAAGTGGTGTTGCATTAAACTGTCCAACATCACCAGGAATTAGTATAGATACTCCCGGACTGTTTCAATATTCGAAAAAGAAACAATTAACAACAGGCAAAGTCTTTGTAAATCTTTATAATACGCAATGGGGAACAAATTTTACGGAATGGATCGAAGGTTCATTTTCTTCAAAGATGTATATCTGGAGCTATTCCTCTTATGATTCCGAGTCCAGTTTCATTACGCCATCAGAAGAAACCCGGGTTCCTCTGAAGGGAGTCTTTTATGACGGCCCCGGTGGAAGAAGTCCTTTTGAATCAAAAGGCATAGCCCTGAGCAGAAAAGGGGTCCTGATAACGGCCTATAAAGAAGAAGGTAGCGACAGGCTCTTGCGTTTATGGGAACAGGCGGGCAAAAGTGGCCTGTGTAAAGTAACTTTATTGAAGGATAGCAGCTTTAAGAAAGCATACCCCTGTGATCTGAGAGGAAAAATTACTGATGAAAGTGGGATTGAAATTCGAAACAATTCATTTCATTTTGATTTAAAGGCAAATCAACCAGTTTCATTTATATTGAAATAATGTTCTGAACAATTATTCTAATCCTGATCCTATGAAAATATACAGGGGACTTATACTGGCAATAATTTCATTTTCATCATTTACGCTGTTCTGTCAGGACCTTAATATCATACCCTATCCTGTTCATGTAGAACAATTTGATGGCTTCTTTGACCTGAATTCAAATACTGAAATAATTCATGGTGCTTACCTGGAATCAAGAGCGAAACAGCTAAAAGCTTATCTCTACCCTGCTACAGGATTCGACTTGAAGGCTGGAAGCTCCGATAAGCAATCCAACCAGATCATTTTAAATCTGAATGAAGACTTAAAGAATCTGGGAGATGAAGGGTACACCCTGAAGGTAAATCAAAACAGGATTCTGATTGAAGCGTTTAATTCAAAGGGCCTGTTTTATGCTTTCCAGACACTACTTCAACTTTTACCTGTGGAGATATTCAGACATGCAAAAGTTGAAGACAGGGAATGGCATGTCCCAAATTGCAGTATTAAAGATACTCCACAATATGCCTGGAGAGGATTAATGATTGACTATAGCAGGACATTCTGGAATAAAAGAATTACCAGGAAATATATTGATGCAATGGCCCTTTACAAGTTGAACAAATTGCATATGCATCTCACGGATGATCAAGGATGGCGAATAGAAATCAGCAAGTATCCCGAACTCACCGAACTGGCTTCAAAATTTGACACTTCCTACCATGAGCCAAAAGAAAGAGAAGGCTATTTCAGTCAATCAGACATAAAGGAAATTATAAATTATGCCAGGGAAAGAAACATAGAGATCATTCCGGAGATCGAAATGCCAGGGCATTCTTCCGAGGTTTTTTCTATTTTTCCGGAACTATCCTGCAAGGGAGATACGATGATAATACATCCTTTTACTCAAGGGCCGGGAATCCACAAAGAGATATTTTGTGCCGGCAATGACGAAAGCTTTGTGTTCCTGTTTAATGTTCTTTCCGAAATTACGGGGCTGTTTCCTTCAACGTACATCCATATAGGCGGAGATGAGGCCCCAAAGGATCATTGGAAGGAATGTGTCAAGTGTCAACAAAGGATGAAGGATGAGGGTTTGAACAATGAGCATGAATTGCAAAGCTGGTTTATCAAGCAAATAGAAGCCTATTTATCGGCCCACAACAAAATAATGATTGGATGGGATGAAATTGTGGAAGGCGGATTAAGCGAGACTGCAACTGTCATGTACTGGAGGGCCTGGGAAGAAGAAGTGCCCGCTTTTGTCCTAGATCAGGGAAACAGCATCATTCTGTGTCCAACAACTTATTGTTATTTTGATTATACCTACGAAACAACATCAACAGAGAAAGTATACTCTTATCAGCCTGTTTCAGATGATTTCAAAAAGAAGTACAGAGAAAAAATTCTTGGAGTTCAGGCAAATTACTGGTCACACCTGAATAGAAATGAACCGGAAATGGACAGGCAAATTTTTCCCCGCATACTTGCATTGGCTGAGGTGGGATGGCTGGATGAATCCCACAAAGACTGGGAATCATTTACTCTGCGATTAAATCAACATTTAAGTATCCTGGATATCCTGGATATTTATTATTAGCACCCTGTATCATTGAGTAAAAAAACAAAAAGTATATAAGTATGAAAGCCCTGATCATCAGTTTGTTGCATATTTTTTTCCTTGCATCTGCTTCTGCACAGTTCATAACCAGGTATCCGGATATTCCCCGGGTAGATGTACACACACACTTCGGGAATGATCTGACAGGGATAGCCAATTGTCTCGAATTAAGGGAAATCTTACTGGACCAGAGCGATATCGACCTGGCTATGTGGATCAACCTGGGGGGCGCAAAAGACCCCATTGAAAACACAGCTTATGTAAGGGACGCCAGCAAAGGTCGTATGTTATGTGCAATTGCTGATTATTCTGCCCATGACGGACTGAGATATGCTCCCGAAGAACTGGAAGCTAAGCAGAAGCAGGGCTTTGTCGGTTATAAAATCTGGTCAGGCCCCTGGTACCGTAAACTCGACAATAAGGAAGATGGGTTTGCATATATTGATGACCCTGCACATGAAGCTACTTTTTCCGAATTGGAACGAATCGGTTTCCTGCTGGCTTCCATACACATAGCAGATCCCAATGGTCCCTGGGAAGACAGAACCAGCTGGCTTGCCGATCCAATAGAATACTGGGCGGAAATAAACGCCTGGAGGAATGTTCTTGAGAAGCATCCCGGCCTTATTGCAGTTGTTGCTCATGCTAACTGGCTTATTTGTCAGGATGCCCAGATAGATTACCTGCGAAACCTGCTGGCTACTTTCCCCAACCTCCACATTGATCTGGCGGCAACTTTTCAGTATTACCACCTGGTAAACCGGGATAACCTGCGATCCTTTATGATTGAGTGGTCTGACAGAATCTTATTTGGCACCGATATAGGTAAATGGATGGATAAAGACGAATCAAGCCTGAGGGCCGGGCAATACAACAGGGCTTTCCGGATTTTAGAAACAGGAGATACTGTGAAGGGAGGCTTTTTTGGAGGACCTGAAATTCAAGGACTTGAACTACCCGAAGAGGTGCTGGAAAAGATATATTATAAAAATGCCATGCGCATTTATCCTCAGGTAAAAGAAAATTTGCAAAACTTATAAGTTTGAAGAGAATCAAGAAAAATACATTATTACTTCTTATCCTGGTTCTGTTTGCGGACTTTGCATTTGCACAAAGTCAGGATACCCAGTCCCTGAAAATTATGACCTACAACATCTGGAATGGTTTTGACTGGGGCAAGGACTCGATTCGTCATGAAAAATTTATCGAATGGATAAAAACTAAAAAGCCAGATGTCCTTGCCCTGCAGGAATTATGTGGATATTCAGAGGAAAAACTAAGAGAAGATGCACTGCAATGGGGTCATCAATACGTACAGCTGTTAAAAACAGAAGGCTATCCAACAGCCCTTACCTCAAGCAAACCTATTAAGCTGCTGGAGCGCATTGAGAAGCCATTCTGGCACGGATTACTGCATTGCGAAACCTTTGGTATTGATTTTTATATTGTTCACCTGTCTCCGGCAGATTGCATCATAAGATCAGGTGAAGCAAAACAAATACGCGAAAGAATAAAAAACAATAAAGGCAATTCTTATATCATACTTGGCGACTTTAATTCCCAGTCCCCATATGACGCATACTGGATGGAAAATAACACAGAGTTGAAGAATAAATACCTGAAAAACAAAAACACTGAATACTCCAACCTCCGCCTGGGTGAGTTTGATTATGCAGTAATGTCTGAATTTCTTGCTTGTCCTTCCATTGACCTCTGTTTAGGCAAAATTGACCTGCAGGAAGCCTATACCTTTCCCACACCAATATTAACAGGGAAATACGGGCACACACCTCATACAATTGTAAAAGAAAGGGTACGTATTGATTACATTCTGGCCAGTCCGGCTCTGGCAAAAACATGTCGTAAAGTTGAAATCTTCAACCAGGAAGGAACGCATATGCTTTCTGACCATTATCCAATGATGGCGGAATTTAGTATGCCAAACAAATAAAATACTTTTGAGAATCAGAAGGATTGAAACAAGACATGGACCTGCGATTCATAACAAATGAGCATTTATTCAGTGAGGTCATCCAGCCCATTTCGAAGGCTGAGTCTTTTGTCTGGATAGGCACGGCTGATATAAAGGACATGCATGTGCACTATAAAGGCCACGTAAGATCCTTCCTTTCTGTTCTGAACGATTTAAGCAAGAAGCGAGTTGCTATCAGGCTTTTACATGCAAAAGAACCAGGTCCAAACTTCAGGAAAAGCTTCGACAGGTATCCCAATCTTTGGGAAGGTATTGAAAGGCAACTCTGTCCCAGGGTTCATTTTAAGCATATCATTATCGATGGCAGAATTGCTTATACGGGCTCGGCAAATCTTACCGGTGCCGGACTTGGTATCAAGGGCGCAAATACCCGCAATTTTGAATCTGGAATTGTAACAGGCGATCCTGCAATGGTGAAAATGATCATGAAACAATTTGACGATGTCTGGATGGGAAAACACTGCCTTAAGTGCCAGCGAAAAGAGTATTGCGGGGACCCTATCAGGTAGATGAGAAAAAAAATGAGGGACAACAGCCCCTCATTTTCAATATAATAAGTCCTTATCGACACCTAGGCATCGATATTGGCATACTTGGCATGCTTCTCGATAAATTCCCTGCGTGGCGGAACCTCATCACCCATCAGCATGGAAAAGATACGGTCGGCTTCAGCAGCACTGTCGATGCTTACCTGCCTGAGGGTTCTGTTCTCCGGATTCATGGTAGTATCCCAGAGTTGCTCTGCATTCATCTCACCCAGACCCTTATAGCGCTGGACATGGATTCCAGATTCTTTTCCGCCACCTACTTCTTCAACAAAAGCTTCACGCTCCTCTTCACTCCAGCAGTAACGCTCATTTTTACCCTTTTTCACCAGGTAGAGAGGTGGTGTGGCAATGTAGAGGTATCCATTCATTATCAGATCATTCATATACCTGAAGAAGAAGGTCATAATCAGCGTGGCAATGTGGGATCCGTCCACGTCAGCATCCGTCATAATGATGATCTTGTGGTAACGCAATCCTTCAAGATTTAAGGCTTTGCTGTCCTCCTCGGTTCCCATCTTTACTCCCAGGGCTGTAAAGATATTCTTGATCTCTTCATTCTCATAGATCTTATGCGCCATGGCCTTCTCAACGTTCAGGATTTTCCCCCTTAAAGGCATAATCGCCTGGAAAGCTCTGTCTCTGCCCTGCTTGGCTGTTCCCCCCGCAGAGTCACCCTCCACCAGATAGATCTCAGTAAGGGCCGGATCTTTCTCAGAGCAGTCTGCCAGCTTACCCGGAAGTCCGGCGCCGGACAATACATTTTTACGCTGAACCAGCTCCCTTGCTTTCCGGGCTGCATGGCGAGCTGTGGCAGCAAGAATCACTTTGCTTACTATTTGCTTGGCATCTTTTGGATGCTCCTCCAGGTAGTGTGCCAGTGAAGCACTCACTGCCTGATCCACCACACCCATAATATCTGAATTGCCCAATTTGGTCTTGGTCTGACCTTCAAACTGGGGTTCGGCAACCTTTACAGAGATAATGGCTGTCAGGCCTTCACGAAAGTCATCCCCGCTGATATCAAACTTCAGTTTGGCAAGCATTCCGGATTTCTCCGCATAAGTCTTCAGCGTACGGGTAAGTCCCCTTCTGAACCCAGAAAGGTGTGTGCCACCTTCTATCGTATTGATATTATTGACATAGGAGTGTACATTCTCCGAGAATGAGGTATTGTACTGCAGTGCTATCTCCACCGGCACATCATTCTTCTCCGTTTCAATGTGCACAGGCTCTTCAATGAGTTTCTCCCTGGTAGCATCCAGAAAGGCTACAAACTCTTTCAGACCTTCCTCGGAATAGAATTCATCGTGACGAAAACCATTCTCTCCATTTCCATCACCGTTTCCGTTTCCGTTTCCGTTCTCCTCTTTCTCTCGCAAATCGGTGATATTGAGACGGATTCCCTTATTCAGGAAAGCCAGCTCCCTTAAGCGGGATGCAAGGATTTCGTACTTGTATTCGGTAACAGTGAATATGCTGGTGTCGGGTTTGAAAGTGACAATTGTTCCTGTTTTATCGGTAGTTCCTACCTCTTTAACATCATCGTCGGGAATACCACACTGATAGGTTTGAACATAGACTTTCCCATCTCTGTGTACCTCGGCCTTCAATTCCTCTGAAAGTCCGTTTACGCAGCTGACCCCAACACCATGAAGCCCTCCCGATACTTTGTAGGAATCTTTATCAAACTTACCACCGGCATGAAGTACAGTCATCACTACCTCCAGGGCAGATTTGCCTTCCTTCTCATGGATATCAATGGGTATACCCCGACCATCATCCACAACAGTGATGGAGTTATCTTCATTGATAGTTACATCAATCTGCGAGCAATGACCTGCCAGGGCCTCATCGATGGAATTATCTACCACTTCATACACCAGGTGATGTAACCCTTTTTCACTTACATCGCCAATATACATAGCAGGACGCTTTCGTACCGCTTCAAGACCTTCCAGGACCTGAATACTTTCCGCTGAATAATCCTTTTTGTTCAACTCTTCGCTCATTATCTCTCTGCTTTATGTTCTCAAATGATGATCAAAAAACCACCATTTTTACTTCCTTTATTTTTATTTGATTATGTTCCCTTCGATAAACCTCTTAGCGGTTTCCGTCCCCTCTGTGTTTCTTAAAGCAATATCTATTTTTAAATAGCTGATTTTCAATTGTTTAAAAATCAATTTCAAGCTTCTCAATAATTCATGTAAAAGTAGCAAAAAAAATCGTTTATCCTAGGCCGGAAAGCACTGAAAACCAGCTAAGTTATTAACAGAAAATCGTTGAAACTACCGGCTTAGTTTTTGGTGCCGAATTCAAGTTTATGATTTACCTCCCTGACCACCCTGTTAGCCAGTCGCTTCTCATATTGTTCCATAAAGGTCAGGACCGCATCACGATCCCTCCTGGAAAGCTCCCTTAGAGCCCATGAGAGAGCCTTCTGTATCATATCGTGGCGATCATCAACCACCCTTTCACACACTGCAATGGTACGGGCTGTATCGCCCTTGCCTCCGCGGGACTTCAGGTTCAATGCCACGGTGGAAACCACAGCCACCCTGCGGTCCCAGAAATTGTCTGATTTAAGCAGCGTATCAATATGACTATCCTGTACAACTCCTCTGCCCCACAGGACCCCGAAAATACCCACAGTATAGTGATCCACTGAAGCCCAGTTATCCAGGTTCCTTCCCAGAGCTGAAAGATCCTCGTATTCCAGGGCTTCCAGCAGCTTCCGGTCCCTTCCGATCAACTCAAAAGCCATTACCTGGCATTCAAAAACGCCAGTGGCAACCAGTGCTTTGCAGAGCGCGATCCAGTTCGAAGGATTCCAGTCCGAATACTGCTTTTTAAGCTCTTTGATCAGTTCTTTAATATCCGGATTGGTGACTCCCAACACCTTCTGTGAGGTGGGAAAATAAGTCCTGGATTTCTCCCTTCTTTCAGCACTGCCAAGATCCGAAAGAGCCTCCATTAGTTCATTAACGACATCAGTCCTATCCATGCTTTCAAACTTACATGTCCTCCTGGAAAAATTTCCTCAGGCCCTCCACAAAGGCGCCAAGGCTTGGCATTTTATTGGCCAGATCGTGGGTGAAATAGTTGAAGTCCAGTTTACTGACCACTGCATTAAGGCGGTCCTTTTTCTTCGTATAGTCATGTCCCACAAGCTGGTAGGCAGCTTTCATATCTGCCGACGGATGATCCCTGTCCTCCATATTCTCTGTCCGGGGATTAAATCCCAGCCGTTTCTCGATATATTGGGGAGTCAGCTTGGCACTAATCTTCTTCAGGTGTCTGTACTCGCCAAGAAACCAGGCTTCGGTTTCCATAATGGCCAGGTAGATATGGGTTGCTGCCCGCTTCTGCGGGAGTCTGTAATTCAATCCTCTGATTAATTTAGGAATTTCTTCACGGTGGAAATTGGGATAGGCATCCCTCAAGCCTATGATCATGCTGTAACCAGTGGAAACAAGCTTATCCCGGTGCGCCATCAAATATCCTTTTACATTGGTTTCACCACCGCAATCGTAAACCATGATGTAGTAGTCGGTATGCCGCTCCACATGA
>CAYWGP010000073.1:0-10639 GCA_964458155.1 uncultured Bacteroides sp.
AACCCGATGCTTAAACTTTTTGATAAGGATAAGATCCTGATCACTCCTCATATGGCCTGGGCCTCAAAGGAGTCCAGGGAACTCCTTGTGGAAAAGATAGCACGTAATATTGAGGTCTACCTTAAAAGCCGCTAACTAAGCCTCTTCTTCAGAGCTCCCCCCTGTGACAGCCTTACCCGCCTTGATAAGCAGATTTTTGGTGGCCATAACTCCTTCATCCTGAGTTAAATCCCTGCCTTCATACTCAATTCCAATGTATCCCCTGAATCCTGCATCCTTCACAATTTTCAGAAGTCGATAGAAATCCTTATCAACCTCATTGCCCTCTTCATCAAAGTTATGGGATTTGGCACTGACTCCTTTAGCAAGAGGCATCAGCTCCGTCATTCCCAGGTATAGGTCATATTTCTCTCCTCCCGGTCTGCGGTCTACAACGAAATTACCGAAATCGGGAAGCACACCACAGTTAACCATGCCGGTATTCCTGATCACAGAAACAAGCCAGCTGGCCCTGGATGAGTAACCACCATGATTTTCAACGATTACATTGATGCTGTAGTCAGCTGCGAACTGACTCAAAGTTCTGAGGCTCCTTGTAGCAGCATAGGCAACTTCTTCCGCGGTCCCCCTGCCTCCGGCATTCACCCGAATGGAATGACAACCAAGAATGTGAGCGTGCTCCACCCACCTGTAATGGTTCTCAACTGCCTTCTTTCTCCTTTCTTCATCCGTATCTCCCAGGTTGCCTTCACCATCAACCATAATCAATACATTCTTGACACCTATATCCTGGGTGCGCTTCAAAAGGCCTTTTATATATTCTGTATCGGCATCTTTAAAGAACTGGTTTACATATTCAACCGCATGTATGTCAAATTTATCCCTGGCATAAGCCGGAAAATCCAGATTGTCCAGCTGGCCACCAAACAAGGCTTTATTCAGTGACCATTGCGCCAGTGAAATATCAAAGAATAATTCCCCGGCTCCGTGTTCCTGAATTATCGGATTGCTTATGATATTTTTTGCATTTACTACCTGTCCCGCTGAAACAGTTGCAGCAGCTAAAGCTGCGCTCTTCATAAACGTTCTTCTGCTTTGCATTAGTTTTGATTTAGAGTATTTTAATCATTATGTTCCTGTACCAAACATGGTCACCATGATCTTGGAGGCCGATAACACCCTCTTCCTGTAAATTTACCCAATCCGGATTCAGACCTGGGAATTTTGAACGTGCCACAAGTGCACTCCACATTTGTGTTCCGAACTGGCACTCCACTACTTTCTCTCCGTTCTGCATATGAATCACATGGCCATCCTTACAGATTACCTCTGCACTGTTCCATTTTTCGGCACCCTTGGAATTCTGTGGGTCGGCCGGGATCAGGTCATAGAGGGATCCTGACTTGCGGTTCCCGTCTGTTCCCAGCTTGGCATCGGGATGCAGCTCATTGTCAAGTACCTGCATCTCCGGAGCAGTCTGGTAAATGGCATTGAAGGCCTTATCTTCAGAACCCAGGTAAAAGATCCCGGAATTTCCTCCTTCGGCAATCTTCCATTCCAGCTTTAAGTGAAAGTTCTTGAATTTTTTGTCGTAAACGATATCCCCCCTGCTTCCTTCAGCTTCGGGGTTAAAGTGGAGTGTTCCATCTTCTATAATCCATCTTTCCGGAAATAAATCCTTCTGGTATCCCCTCCAACCCTCACTGGTCTCTCCATCAAAGAGTAAAACAAAACCATCTGCCTTGTCCCACTTAGAAAGCATAGTCTGAGCCTGTAGATTACAGGCGAATAACGCCACCAATAAAGAGGCCACTACTTGCAATGAAATTTTCTTAGTCATCTTATAATTTTTTTGATTTTTAATACTGACATATTAGATAGTTATAAAAATGTGAAAACTATTCCGGATAAGCAAGTTGATTCGTACTGTATAATTTCGTAATTTACTAAAAATTAAGCTGCTCAGGCAATGAATACCGGGGAAAACAAATTCGATCCGGACTATTTCATGTATGATCTGGTTCAACTACAGGAGCAACTCTATTATTATGCCCTGCAACTAACCGAAGACAGGGAAGATGCCCTTGATCTTGTCCAGGAAACCAGTTTTAAGGCACTGAAAAATCGCAACAGGCTTCACAACAATGACCACATCAGAGCCTGGCTCTACACAATTCTCAAGAATACCTATATCAATTACCTTAGAAGCAGTCATTACCGGCAGCTCATCCATGACAGTGAGGAGTTGAATAATTATGCCTCACCATCAAACGGGTCTGAAGGCACACCTTATGACCAGCTTGAAAGCAAAGAGCTGCACGAAATTATCGGCATGTTACCGGGAAGCTATAAAAAGCCAATAAAGATGTTCCTGTCTGGTTATTCATACAAGGAGATTGCCCAGCGAATGGATATTCCCATCGGGACCGTTAAAAGCAGGATACATCTGGGCAAGAAACAGATTCGCAGAGTTTATACAGCCTGATCAGATCAGGTCGCAGGCATCAGCTGGCATCCAGTGTTTATCCTTCCCTTCCCACTTCACATTGCATCCAATGGGATTAGTTACCGGCACCGATACCGGTAATCCCTTTACAGCCTCCTCCAGAGCCCTGTCAAGGTCATTAACTGTAATTCTGCTCGAATCTTTGGGCTGATCGACGCCCCGGCCCGTGTATAGGAGTTTCCGCTCCCGGTTGAATACATAGAAGTGAGGAGTTCGAAGAGCACCATAGGCCATGGCTACATCCTGACTCTCATCATATAAATACAGCCAGGGAAAGTTTTGCTCCTCCATGCGGCTTACCATATGTGAAAAATCGTCCTCCTCATAGGTTGCGGCGCTATTGGAATTAATTCCGATAAACCTGACTCCCTCAGAAGCAAAACGCAAAGCGCTTGCCCTGCTTACCTCGTCAGATCCAATCACATACGGACAGTGGTTACATGTAAAGAAGATTACCAGGAACTCCTCTTTAAAATCTGATAAGGCATAGCTGAGGCCATCTGTTGCAGGGAGCCTAAAATCGGGAGCAGTAGCTCCAATTTCCAGTGTAAAGGGCATTTGCATATAGGTTTTAAGTTATAAACTTACAGTGTTATTGTTTAATGCTTAATTAAACAATAAAGGTTGCTCAAATGTTTAATGAAGGATGAGATACGGTATTGCATTTATACTTTGCTGCATGCTGAGCTTCAGTCAGAGCAACGCGCAGTCCTTTAAGGAGGTGAACAGTGATGTCCTGAAAGCTCTTACTCACAATTTTAATGATACAACTTACGTGGTAAATTTCTGGGCAACATGGTGTTCGCCCTGCGTAAAAGAAATAGGGTATTTTGAAGAGCTGCACAGGCAATTTGATTCTTTGCATGTGAAAGTAATTCTGGTTAGCCTGGATTTTCCTGACCAGGCCGAAAAAAGAGTTGTCCCTTTCCTGAAAGAAAAAAATATAAGTGCAGAAGTACTTCTTATGACTGATCTTGACTATAATTCCTGGATAGACCGTATTGATCCACTTTGGTCCGGAGCAATTCCTGCCACACTCATTTATAACGGTGAGCGCAGGGTATTCCTCGAAAAGGAATTAAGCCGGGATGAATTATTTGATTATGTTTCACAAATCAAACAATAGGATGAAAAAAACGATTCTTACTTCGCTTATAAGCCTGATGGCTCTGTTAATGGTGAATGCCGGTTTGAAACCAGGCGACAATGCAATTGATTTTTCTTTGAAGAATGTGGATGAAACCACTGTTTCGCTTTCAGATTATGGCGACCAGAAAGGGGTAATTCTTGTGTTTACCTGCAATCCCTGTCCATTTTCAAAAGCCTATGAGCAAAGGATCATAGCACTGCATCAAAGCTATGCCAGCCAGGGATTTCCCGTTGTGGCGATTAATCCGAATGATGATGCGATTTCTCCGGATGACTCTTTTGCAAGAATGAGGGAGAGGGCTGATGAGGAGGACTATCCCTTCCCCTACCTGAAAGATGAAAGCCAGGAGATATATAAAGGCTATGGGGCTTCAAGGACACCTCATGTCTTTCTATTGCAGAACAATGGTGGGAAATTCAAGGTAGCCTATATAGGTGCCATAGATGACAATGCCATGGATCCTGCATCGGTAACCGAGAAATACCTGGAAATCGCCATTGCTGCGGTGATCTCAGGTCTCAATCCGGATCCTGCCACTACAAAGGCCATCGGTTGTACCATAAAAACGAAAACTTAGCGATTCTTTAGCTTGTATGTTATAGAAAAGAAAAGTACATGATATGCCATTTTTGTAGTATCTAATTCACTACAAAAGTTAATCTTTGTTGCCGGAACTAAACTCACTACAACAATGCATCTCAGTGTACTGGAAATCCTGGCAGCTTTCATGGTGCTTTTTGCCATCATTGATATTCTGGGTTCAATACCAATCATCCTGGATATTAAGGAAAAGACCGGCGCCATCTATCCTGGCAAAACAACCCTTGTAGCCTACTTCATCATGCTGTTGTTCCTGTTTATAGGTGAACCCTTACTTGGACTATTTGGAGTGGATATTTCCTCCTTTGCCATTGCTGGTTCAATCATTCTCCTGCTGATGGGGCTGGAAATGGTCCTTGGAATTCAACTCTTCAAACACGAGAGCGGAGGAAGTGGCGCCATTGTGCCAATCGCCTTTCCCCTTATCGCCGGAGCAGGATCTATAACCACCCTTCTCTCGCTGCGTGCCGAGTATCACTTAGCAAATATTTTGATTGCGCTTTCTTTAAATATGATAATTGTCTATCTTGTGCTCAGGCTCACAACCTTTTTTGAACGAATACTTGGACCAAACGGCCTGCATATTCTCAGAAAATTCTTTGGGATTATCCTCCTGGCCATATCCATCAAGTTATTCTTGTCAAATACAGGGATTGAGTTAGCTAAATAACAGGATATGAGGGGATTTATGTGCTTACTAGTGTTGATTATCCTGTCGGGATGTGCCGGTGATGAACAATCCTGGATCTCCATAAAGAATGAGACAACCATCCCTATCTACGTGATGCCATACTCATCTAATTTCACCAATGCTGACTTAATCCAACCGGGAGTTTCTGACGATTTTTACTCTCTTGATTGCGACTGCCTTGATGGATTTACTTATTTTTCGTTCTATTACGACAGCCTGATTGTGCTGATGGAAGATCATGATGAGGATCCCATAAAATTTTTTAAAGACGGCACAACCATCAATTATAATCCCGCACTTAATCCCTTTATCAATAAAGATGTGTGGAAGGTGAAGGATTTTAACAGAGCTGTTTCCGGAGCTGCTTTCAATACCCTGGAGGAGAAGCATATCTACGAACACTACTTCTGCATAGAAGAAGAGAATGTGAAATCCCTTGAAATTAAAGATTAATCAGATCCTGATTCTCAAAGCATTGGTCATCTGATCGCTGGTCAATTTTACCGGATGGTATTTATGCGTGGTACAATCTGCAACCTTTTGAATCCCTTCTTCTGTCAAGCCAAATTCTGATAACATTGGTACTTCCAGAATGGTGGAAATATGACTTAATTTTTCCTTGAAAGCCTGAAGGTATTCCAGGTCCTGTTTGTATTTAAAGTCAGCAAAAACCTTACTGACTATTATCAACTTCTTTATAGCTGGATGATCAGGCTGGTCTGAGAGATTATCAATTGTTGCTGCAAAAACCGGAGCCATCAAAGAACCACAGGCAACCCCATGGGGAATGTGGTAAAATCCTCCGAGCGGTGATGCAAAGCCATGCACCAGGCCAAGCCCGGCATGTGCCAGTGTAATCCCCGAAAACATAGCCGCAAGCGCCATTCCTGAACGTGCTTCCAGGTTCTGTTCTCCCTCCAGGTAGGCCCTGAGCAAATACTTCTTTACTTGTTTTAGTCCCTGCAGAGCCAGCGCATCGGTAATAGGATTGGCTTTTGTTGAGACATAGGATTCCAGTAACTGCGAGAAAGCATCCATTCCGGAAGCAGCAGTTAATTTTGCAGGACACGAAAGCATCATCTCCGGATCAATAAGGGCCAGTTCAGGAATAAAATTTTCGTGTCGAAGGGATTTTTTAAACCCTTCCTCACCCACTTCTGATATCACAGCATTTTTCGTCACTTCACTTCCTGTACCCGATGTTGTGGGCATAGCAATAAATGGTATCTTATGGCCGGGATGTTTCTTAACTCCCACACCTTCCAGATAATCACGTATGCTTCCTTCCACGGGAATCATGGCTGAAACTGCCTTGCCTGCATCCATTACGCTCCCTCCCCCAACAGCCACAACAACCTGGATTCCAGAATGCCTGTATTTATCTGCAATCTGATCAATGAGAGAAGGAGATGGCTCATGGGCTATGACTTCATGTTTCATTTCCAGATTTGCTGCCCTCAAAGAACTAATCAGCTCATCGCCATGCCCGGAGTTATGAACAGAGGATGATCCAGTAAGGAGCAAAACCCTTTTGCCCCTGCTATTTACTTCTGCCGCCAGTTCGTTTCGCTTCCCCGGACCAAAAATAATCTTGGGAAGGGAGGAAAACTGAAAAGAATCTGTCATGTAAGGAATGTTTCTGTAAATATAAAAAAAGTACTCTGTTAACAATAGAGATAAAAGAATCCTTACTATTTTTGAAATCATTGATTTTATAAATATTAATATTAGATCAGATCTTATGAAAAAGAAACATCCCCAGATTTACTCAAGGAGAAGATTCGTAGGCAGCACTGCCACAGCAATGGCAGGAATAGCCATGATCCCTTCTCTGTCATCCTGCGTGAAGCCCGCAGCAAGCGGCAGCGATATAACTCTAGGCTTTATCGGGCTGGGCCGTCAGGCCATGTTCCTTCTAAACGCTTTTATTAATATCGAAGGCGTGAAAGTAGTGGCCGGATGTGATGTTTACGGCAGAAAGCGTACCCGGTTTGAGAACAGGGTCAATGAGTTTTACACAAAAACTGAAAAGAGTGTTGAAGTACTTACCTATGAGGAATATGGTGAATTACTCGCAAGACCGGATATTGATGCTGTTGTGGTAGCCATCCCGGACCACTGGCACGCGCTGGTGGCTATTGAAGCCTGTAAAGCAGGAAAAGATGTCTACCTGGAGAAGCCTATGACCTTCACCATTAAGGAAGGACAGGAACTGGTCAAAACCGTCAGAAGTACCAACAGAATAGTTGGTATTGGAAGTCAACAGCGTTCTGATCCCAATTTCCAGCATGCAGTAAAGCTGGTTCAAGATGGATCTCTTGGTAAGATTGAATTGGTTAATGCCTATGTTGGTGCACCTCCCATACCTTACAACTTACCCGCAGAAGCGGTGCCAGAAGACCTGAACTGGGATCTATGGCTCGGACCTCTTCCCGGAGATATTCATTACAACAAGGAACTGAATCCACCCATTAGTCTCAATCCTCCAAAAGACGAAGAATTCTGGGGCGGATGGCGCTGGTATAAAGAGATGGGTGGAGGATTTACCACCGACTGGGGTGCACATATGTTTGATATTGCCCAGTGGGGTTTGGGAATGGACAGAAGCGGTCCGGTTGAAATTGCACCCATCGGGGATGGCAGTGAATACATGACCTTTACATACAAGAATGGTGTTATACTTACTTCCGAGCCCTTCAATGAAGAAATGACCAAAGGGGTGAAGTTCATGGGCGACAAGGGCTGGATTGCAGTATCCAGGGGATATTACCAGGCTTCTGACGACTCGTTGATGCCTCCGGTGAGTGAAGACGGTGACAGTGATGTGCCCTATGAATCCAAAGGTTCACACCACCAGAATTTCATCGACGCCGTAAGAAATCGTGTAGATCCCATCGTTCCGGTGGAGATCGGACACAGTTCATGTACAGTGTGCACCCTGGGGAACATTGCCTGTGAGCTGGGACATGCCATACAGTGGGATCCTGTAACACAAACTTTTGTAAATGATGCTGACGGAGCCGCAGAAGCACTTCTTCAGTACGAATACAGGAAGCCCTATTCATTATAAAGGGCGAACTTAGTTTTCTGCCAGCAGTAAAAGGCTGTCTCATGATGTTATTGAGACAGCCTTTTTTTTAACTTTAGCTCATAAACCTTAGAAAGATGATCTCATTTGAACAGCTACTGACCTGGAAAGAAACTGGTTCATTTCCAGATGATATCCCACTTCTGTTGCAATCTTTGCTGCTGGAATCGGCTGGTGATTGGGCAAATGCTCACCGGATTGCCCAGAATGACCCATCCACCGATGGATCATGGGTACATGCCTACCTTCACAGGGTAGAAGGTGATACGGGGAATGCATCTTACTGGTACCGGAATGCAGGGCGAAGTTTGCCTGACATCTCCCCGGCTGAAGAATGGGAATATATTGCCATGGCACTTCTGGAAAAAAGTTGACTATCTTCTGCGCTTAATTTTATTATTCAGACTATATGGACAGAAATAAAACTCTGCTGCTTCTTATACTTTTTGCCATTTCAGCCTTAAAAGGACTGGCTCAGAATGAGGTAGAAGCTAACTATAGTAAAGCTGAATACCAGATTGAAATGAGAGATGGTATAAAGCTTTTTACTATTGTATATACACCCAAAGATAAATCGGAGACCTACCCCATCCTGATGCAGCGCACCCCCTACTCCATCGGCCCTTACGGAAACAGGATGCGGCGTCGTTTATCGGCCAATGATTTGCTGGAAAAAGATAAATACATATTTGTATTTCAGGATGTAAGGGGAAAATTTATGTCCGAAGGAGAATTTGTGGATATGCGGCCCGTGCTCAGCTCATATCAGAGTAAGAAGGATGTGGACGAAACAAGCGATACCTGGGATACCGTTGAGTGGTTAATTAACAACATTGAAAATAACAATGGTAAGGTGGGGATGTATGGAGTTTCTTACCCGGGATTCTATGCAGTAATGGGATCCATCAACGCCCACCCTGCCATGGTTTGCACCAGTCCCCAGGCCCCCATTTCTGATTGGTTCCTCTGGGACGATATGCATCATAACGGGGCTCTCACACTGCCACTCAGTTTCAATTTCTTCCAGGTTTTCGGGCAGGAGCGACCAGAACCCACAATCCGCAGGGGAACACGTCCCTCGTATACATCTGGAGATGCCTATCATTTTTTCCTGGATATGGGACCAGTGAAAAATGCCAACGAAAAATACCTGGAAGGCAACATTGATTTCTGGAACCAGTTTACCGAGCATCCCGATTACGATGAATTCTGGCAATCCAGGAGTACCCTGAACCATTTGAATGATATTTCTCCGGCTGTGCTAACTGTAGGCGGATGGTACGATGGTGAGGATCTTTCAGGTGCACTGCATACCTATGGGACCATTGAACAAAATAATCCGGAAGCCACCAACCACCTGGTTATGGGACCCTGGACACATGGCGGCTGGACTTCGCCCGATTATAACAATCCAAGTCTGATTCCCTTCAATGAAGAGGACAAATATTTCTATCAGCACGAGATTGAATACCCTTTCTTCAGCTATTACCTGAAAGGAAAAGGCGAACTGAATCTACCTGAAGCCTGGGTATTTGATACAGGAAAGAGTGAGTGGAAAACTTATGAGAGCTGGCCCCCTGAGCATATAAGGGAGAAACAGATCTGGCTGGATGATGAAGGAAGGCTTTCATGGAGTACTCCCGAAGCGAATTCCGAAGCGTTTGATGAGTTTATCAGCGACCCGGATAAACCGGTCCCCTATACAGCTCCTTTTCTGAGTGCCCGGTCGTTTTACAATGGCCGGTACATGACCGAAGATCAGCGCTTTGCCTCTACGCGTCCCGATGTCCTGGTATACAAAGGGGAAGTTCTTGAAAAAGAGATTACCCTGGCAGGACCTGTTGAAGTGGAACTCTTTGTATCCACAACTGGCTCAGATGCCGACTGGGTGGTTAAATTAGTTGATCTCCTTCCTGATACCGCAGATCAGCGCGGATTAAAGCAGAGAGAGATAGAAGTTGGAGGCTACCAGATGCTGGTCAGAGCTGATATCTTCAGGGGTAAATACCGGAATAGCTTTGAGCATCCAGAACCTTTTCAACCTGGAGAAGTCACCAGAGTTTCATTCACACTCCCTGATATAAACCACACATTTAAGGCAGGACACCGGATCATGATCCAGATTCAAAGCAGTTGGTTTCCATTATTCGACAGGAATCCCCAGACTTTTACTAACATTTATACATGTGATGAGGATGCCTTTCAAAAAGCAACTCACAGGGTCTACCGGTCCCCTGAACACCCTACAAATCTGACTTTTCAGGTTTTGCAGAAATAGCATAAGAAAGCTATAAGTGCCTGATAATCAAAAAGGGGCCCCTGTCTGGAGCCCCCCCGGTAAATAAGATTTTAAGCGCAAATCTTAAATAATCATTTACCAGCATAATTATACGACACTTTTTTTAATTGGTTGCAATTTTCAGGGTTTTATCGCCGTATTTTTTGCATTCATCTACGTTTCAGCGTTATTCGTCACTTTCGGGATGTAGCCGGAATGCCCACATGTTGGGCGACCCCTCTGTTTTTCACCGGTTTTATGCAATTCATGTAGAAAGATATTCCGTTTGTCAAAGAAATGATAACTCCTATTGCATATTTTTGAAA
>CAYWGP010000074.1:0-36094 GCA_964458155.1 uncultured Bacteroides sp.
GAGTTATGTGAGTGGTCCTGATCCTGCACCTGTATTTGCAAGCCCGACATCACCTACCAGTGATGTCACGGTCACCCTTTATGGCACCTATGTGTTCCGCTGGACAGAGACCAATGGTACATGTGCCCCCCGTACCTATGATGTTACGATCGACTTTAATGAGGATCCCAATGGGGCTACTGCAGCTACGGATCAGGATCTGTGTGGTGTTCTGACCTGGGCCCTGGATGGTGTTGCCCATCCTTACCAGGTAGGTAGTGAGCATGGAGGCAGTACAGCACAGTGGAGCTATGTGAGTGGACCAGATCCAGCTCCGGTGTTTGCTACCCCGACCTCACCGACCAGTGATGTTACGGTAACTCTTTATGGCACCTATGTGTTCCGCTGGACAGAGACCAATGGAACATGTGCCCCCCGCACCTATGATGTTACGATCTGGTTTGAGCCAACTCCGGATATTTTCACAGTAGATCTTGATGATGTCTTATGTAACAATATTTCCACAGATATAGACCTTTCGACAACTACTGTTCCTACGCATGAGATCAGGTATACATGGACTGTAAATGATCCGAGTGGTCACATCTCCGGGGAGTTCAATTCTGTTGGAAATGGAAATAGTATTGACCAAAATATCCAGCAGCTACTGAATAATAATGATACAATTGTTCATGAAGTAGTTTATACGATTTATCCTCATACAACTTATTCTGATAACAGTCTTCATTGTATTGGGAATTCAATAGACGTAACCATCTGGGTGAATCCAACACCTGAGATCAGGGTAAATACGGCCGATACGGTGATCTGTAACGAAGACTTTATTAATCTCTTTGTTCGCAATCCGAATGTTCCCATCAGGGGTAACTGGTTGTATAACCTCACAATCGATTACGGGATTCATGTAACCGGAGATTTGGTGGATGGAGACTATACAGACCTGGTACATACCGATCAATTGATCAACAATGATACTATGTACCACTTTGTGGATTATCACTTTACCCCGCGTATTTCTCCCGATGACCTGGGATCAGATTGCGAAAATGGAATTGATACCACCATCCGGGTCTGGGTGAACCCGACTCCGGCAATCAGGGTGCATGCTGAAGATTCTATTCTCTGTAATGGGGAGCCTGCAGTTATCTGGATCAACAATCCAAACGCGTTTTTGAATGGACAATGGGAATACAACCTGGTTGTTAATCCTGATCTTGAGATCACTGGTGCCAGAGCCGATATAAATGGTATAACTGACACTCTTCTGATTGATCCACTGATCAACAATGATACCATCGTACATAAAGTTGAATATACCTTCACTCCGGTGAAAACACCTGATCCTGATGTTTGTGCAGGCGGGAACGATACAACCATAGTGATCTGGGTTAACCCAACTCCTGAGGCAAGAGTGACGGTAAGTGATACGGTATTATGCGACGGGGACGATGTAACGCTTCAGTTAAGAAATCCGAACTACGATATTCGCGGAGACTGGGATGGTAATCTGGAGATTCAGGTAGATCCGGGAATTGTGGGAATTCTTCCCATTATCGAGCCATTTACAGGTGATGCTATCTACAACTATACATTGAATAATACTGATGACGTGGCACGCAGCGTGACCTTTATCTTTACACCACGGATCCAGGATGATGATGGTGACTGGTGTAACAACGGCATTGTCACTACCGTTGTAGTCTGGGTCAATCCTGTTCCGGATATCCTGGTAGAGGCAACAGACACGTTAATATGCAATGAGGAGCTTGCCCAGTTTAAGATAAGTGGTCAGAATTTAAGTGTTCGCGGAGACTGGTACTATGCACTGGATGTAATTCCAGATCCCGAGATCAGTGGAGCCCGTGGCAACAATACCTATCCCATTGACAGCATCCTGATTGAAGATATGCTGATCAATAATGATACTGTTGCTCACAAAGTGATCTATCACTTCATTCCGAGAATTGCGCCTTCAGACCTCCAGGCAGATTGTGAAAACGGACGGGACACTATTATCACCATCTGGGTGAATCCCACTCCAAGGATTTTTGTGGACTTCCCCGATACCATTTTCTGCAACAACGATACAGCGGTAATTTCAGTACTTGATGGGCTGGGGAATCCTGTATACGGTGATAAAGTATATGTTGTGAGGGCCGATTACAATGATGCAAATGTAACTGTGATTTCAAGGACCGACGGAGCACAGGAGACTTTGTCCTCCGGGACTCCGATTACCGATATCTATGTGAATAATACGCTGGAGGCTCAGCCGGTGGACTATACCTTTACACCACGGATACTTGATATCCGTCCGGGTTACGAAGGAGCCTACTGCAGCAATGGGGAAATTACTGTAAGAATCTGGATCAATCCCACACCCGGTATTAATGTGGATGTGCCCGATACCATAATCTGCGATAATAGCCTGGTTGAAATCAATGTTTCCACTGCCCAGGGCATGGTTATGGGAGGATCATTGGTTTATGAGCTGGATGTTACATATGATCCCGTTGATGTGTCAGGAACCATTACTGCGGATGGAGAATGGTTACCCACTCAGTCAATTTCGGATCTGCTGATCAATAACAGCGATACGGTACAGCTTATAACATATCGTTTCACTGCGCGGATCAGGGACGACAGGCCCGAACACTCGGGATCATTCTGCGACAATGGGAGTGATACGACTGTTTATATTTATCTCAATCCTGTTCCCGTATTGGATTATACACTCCTGGAAGACAGTCTCTGTTATGATGATGGATTTACCATAATCACAGATTCAGCAGCTTATGCAACTCACCAGCTCTATTTTGAACTGGTAGTTACCAACGATAATAATCTGTCGGGGGTAATCTCTCCTTTATCCGGCGTTTCCTATCCTGTTGCCAATCACCTGGATCAAACAGGGGTGATGAATCCGCACAGAGGGTATGGTAGACTTACCTATAATATCCTGCCATTTATTTCCACGGAAGGTTGCCTGGGTACCGATACAACTTTCATCATCGATGTGAATCCGGAGCCCACCATGATGGCCCAATTGTCGAGACCACAGGATACGGCAGTCTGCTATGATCAGGGATATTTGATCCTGATGAATGAAGATGTGGACAGCACGACAGGTAATTTCATTTATGAGTTGGATACCTACGGTTATACGGAGGCCAATGTTGATAACGAAAGATTAGGCGGAGATTATATCATCGAGAATCTGGATCAGATGGCTGTCATTAATAACGGTGAATTTATCGAGGATGTGACTTACCGGTATATTCCGATGATCCGGAACGTTAATGGTCAGGGCAAGGATTGTCCCGGAACCGACTATGACTCCATCACGGTACAGGTTGCCCCGGAGTTGCGGGGTCTCCTGGCGCCCGACACCAGCTATGTTGGTGGACATATAGTCAGGTGCTTTGGAGAAGAAGTATCCATACTGCATCCCAATGTACGGGGAGGGTATTATCGAGATGAGTATGATTTTGACTGGTATACCGATGGAGGATCCAGTGTTGAGCCGGACGATTCTACGCAGACAGGCCTTGGAATTGGGGAGTACTGGTTTGACGTGGTGGATGTGATAGGATGCAACTTTGGCGATACCATTACCATAACACAGCCCGAGGACCTCGCAGCACCTGCTGTTATTGTGGATGCAAGTTGTGCAGCCGATGGCAGGAATGATGGCTCCATTGACATTAGTCCTGAAGGTGGTATACTGGGGTATGAATTCGACTGGAATGGACCTTTCAGTTATACCCATGACGGAGAGGACGTAATTGACAGAGGTGCAGGATGGTACAATCTTGTAATGAACGATACCAACCAGTGTAACTTAATAGAAAGTTACTATATCGGTTCAGCCACATTAATAAGTATTGATACATCTGTAACCCGATACGGCAATTATGAAATTACATGCAATGCTGCAAGTACTGGTGAAATACATGTCAACAGTATTGTTGGAGGGTTCCAGGGATATACTCTTGTGGTGATCGATGAAAACACGGGACTTGAGGTGTATAACCAGCCCGTTTCCCAGAGCGGCGGCACTTACTCAGCTGTAGTGGGTGGTCTTCCGGCAAGCACATACAGTGTTCGTGCTTACGACCAGGTAAGCTGTTATAACATAAATCAAGGAAATATAGTAAACACCCTGACGGAACCGGATACTATCTCCATTTCACGTCTGTATGAACAGTTCTATCACGATACGGTGGATGTGAGCTGTTTTGGCAAGGATGATGGGTTTATTGATATTGAGGTGGAAGGTGGACATACGGCCGACTATGCAAACACCTTTACATGGACCGGTCCCGATCTGGATCTGGTCACGGGCGACAGCATACAGGGTACCATTGGAAGCGGATACTTAAGCGGAGGTACCTATAATGTACATATCGAGGATTACTGGGGTTGTGAGCAGTGGGCCGATTTTACCCTCTTCGAGCCCACACCGATTGCACTGGATGTGGATTCCCTCAGAGAGCTGAATGGATGGAACATCACCTGTTTCGGGGATAATGATGGATTTATTGAGATCTCATCCTCGGGTGGTATCATGGGCCATGACTATTTGTGGACCCCGGGTTCTGTGACCTTGCCCGATCCCACTCAGCAGGATATATACGAGCTCTATGCCGATACTTACGGTCTCACAATAACAGATAGTATTGGATGTACCCTGGATACTGTCTTTAAACTGATTCAGCCCAATGAACTGGGCCTGAATGCTGACATACCTCGTATCAATGAATGGGAGATCGCCTGTGCCGGGGATTCCACAGGTCAGATTACCCTGACTCCACTTGGCGGTGCTGATTCCTTGCTGAACATCTACCTGTGGACCACAAACGATGGATATATTGCTGACAACGCAGCCATGAACCAGTATGCTTTGCCAGAAGGTACCTACAGGGTCGATGTGACTGATCTAAACGGATGTACATTCGATATGTCATTTGTTATGGAAGATCCGGATCCGATTGTGATTGATACCTTTATGGTAGATAGTGCCTTCTGTGCCGGCTCGGCTACCGGGGCCATCAATATGGAATTCCACGGTGGTCAGCCAGGATATTATTTTGATTGGAGAATTGAAGAATACCCCGAATTTAACCAATCGACAGAAGACATTATCGACATACTTGCAGGTGTCTATACCATTCAGATCACAGATGATAACGGCTGTATCTTAATCGATAGTGCAGAGGTATATGAAGCGGATCACTTCGGGGTTGACCTTATTGTTGCCAGTGATTACAACGGAGCTGTGATTTCATGTGCCGAGGCATCAGATGGTTTAATTGTCGTTGATACTGCAAACCTGGGAGGGACATATCCTTATGAATATCAATGGAGCTACGGGCCTACAACTTATGACCTGGTGAATGTTCCCGCAGGAACTTACAAAGTGGTGGTTACTGACGTACATGGCTGCATCGACTCGGCACAGGTGGCCATCGATGATCCATCACCCATCGAATATTCTGTGCAACTTCAGGATCCATTGTGTTATGGTGAGTCAACAGGGCAGATTGAATTGCTTGTTTCCGGAGGAACGGTACATACAGTGGATGATTACCAGGCATGGATGAACAATGTGCTTTACGGACTCTTTGCACAAAACATTCCTGCAGGGATCTACCAAATCAGGGTGGAAGATTTGAATGATTGCTTTACTGAGGCCGAAGCAGAACTGATTAACCCCGATACACTGGAACTAAGTTTTGAAACAGAGGAAGCCTTCTGCAAGGACAAAGCCGATGGGGAGCTGGATCTCATAATAGATGGAGGAATCTATCCATACGATATTTCCTGGAACATGGGCCTTTCTGATAATGAGACCTTCTCCAACGAACTTGAAGCCGGAGAGTATGTGGCCACGGTAACTGATGCAAACGGATGTATTACGACCGATTCGGTGACGGTTGGATTTACATATAAGTCATGCCTGGTCATTCCCAATGCCTTCTCGCCCAATGGAGATGGGTTTAATGATTTGTGGATAATCGAAGGCCTGGAGCTTTATCCAAATGTTGATCTTACGATCTTTGACCGCTGGGGTAACAGGATTTACTACTCTGCCAATGCCGGGGACGAGCCCTGGGATGGAACCATCAGCGGCAGGATTCTGCCCATCGATTCCTACCACTATGTCATTGATCTTAATACTGAAGGTAATGACCCCATTACGGGGAATGTAACCATTGTAAAATAGGAGCGTAATAGAGAGTAATGAAACGGAGGATCCTATATATCATATTACTACTTCTTCTGGTCCTGGTAGCGGACCTGAAGGCCCAGATATTACCCCTCTACTCACAATACGTGCTTAATGGATTTATGGTTAATCCGGCCGTGGCTGGCAGCGATGGGTACACCAGCTTTAATACCACCGCAAGACAGCAATGGCTGGGATTTAGTGAGGCGCCCCGCACCTATTCCGCTTCCTGGCAGACTAGGGTTTTGAAAAAGTCCTATAAAATTATTAACCGGCCAGTCACAAACGATAACAGGCTCAAACCCAGCACTAAAGGAAGGGTCGGCCTGGGGGCCTACCTGATCAATGATGTGAATGCAAATGTGGCACGAACAGGGCTGTCTTTCTCCTATGCTTACCACATTTACCTGGGCAGGCAGCAGCTCTCTTTTGGTTTGGCGGCTAAAGCATTTCAATACAGGATAAACAGCAGTGAACTAACTTTTGGTGAGGATGGCGATCCTGTGCTGAATGGCATCAAAACCGTAGCCTACAGTCCGGATGCAGATGTCGGGATCTTGTTTACGGACGCCAGCTACTTCGTGGGTTTCTCGGTCAGCAACCTGCTTGAGACCGCGTTGAAGACCGGGGGTAGCGACATTGCAGGTTTTGAGACTCCCAGGCACTACTGGCTTATGGGGACCTACAATTTCCGCCTGTCGGATATGGTGGAGCTGGAGCCCGGTGCACTGTTTAAAACGCCTGAGATCTGGGATCCACAGGGTGATATTACCCTGAAAGTGATTATCGATGAGCAATTCTGGGGCGGACTTTCCTACCGTACAGATAACAGCATGGTCCTCCTCCTGGGGGTCAGGATTGACGGACTGTTCTTCGGGTATTCATTTGACTGGGCCTTCTCCGAAATCGCAAATTATAACTATGGATCCCACGAGATTACCCTGGCATATAAAATAGGTGACAATGCACGCCGTTACAAGTGGCTGAACCGCTACTAATCTACTCCTGTTGAAACATAGCACTCTACATGTATCCTGATGAAAAAATGCTGAACAGTTTTAACAGCGGGAACATTTATGTTAAGTTTGTAAGGACAGTGCCGGATACAGGAAGCTTTACAATTTAATGAACGATCTATTTACCAAAGCATTAAGGGCAAGAAAAGTTTTAATTGGAAGGGATTTTTATCAGTCCAGGCAGCTTAAGTGTTCCCGTCTGACTTTTGGTAAGCGTTATGCCGATTGGACCTTCTGTCCCGATCATCTGGATGAGCTTTCTGTAATCTACTCTTTCGGTGTGGGCGAGGATGTTTCATTCGATCTCAAGCTGATTGAGCATTTTAATCTTCATATCCAGGCTTTCGATCCGTCTCCACGTTCCATTAAATGGGTGCAGGAGCAGAATTTCACTGAAGCGTTTCATTTTCATCCTTTTGGTCTTGCCGCTCAGGATGGAAGTATTACCTTCAGTGAACCAGCCCAGGCGGGAATTAATTCTTTAAGAATAAGCGATACAGCTGGTGAAGGGGACGCAGGGGCAAAAACACATGTCTTACCGGTTCACCGCCTGTCAACTATTATGAAGAAACTGGGACACGAGAGAATAGATATTATAAAGATGGATATAGAGGGTGCTGAGTATGCAGCTATCAATGATATTATTGACTCATCTTTACCAGTTTCCCAGATCCTGATTGAGTTTCATCACAGATTTCAGAATATTGGTATTGAAGCCACCCGTCGGGCCATCTCCAAACTCAACAATGCGGGTTACAGGATATTCAATGTTTCCGCCTCCGGCGAAGAAATTTCATTTATTAAGACGTGATAGTATGAAAATCCTGCTGATCAGCAAATATCCCGCGACCGGAGGAGCAGCCATAGCTGCAAGCAGGTTAATGGAGGCATTAAAAGCCAGGCAGGTAGATGTGAAGATGCTTGTCCAGGAGGGAGCAGAGGAGGAAAAGGGAATTTATTCTACTACCGGGGGAAAGCTGAAGCAGTGGATCAATTTGTATCGCTTTATCATCGAACGCCTGGTTTTCCTCAGACATGAACGTTCAAAAAGCATCCGTTTTCTCTTCTCGCTGGCCAATACAGGTGAAAGAATCAGCCTGAATCCTCATGTTTTAGAGGCCGATATCATTCACCTTCACTGGAATAACGCCGGGTTTCTCTCTCTGAAATCACTTAAAGAATTAATAAGCCTTGGGAAACCTCTGGTCTGGACCTTTCACGACATGTGGCCTTTCACAGGAGGTTGTCATTATGCGCTTGATTGCATAGCTTATACCAGGGAGTGTGGGAATTGTCCTTACCTGAAAAAGCCGAAGAAACGGGATCTGTCCCACCGAATCTGGAAGAAGAAGGAGAAGCTGTTCAAGGATAACCTGGTCAATGTGATCACACCGAGTACCTGGCTACAGGGCTGTATGGAGAGCAGTTCGCTGCTTCATCACTGGCCGGTCAGAACCATCCATAATCCCGTTGATCATGACGTTTTCAGGCCGGTGGAGAGGGAAGCTGCCTGCGGGAAACTTGGACTTGATCCCTCTAAGAAGTACATCCTCTTCGGAGCGGCCACCATGAAAAATGTGCTCAAGGGATTTAACTACTTTCTTGAAGCCATACGGATTATTGCCGATGATTCTATTGCCGCGCAGGATGTGGAGATTCTCTTATTTGGAAAGACCCGGGGAGATGTGGCTGAATCTTTCCCCCTGCCTACCCGGAATATCGCCTTTGTACAATCGCTCTCTACCATCGTTGAACTGTACAGCGTGGCCCAGCTTTTTGTAATCCCCTCCCTGCAGGATAACCTCCCGAACACCATCATCGAGGCCATGTTATGCGGAACCCCTGTGGTGGGATTCAACACCGGCGGTATACCCGAAATGATCGACCACAAGCAAAACGGCTACCTGGCGGAATATAAGTCATCCGCGGATCTGGCGGAGGGAATGCGCTGGGTATTGACCGGAGATTCCTATAACCTGCTCTCTGAAAGGACCCGTGAGATGGCACTTGAGCGTTTTTCACCGGACCGGTCAGTGGAGATGCATATCGACCTTTACGAGAGCATTTTAGATAAAGCTTCTAGCTGATGATTACTACCCCGCTTATATCAGTTATCACGGTTGTTTTCAATGGCCAGGAGCATATTGGGAGAACCATTGCCAGTGTGACGAATCAGACTTACAGGCATATCGAGTACATTATCATTGACGGGAAGTCTACCGATAAAACGCTGGATGTAATTGCCGGGTTAGAAGGGATTGATTTGCTGGTAAGTGAGCCCGATAGTGGCCTATATGATGCCATGAACAAAGGATTATCCAAGGCCACGGGTGACTATGTATGGTTTCTGAACTCAGGTGATGAGATCTACAGCAGGGATACAGTGGAAAAGATGGTCGCAGGATTGGAAGGAATGCCCGATATAATCTACGGGGGCACCATGATTATTGATGAAAAGCAGCATGAAATTGGCGACAGGCGTTTGAAGCCTCCTGATCAGCTTAGCTGGAAATCCTTTCGTCAGGGCATGGTGGTCTGTCATCAATCGATTCTCGTTAAAAGAGAAAAGGCCCCGGCATATAACCTGGACTACAGGCTATCGGCCGATTTCGATTGGGTCACCAGGGCGGTAAAGGATGCTGCTCAAACGCATAATAGCAGGCTGATTCTTTCCAGGTTCCTGGAAGGCGGACTTACAAGGCACAACATTAAAGCAGGCCTGAAGGAGCGGTTTAAAATCATGCGACAAATTTATGGCCTGATTCCAACTCTTCTCCGGCACTTTGTGTTTGGGGCCAGGCTGACCAACTACTATCTCAGGCACAGGCGGTTCTAATTTCCCCCGGCGTCCCTTAGTTTCATTCGCTCAATAATCTCTTTTCCTGTGAGCCCTTCCATTCCCAGGGCTTTAAACTGATCAAGAATTCCGGTATAATGGGCTGTTATACCCGGGAACTCTCGTTCATTGAAAAATGAATTGTGCCAGAGCAGAGAGAAAACCCCGTTGAACCTGTCGACCTCCCCGGCCAGTTTCCGGATTGCCCGGGCCGACTGCTCCATATTGAGCTTTCGATGATAGAAGTGAGTTACATCCATGAAGGTGAGTGGGATCTCCCAGAAGTCCATGCTTCGGTGATTTTGAAAATCGAAGAATTTAAAAGGCCAGCAATAGGAGTTCCTGAATCCTTCGTATTCTGAAAATCCAAGGCTTGCATCATACTGGAGCCCTGCATTTGACTGTATTTGAGCTGTATGGCCGGGTTTGAATTTCAGGTAGTGCTGCCGGATTCCCTTCACCGCTTCAGGAGATATCTCTCTGAGATGTTCCACGGTCCTTAGCAAATCAGGCAGATTATCATAGGACTGCATGGTCCCGTGGATCCCTATTTCATGTCCTGACTCTGATAATTCTCTGATTAATTTCCGGATTTTTTTATTGTGGAAACGATAGCGGGAATTATCATAGCTTCCATCTTTCTCCAGGAAGTAATAGGTGCTGGTGAATCCTCTTTCAGACTCCCACTCCATCATTTTATCGAAACTCCAGAAGGGATTTGTTCGTGAAAATGGATTCAGAAAATGATAAAGTGCTGAAAATGCATCCCGGATCCTGCCCCCTGGCTTGAACGGAGAATCGGCCAGTCCAAGCAGCTGCTTGAATTTATAGGCTGTTTCTTTAAAATCGTAGGCATTGATATGGTCCACATCATGACTCAGCATCAAAATGGGCCTGTTTAATAAAGGACTGTATTGAAAGGGAATACTGTTTTTTTCGCAGAAGAGCCTGAGGCCCTCCACGATGATCTCTATGTAATAGTTCACCACAGGTTTATCGATGATCTTCAGCCTGTATTGAAGCGATTGTGCATAGGGGAACCTGCCATACTCATCCCTTGCCCCGTTCTTTATTTCCTCGTAGCCCGATAAGAGGTGAAAAATAGATTTCAGCAGATCGTGGTGAAAGCGAAGATTGTTCTCATCCATGCTGAAGAACGAATCGGGAACCTGATTTACGGGATATAGTACCGGGATTGTGTCAATCCGGATCACCTTATCCAGGTCGAGTTCTTCTTCAGAAGCAGGAAAGCAGATGGTGGCTGAGCCCGGAACCGGTTTTTGTCCGTAAACAATTTGCAGCCTCAGAGCTTCATCCAGTATTACATGGTGACTGATGTGATCAAGCACATAGTCCACTTGTATGGAGGTGAGTCTGCTTTTCATTTCTGACCCTAATTTACTTGTAAAGTAGAATATTCTAACTATCTCCTGCACTTTTTATAAACGTGAAATTTATGTTTCTTTGATATGAAAGCAAAATGGCGTGGGGATAGTTATCAGGCAAAGCATAAAGGGCTCAATTGTCAGTTACATTGGAGCAGTCATCGGGATGGTCTCCACTATTTTTATCTATCCCTATTTTCTGACTCCGGAATTGATTGGATTAAACCGCATTTTGATTGATTCTGCTTTCTTGTTTGCTTTTCTTGCTCAAATTGGGATCCCAAATGCGATCATACGCTTCACTCCCCAACTAAAACAAAAGGGATTAATAAGGGAGGCATACAGGTATGCTTTGCTTTTACCTCTTATCAGCTTTGTTTTCTTTGCTACCCTGCTATTCCTTGGGAAAGATTACCTGCAGGGGCTCTTTTCTGAAAACTCCCCACTTTTCAGCAAATATTTTCTTTTTATCATACCCTTGGGACTGGTATGTATTTACCTGGGCATCATTGAAAACTTTGCTGTAGCATATCACCGGATCACAATCCCAAAACTGATCAGAGACATTATCCTCAGGTTTCTGCTGATTGCTTCAGCCATTCTCTTCTTTTATCTGAAATTGTCAATTGATCTTTACGTTATACTTGTTATAGCTTCCTATGCTCTGGCAGTAGTCATTCTGTTTTCCTACTTCAAGCGACTGCAGCGTATAATGACTGCGCAGGAACAGAGAAAAAATATTCCAAAGGAGATTGTGCGTAGCGTATTCCCGTATATGGGGTTTATGCTACTTGCTGGTATCGGGTCCAACATCGTAACCAAAGTAGATGCATTTATGATCTCGTCAATGATCGGGCTTGGCAGTACAGGGATTTATACCATCAGCTACTTTATGACCTCCATTATTGAAATTCCCTCAAAGGCTACCATACAGATAAGCGCCCCCTTTATATCCGACAGTATTGAAAAGGAAGATATGCTTCGACTGAAGGATTTATATATCCGCTATTCATTGAATCAGTTAATTATTGGGGGATTCCTTCTTTTAATTCTCTGGGCCAATATTAACAGTATATTTCACCTGATGCCAAATGGAGATATTTATTCGGCAGGTAAATTTGTGGTACTGTTTATTGGTCTTGCTAAGCTTATCGATGTAACGACGGGGATAAATAGCCTGATTCTGGTTTATTCAAAGTATTACCGGTACATGATTCTCTTTGTTATGATCCTGGGCATCATAACTGTAGCAGGGAATATTATTTTAATACCTGTACTGGGGATTACAGGGGCTGCTATAGCCTCACTTTCATCCTACTTTATTATAAATGCGGTTATTATATGGTTTATTTATAGCAAGCTGGGGATCCAGCCTTTCACTACCAAAACGCTGGTGCTTATCGTTCTGATCTCCTTATCCTTTTTAATCAATTTCCTTCTTCCAACCCTGGATAACTGGTTCCTCGACTCCTTTTACCGTAGCCTGATACTGGGAGGTGCTTTTTTAGGCTTTGCCTACGCTTACAAGCTTTCGGACGATCTTAATGCAATTGTCTTAAAAATGTTGGGCATGATTGGATTGGATCGCAAAAAACGATGAGATGCGTATGAAGGTACTATTTACATTTAGCGGACTGCCACATTATCTGATTGTGCTCTTGAACAGGCTGGTATCGTACCATGGGATAAATGTAAATGTTGTTATTCCAAAAAATAGGGGTATATCCCTGGGAGAGGGGATAAAGCTTGGTGATGTTGAAGACGAATATCTCTTTTCAGTCTTTCAATTGGAGGAATACAGGGGGAAGTTTAACAAGCCATATTTCATGAACCTGCATGCGTTAATTACTCAGGTTTCGCCCGATATTATGGTCATGGGCTGGCCCTACATTCTCAATTATTCTCTGGATTTCAGCTCACGACGTGTTATAAGAAGGAACAATATTTCACTGGTTTTCAGGGAGATTCCCTTTATGGTGGCTCCAAAGAACCAGGCCATAAAATATTATAGGAAATATCCGATCCTGAATGAAAACCTTGAGATAGATAGCCCCGGTGGCCTGCTTTTTTATCCATGGGCATTTGGACTTAACCAGATGAGAAAAATATACTACAAGCTGGCCGATGCGACTTTGATCTATGCCAGTCACGGCTTTAAAATTCATGAAAGTTTCGGGATAAGCCGTGACAGGATTTTCCTCACTTACAATTCACCGGATACAGATAAAATAGCTAAAACCCGTATCATGTTAGAAGAGAAGGGCTTAGCTCTTACAAAACCCGGGAAAATTTTACACCTGGGTCGTCTTGTAAAATGGAAACGGGTCGATTTGCTTATTGATGCGGTATCACAACTTCATGAGATCCATGGTAATATTGAACTTTCTATAATTGGATCAGGACCGGAGGAGGAGAACCTGAAGAGAATGGCCCGGATCAGGCTCCCCGAGGGAGCAGTAAAATTTCATGGAGCTATTTATGATTCGGAGGAACTGGCAAAGGAGATCATTTCTTCTGCTATTTATGTACTTGGCGGGATGGGAGGATTATCCATTAATGAAGTCATGGCTTATGGCTTACCTGTGATATGTTCTCGTTGTGATGGAACCGAACGGGACTTGATCAGTGATGGCCAGAGTGGCCTGTTCTTTAAGGAGGGAGACCCCGTTGATTTAGCTTCAAAAATAGAGATCTTGCTGAGCGATCCAAATAAAAGCCGGGCCATGGGGAAAAATGCTTTCTCAGTCATCGAAGATAAAATCAATCTGGAAACAGTTACTCAGCGTTATGCAAATTGTTTTGAATTTCTGATGCTGGAAAAAGAATCAACTAAGGGCTCATGACTTCAAGCCAATCCCCGGCCCTGTAGGTATTTTGCAGAATTTCCTTATTTTTACAAACCTTCTCACAATCTGAATTCTGATAAAAAATAATTGCAATAGACTATGAAAGGGCTCCTCCTGTTTATTAAAAAGATTTTTTATAAAATGGGTATAGACATTAGCTTTGTCAGAAAGGGGGAGGTACATTCAGCCATAGAATTTAATGACGTGGACTCTGCTAACAAGGCCTGGTCAGATGAAAAAATAAGCAAAGGATTTCTGTCTAAGGAGGTCCTCCTCAGGTTTAAGGAAACCCTTTCCATACTGATGGAACATGGCATTGATCTATCAGGAAAATCTATTATTGATGTCGGATGTGGCAACGGCCTGTTGCTTAAATTTCTTTCGGATAATTACCCTGTTTCCGCTCAGGTGGGGATGGAATATGCCGTGGCTGCAATAGAGGTGGCAGCCAGGGTAAATCCGGTGCCGGAGTATGTAGTACATGATATTAACCACCCGTATCCGGAGCAATATGGCGCTGTTTTTTGCACGGAGGTCATAGAGCATATCCTTCATCCGGCAAAAGCTTTTACAAACCTGCTTGACATGGTCGGGGACAGGGGTATTCTGTATATTACAGTACCCAATGGACGATACGACACATTTACCGGGCATATTAATTTCTGGAGTCCGGAAAGCTGGAATGTCTTTATCGCTGAAAACTCCGGCGGCCTGAAGTATAGCACAGGAGGAGTTGAAAAGACCCTTCTGTATGCAATAATCTATAAATAATCAGCTTTTTGTATCTCTTCAGCTATGGCAAAGTTCCTGAGACTCCTGAAACGTATTTGGATCCTTAATTTCTGCCGACGGCTGTATATTGCTTCAAGATATTCCAGGGGAAGTTACCTGGAAATATTGAAATGGGGTTTCAGATCAAGGGAAGATACAAATTTCACCTACCATCTTACGCCGGATAATATGAGCTACCTGGCCCATACTGTTTCGGTAGTTACTAAAACAGACTATTCCCAAATTTTGAAATACATGGATGAGGCTCAGTCGGATGAGGCCTTGAGGGACACCATTCTGAATGCCATAGAACGTTCTCCGGAGAGAAGATCCGCTGACCGGGAAGTTCGATTCGGGAGAAGGCTTGGCTGGTATGCCTTTGCAAGGGCGATGAAGCCAGAAATTATTATTGAAACGGGGGTTGATAAAGGGCTTGGTTCTGTTTTGCTGTGTGCGGCTCTTTTGAAAAACCGGGAAGAGGGAAAGGAAGGCAGGTATTACGGAACTGACATTAATCCGGCAGCAGGGTATTTTCTGGAAGGAAGGTATAAGGAAGTTGGTGAAATTCTATATGGGGATTCAATTGCAAGTTTGTCAGAATTCAGCGATAAGATTGATCTTTTCATCAATGACAGTGACCATTCAGCCGAATATGAGTATCAGGAATACCAGACGATTAGGCCTCTTATGACCGACAGGACCATAATTCTTGGCGACAATTCTCATTGCACCAGTAAGCTGGCAGATTTCTCCAGTGAAACGGGCAGAAGCTTTATCTTCTTCAAAGAAACACCTCTGGATCACTGGTATCCGGGTGCCGGAATTGGTATATCATTCCTCCCTTGATTTTCCAGTCACCCTGGCATATATATAGTAAGCGGCGCTGCCAGCTATAAGCAGCAGGATCAGCCAGGAGCCCATAAGGGATATCTTTTCCCCTTTTTCGAAGGGCTCAAAGACAAATGAGAGCACGACTTCATGCTCACCTGCATCCACCGGCAGGGCACGTAATACATAGTTTGCCCTGAGCAGGGGAGCAGGCACTCCATCAATGCTTGCCTGCCAGCCTCCTTCATAGTAGATATCGGAGAAAACCACCAGTGATTTCTGGTCCAGCGAAAGCTTGTAGGTCATCCGGTTTGGCCGGTAGTCCGTGAGAACAACATTCCCGGTCGGATTAGCATGCCTGAGATCGTCAGAAAGATACTCTTCAAACCTTCTGTCCACTATGGCCTCCCTCCTGAGATCTGTATTCCCAAGAGCCAGGTACTCCTCATCGGCATTCTCCACCAGCCTGAAGTCATTCACCAGCCAGCCATGGCCCATGGCATGTGGATTCCTGAGGGGCTGGGATGAAGGATTCAGGATGAAATACTTGGTGTTGATCATATTCAGGACCTGTTGTGAAGCCAGCACTGAATCAACCTGCATCTGGGTGGGTTGTGAATTAAGGACACTTATGATGTTCTGAAGGTCCTGTGAGAGGTATATATCAATCAGCTCCTGGTACCTCCGCATCTTAATACCATGATATCCACCGATGGATTTATGGTGATAGGAGGTGGTTCCATCCGCCCAGGGATTTACTGTAAGGTTAACCACCCTGTAATGGATGTCCGGATCTTCAAGGATCAGGGCGTCGGCCTGGGAGGTCGACATGATGTTTTCCTGTTCCCGTTTGCTTACAAAATTGTCATTATTAAGATAACGGCGGTCCACAAGCCACATCTCTACAGTAATAAGAAGGGCCAGTCCGGTGAGGAATAAAGTCAGGTTCAGCTTTTTATTTGCATAGAACCAGGTCAGAATAAAAGCCACAGAGATGAGAAGGAAGCTTCGAATGGCATCATGTCTGAAAATATAGATTCGCGCTGCCTCCAGCTCATCCATAAATTGCCGGAACTGTGACGCGTACTGAACATCGGCTCTTTGCAGCTGCTGGTTAAAAATAAGTTGTTCCCGCTCCGTGAAAAAGGAGAATATGCCGGGGAAAAGAAAGAAGAGCAGGGAAAGCCCGCCTGTGAGGCCGAATGCCAGCAGAACCTGCTTCTTATTCTGTATAAAAAGGTCGGGATCCTTCAGTAGTTTATCCAGGAGCACAAAGGCCAGCAATGGAATATTCAAACAGACGATAACCAGTGTCATTTCCACCGTTCGGAACTTGTTGTAAAAGGGCACATGGTCCAGGAAGAAATTGGAGAGTGCAGGGAAGTTACTTCCCCATGCCAGCATAATTGAAAGCATGCTGCTGAGGATGATCCACCAGCGCATGGGGCCCTTGATCAGCAGCAGCCCCAGCACAAAGAAAAAGACAACAATGGCCCCCGAGTAGTTGTCACCCGCAGTGGAAGCTTTTGCTCCCCAGTACTGGTTCTGACCGGCAATGGTTTCCTTTAGCTGCGGACTCACTTTTTCCATGGCCTTTTCGTTACCTCCCATAGCCGCTGTTTTCCCCCCGGTCATATAGGGGATCATCAGTGAAAAGGTTTCGGCTTTACCATAGCTGTAACTGAGGGCATAATCCCTGTTAAGCCCTGTTGTCTGGTTCTCCTGGTTGATGGTAAGTTCGGGTGCTCCACGCATGCTCTGCTTGGAGATCTCGTAGTTCACCCACATGCTTGAAAAATTTGGCAGAACAGCCAGGATGGCCGCAGCCACCAGTACTCCTGAAGCAATCAAGAATTTTCTGAGTTCCTTCTCCCTGATGGCAAAAACAGCTTTGGTTGCCACGATGATCAGGGAAGTAAGAAGCAGATAATAGGTAATTTGCAGGTGATTGGAATAGAGCTCCATTCCCAGTCCAATGGTGAACAATATTCCTCCGGCCAGGTATTTTCCCCGGTACGCAAGCAAAATGCCGGCAATCACCAGAGCCATATAGGCAATGGCGTATGCTTTAGCGATGTGGCCCGGTTGGAGGATGATCAGGTTGTATGAGGAGAGGGCAAAGGCAATGGCCCCTATGGCAGCTACCCAGGGTGAGACCCTCAATGAAATCAACAGCAGGTAGAAAGAGAGCAGGTAGACAAACATGATGGCAATGGGATTCCTCATGTTGATCCCAAGGCGAAATACCCTTGATAACTCTCTGAAAAAAGTTGTTTTCGCCCCTGTTGGAGCCACGTGAAAGGCAGGCATTCCACTGAAAAGGGAGTTGGTCCACAGGGAGTATTCGCCTGTCTCTTCGTGGTAGTTTATTAACTCCTGCTTCATGCCGTCGTACTGGATCATGTCGTGCTGGGACAGGACCTTGCCGTCGAGTACGGGACTCATGTATGCCATGCCCAGGGCCAGGAAGGCCAGGAGAATGATAAGATGAGTTTTGGAAAAGGTGGCCAGGGATGCTATAAGGGCTTTTTTCATAACCTGCATTTTATGCGGTGATATTTTCAAACAGGGTTCGCATGCTTATTTTTTCATGCAGTATCTCCTGGAGCTTGCTCCAGTGAATGCGCTCCTGCTCCATGGTATCTCTGTAGCGGATGGTTACAGTGTCATCTTCCAGCGATTGATGATCTATGGTGATACAAAATGGGGTTCCTATGGCATCCTGCCTCCTGTATCGTTTCCCGATGGAATCCTTCTCCTCGTACTGACAATTAAAATCAAACTTCAGATGGTCAATTATTTTTCTGGCTTTCTCGGGCAGACCGTCTTTTTTGGTTAAAGGGAAGACCGCCAGTTTTACAGGGGCCAGCACCGGGGGCAGCTTCAGGACCACCCTTGAATCACTTGATCCATCATCCTTTGTGATTGTCTCCTCCGTATAGGCAGCTGAGATAATCTGAAGGAACATACGATCCACCCCGATGGAAGTCTCGACCACAAAGGGGACATAATTCTTATTGGTATCCGGATCGAAATATTGCAGTTTTTTCCCGGAGTATTCCTGGTGACTGCCCAGGTCAAAATCGGTTCGCGAATGAATCCCTTCAACTTCTTTAAAGCCAAAGGGGAATTCAAATTCAATGTCTGTAGCTGCATTGGCATAATGGGCCAGCTTATCATGATCGTGGAAGCGGTATTTTTCATCTCCGAATCCCAGGGCACGGTGCCATTTCATTCGGATCTCTTTCCAGGTAGAGAACCATTCCAGTTCTGTGCCCGGCGGAACGAAGAACTGCATTTCCATCTGTTCAAATTCGCGCATCCGGAAAATGAACTGTCTGGCAACGATCTCATTTCTGAAGGCTTTTCCGATCTGGGCAATCCCGAAAGGGATCTTCATCCTGCCCGATTTCTGCACGTTCAGGTAGTTCACAAATATGCCCTGGGCTGTTTCGGGTCGCAGGTAAACCTTGTTGGCACTCTCCGATGTTGATCCCATTTCGGTGGAAAACATCAGGTTAAATTGCCGAACATCGGTCCAGCTCCTTGAACCCGAGACAGGGCATACAATCTCTTCGTCAAGTATGATCTGCTTAAGCTCCTCCAGGTTTGAATCGTTCAGGGCTGCCACAAAACGGCTGTGAAGGGCCTCAAGTTTCTCTTTGTTCGCGAGTACTCTTGGATTGGTGCTTATGAATTGTGCCTTGTCAAATGAATCCCCAAAGCGTTTTTTTGCCTTATCAAGCTCCTTCTTAATCTTTCCCTCGTATTTAGCCATCTGGTCCTCGATAAGCACATCGGCCCGATACCTTTTTTTGGAGTCCTTGTTGTCGATAAGCGGGTCACTAAAGGCATCCACATGTCCCGATGCCTTCCATACGGTGGGGTGCATAAAGATGGCCGAATCGAGTCCCACCACGTTCTCGTGCAAAAGAACCATGGAGTCCCACCAGTATTTCTTGATGTTATTTTTCAGCTCTACACCGTACTGTCCGTAATCATAAACTGCTGCCAGTCCGTCATATATCTCGCTTGAAGGAAAAACATATCCATACTCCTTGCAGTGGGCTACTAACTTCTTAAAAAGATCCTCCTGGGCCATTGATAATTATATTTTTGATTCACAGAATGACAAAAGTACATGAAAAAGGGTTATTTCCTATATTTGTTCTCAAATAAAGAGGGCAAGCTTCATGGAGAAAAAGTATGATTTTCTGGTAATTGGCACCGGTCTGGGAGGATTGAGTTTTGCCTTAAAGGCAGCAGTGCATGGTTCGGTCTGCCTGATCTCCAAGGCGGAAATGGAGGAGACCAATACACGCTATGCTCAGGGGGGGATCGCCGCCGTCACCTATGAGCCCGACAGCCTCGAAAAACATGTTGAGGATACCCTGGTAGCCGGTGATCATCTTTGCAACGAGGAGGTTGTCAGGATGGTTGTAAACGAGGGGCCGGATCAGATCCGGGAGCTGATCTCCTGGGGAACCAAATTTGACAAGCATAGTAGCGGAAAGTATGATCTGGCACGTGAAGGAGGCCATTCCGAACACAGGATTTTACATCACAAGGACAATACGGGACAGGAGATTCAACGCGCCCTTTCGGTGAAGGTGCGCAATCACCCGAATATTACAATTCTTGAGCAACATTTTGCGGTGGACCTGATCACCCAGCACCATTTGGGAAATCTGGTAAAACGTCACATGACCAATATTAAGTGCTTTGGTGCATATGTGTTGAACGAGAAGACATCAGAGGTGATCAGGATCCTTTCAAAAACAACCCTGCTTGCCTCCGGGGGAGCAGGCAACCTGTATTACACCACTACCAATCCGCCCATTGCCACCGGCGACGGCGTGGCCATGGTATACAGGGCCAAGGGCATTATCGAAAACATGGAATTTGTACAGTTTCATCCCACCTCCCTCTACAATCCAGGAGAATCTCCCTCATTCCTGATCACGGAAGCCATGCGGGGCTATGGCGGAATACTTCGTAACCAGCAGGGAGAGAAATTCATGAATAAATATGATTCCCGGGGGAGTCTTGCCCCCAGGGATGTGGTGGCAAGGGCCATAGATAACGAAATGAAGGTGCATGGCCATGAATTTGTTTACCTTGATACCACGCATCTGAGTGGCAAAGAGCTGAAAGAACATTTCCCAAACATTACAGAGAAGTGCATGTCACTTGGGATAGATATTTCGAAAGATATGATCCCGGTGGTGCCTGCAGCGCATTATATGTGTGGCGGAGTAAAAGTTGATATGGATGGCCAGACCTGGATCAAAAGACTCTATGCAGTGGGGGAGGTAAGTTCCACCGGACTTCATGGAGCCAACAGGCTTGCATCCAACTCCCTGATCGAGGCCATAGTTTTTGCCGACCGGGCCATAAAGCATTCCGTGGCTAACACTCTGGACACCGAGTTTGCAGATCAGATTCCCCCGTGGGACGATGCCGGCACCACACATCCGGAAGAGATGATCCTGATCACCCAGAACCTGAAAGAGGTCAAGCAGATTATGAGCAATTACGTGGGCATCGTTCGTTCCGATCTGCGACTGGCAAGGGCCGTTGCCAGGCTGGAGATTATCTACCGGGAGACCGAGGAGCTTTATAAGAAATCAAAAGTATCCGTGAAAATCTGTCAGCTTCGCAACCTGATCAATGTGGGTTATCTTGTTATCAAAATGGCCCAGGCCCGAAAAGAGAGCAGGGGATTGCATTTCAACCTGGATTACCCCAGGCGGAGCGAGCAGGACTGATATACAGGTCCATCACCGCTCCGTCAGTCCTCACCGCTCGGTCCTCACCGCTCCCAGAAACCACCTTCTATCTCAGGTCTCTCATCCCCGTATTTCTCCCTGATCTGTTCCAGCAAGGAGAAGATCTCCTCCACATCTATGGTGGTCAGAAGTTTCAGGCGCATCTCCTTAAAATGGGGAAGTCCCTTGAAATAATTTGAAAAATGCCTGCGCATTTCATAAATGCCAACCGGCCCTTCCTTAAACTCCAGTGATTTTTCGAACTGCATTCTGGCCATGTCCACCTTTTCAGAAACTGTTGGTTCGGGCAGAAGCTCCCCGCTGGTCAGATAGTGTTTTATATGTTTGAATAACCAGGGTTTACCCACTGCGGCCCTGCCAATCATAATTCCATCAACCCCAAAACGGTCAAAGGCTTCTTTGGCTTCCACCGGGTTGGTGATATCCCCGTTGCCTATAACAGGAATATGCATCCTGGGATTCCGTTTCACCTCCCCGATCAGGGTCCAGTCGGCCCTTCCCTTATACATTTGAGCCCGGGTGCGGCCGTGGATGGTAAGTGCACGGATGCCCTGGTCCTGCAATTGTTCAGCCACCTCCCCAATGATCTTGTGCTGCTCGTCCCAACCCAGCCTGGTTTTTACAGTGACCGGAATGGAAGAGGCTTCCACAATGGCTTTTGTCATCTGCATCATCAGGGGAATGTTGGCTAGCATGCCTGCCCCGGCTCCCCTGTTGGCTATTTTGCGGACCGGACAGCCATAGTTGATGTCGATAATTTCCGGTCTTGCTTCCACGGCCCTGTGGGTGGCTTCAACCATGGACTCCACAATATGTCCGTAGAGCTGTACCCCCATGGGCCGCTCGTAATCAAAAATGTCAAGTTTTTTCACACTCTTGGCACCATCCCTGATGAGTCCGTCCGACGAAATAAATTCCGTATACATCATATCGGCCCCGAATTTTTTACAGAGATATCTAAAGGAAGGATCGGTGATATCCTCCATGGGGGCAAGAAAAAGTGGCTGGTCTCCCAGATCAAGATCTCCTATGTGCATGGTGTGAAATTAATATAGGAACTAAAGAGGCAATTTGCTTTCTTTGTGCCTTTAGTCCGCTGCAAAAATACAAAAAATCATGCCGAAGAGAGCATTACTTGCTGGATTGAGGCCCGCCGAGAAGTTCCTTTTCACGGTGGTTATGCTTTTTATCCTTGGATTGGTCTTTCAATTCCTGGGTGCTTTTCTGGCTGCATGGATCTATGGATTTCGCGTCACAGATGTCCTTGCTCTGGGAGCCTATGATGATCCCAACTATGTGGCAGCTTCCAAATTGATACAGATGCTGGGATCCATCGGAACCTTTATTGTCCCGGCACTTCTCTTCTCATATCTTTTTGAAGGAGACCTGTTTTCATTATACAGGTTCAGGAACCCCACAGGAATGAACCCCATGTTACTGGTTATCCTGATGATGGTATCGGTGATCCCCTTTATTAACTACATGGCTGAGATTAACATGAAGATGGAGATACCCATCAGGGCACTGGAGGAGCTGCTTCGTTCCCTTGAGAGCGCTGCAGAAGAAATGATGGTCGCCTTTACCGCCACCAAAAGCATAGGCGGACTCCTGATGAACATGTTGATGATCGGGATTATTGCAGCAGTGGGAGAGGAGTTGATATTCAGGGGACTGCTCCAGAGTCTCATAAGCGATATGGTCAGGAATATCCACGTGGCCATACTGATCACCGCCCTGCTTTTCAGTGCCTTTCATTTCCAGTTCTTTTCCTTTCTGCCGAGATTTTGTCTTGGAGTGATCCTGGGCTACCTGATGTATTACGGACAATCTATCTGGTATCCCATCCTGGCCCACTTTGTCAACAACGCCATGGGGGTCATTTATTACTATTTTAGCTCCAGGGGAAGCTCAGACGACATGCTTGAAGAGATTGGTACAAGTACACTGATCCCGGTGGCGGCTGTGGTAAGCCTGGCCCTGTTCCTGCTATTCGCCGTGCTCTGGTATAAGCAGGTAGAAAAATATACTATCCGATCTCCTCAACCCGGGGAGTTTGGAAAAGGGTAGCATTGTTTAATTCTGTTTTCCGGAATACATAAATCAGACCATATTCCTGGGCTTTCTCCCTTCGAATCTCTTCGGGAAGATCCTCATAAGTGTGTTCTACCTCGTTCCAGATTTGCTGAATCACACTATCGACCTGTGAGCGTCTTTCATTCAACTGTTCCTGGGCGCGCTGACTCCGGTCTTTCAGGCTTTTTTGATAGTTGTGATATTCCATAAATTTATCGAAGTGAACCTTTACTATAGCAATGGTGGGATTCGTAACAGGATTCTTTCCTTTGTTGCGCCTGTACTGTTCCCCCTTGATCAGTTGTTCTCCCCACCAGATCACATCCTCATCGGTAGCGAGTGAAGGCACCTTCTTTTCATCATCTCCCATGGCAAAATAATTCCTTGTTTCGACGGACATGTCTCCCCTGGCGATGGCAAGGTTCACAACCTGGATAAAATGGGATATATATAGCTTGACCTTTTTCAGACGTTTCTGGTACTCCTTATTCTTTTCAGCCTGGAGATTCAGTGAATTTCTATGCTCGCTGATGGCATTTTCAAACTGGGGGAGCACAGCTTGCATCCTGCGGCAGGAGTTTCCACTGAAGGCTAGTTTGAAAGGCGGAAGATCTTTTCCTTTTTTATATGCCGACTTTAGAGACTTAAGTCTTGCAGAGTCTGTGTTTGGTAAACGGCGATAGGGCATGTTAGTAAAATTGTTAACAATAGGTTGATAAATGGCTTTACTACTGCGAATATATAAAAATTGGTAGGTTGAACAAGACTATTCGCATTTTTTTACGCTTTGTGTATGAAAAGGTTACAAAAACCTTGGAGTACTGCATTCCGGACAGCTTTATTTCTCCTTTTTTGCCGGTTGCAGGTACCCGGGAAAGAAAACTCATGGGTCAAATCATGCCGTTTCTCAAAAAATGGCACTACTTTTAATTTTCCAGTGGTTACTAACGAAAAACAGAGAATACTATGTTTGCAAAAGAGGTTTACTGGCAGCGAAGAAAAATGTTGCGTGCTTTGGTAGGCGAAGGCCTGGTCCTTTTTTCGGGGAATGAAGAAAGCTCTATGAATTACCGGGCAAATACCTACCACTTTCGGCAGGATAGCAGCTTTCTATATTTTTTCGGCATTAACAAGCCTGGTTTTTACGGAGTATGTGATGTGGACAATGACAAAGATACCCTCTTTGGTGATGATTTTGGCATTGACGATATTATCTGGATGGGCGAACAGCCTGCTGTAAGCGATCTGGCGGCAGAAGTTGCAGCGGAATCATCCGCTTCACTAAATGACCTTTCCACAGTACTGAAGCAGGCCCTGAAGTCGGGCAGGAAGATCCATATCCTTCCAACATACAGGGGCGATCATGATATCAAACTGGCACAGCTGATGGGAATAGATAGCGAAGAGGTATCAAACTTTGTTTCAGGGGTCCTTATCGCAGCAGTGGTTAAGCTCCGCTCCATAAAGGATCAATACGAAATCAGCGAGATCGAAAAGGCAGTGGAAGTGGCAGGTATCATGCATACTACAGCCATGAAAATGGGCTATCCCGGCAACTTTGAGCGGGAGCTGGCCGGTGCCGTTGAGGGAATCGCTCTCTCCCATGGTGGTCCTGTCTCCTTCCCGGTTATTTTAAGCATGGATGGACAGACTTTACACAACCATTATCATGGCAATGAGCTCAGGGAAGGAAGGATGGTCGTCTGTGATGCCGGTGCTGAGACGGACATGTGTTATGCCAGCGATATCACAAGGACTTTTCCAGTTGGGGGAAAATTCACCTCCCGGCAGAAAGATATCTATACTATTGTGCTGAAGGCGAACACAGAGACCATCAAGGCCTCAATACCCGGCCGGACATACAGGGAAGTGCACCTGATGGCTGCCAGGATTATTGCAGGCGGACTGAAAGAGCTGGGAGTCATGAAGGGAGATCCGGACGAGGCTGTAAAGGCCGGTGCACATGCGCTGTTTTTTCCTCACGGACTGGGTCATATGCTTGGTCTGGATGTACACGATATGGAAGGCCTGGGTGAAAACAATGTTGGGTACAGCGAGTCGCTTAAACGAGCCGATCAGTTTGGCCTGGCCTACCTGAGGCTGGGACGTGAACTGGAGCCTGGCTTTGTAATAACCAATGAACCCGGTTGCTATTTCATCCCTGCCCTAATCGACCAGTGGAAAGGGGAGAATAAGCATGCACAGTTCATTAACTACGACCAGGTAGAAAAGTTCCGGAGCTTCGGAGGAGTCAGGATCGAGGACGATGTATTAATTACAGATACAGGCAGCAGGGTCCTGGGAACTCCCATACCCAAAACCGTGGAAGAGGTGGAAGCAACAATGAAGGGGTAAAAAACTGCTTCAGTAATATCATGTGCGGGGGGTACTTAAACTCCAGGTTTTGGAACAGGAGATAAGAACCCACTGGTGAATGTTTAGAAGGTAGCCTTGTAATACTCCCTGTTCAGTCTGGCGATATTTGTGAGCGTTATTCCCTTGGGACATTCAGCTTCGCAGGCACCTGTATTGGTGCAGTTACCAAAGCCAAGTTCATCCATTTTGGTCACCATGCCCATGACCCTACCCATGGCCTCCGGCTTGCCCTGGGGTAGCAGGTTGAGATGGGATACCTTGGCTCCCACAAAGAGCATGGCCGATGCATTCTTACAGGCCGCAACACACGCTCCGCAACCGATACATGCCGCTGCATCCATGGAAAGATCAGCATACTTCTTTTTCACGAGAATACCATTGGCATCAGTACCGCTGCCGGTATTGACCGACACATAGCCCCCCTCCTCGATCAGCTTGTCAAAAGCAGTCCGGTCCACCATCAGGTCCCTGATCACCGGGAAGGCCCTGGCCCTCCAGGGTTCAATAACAATGGTATCTCCATCTTTAAACTTCCGCATATGGAGCTGGCATACAGTGATCAGTGTATCGGGCCCGTGTGGTCTTCCGTTGATATACAATCCGCAGGCTCCACAAATCCCCTCCCTGCAGTCGTGATCATAAATGACCGGCTCCTCACCTCTGGAGATCAGCTCTTCGTTTAATACATCAAGCATCTCCAGGAAGGAGCTGTCTGTGGAAATATTACTGAGCCGGTAGTTTACAAACTTCCCCCTGGTATTGGGATCCTTCTGGCGCCAGATTTTCAGTTTCAGATTCAGATTCATGGCCTGTGTCTCTTATTTATAGTTCCTTTGTTTTACTTCTATGTATTCAAAATTGAGCGCTTCTTTGTGAAGTGAAGGTTCCTTATCTTCTCCCTTATACTCCCAGCTTGCCACATAGGTAAAATCCTTGTCATTTCGCAAAGCTTCTCCCTCTCCCGTCTGGTACTCTTCTCTGAAGTGACCGCCACAGGACTCCTCCCTGAGGAGTGCATCCCTAGCCATCAGAGCACCAAGCTCAATGAAATCGGCCAGGCGGCTTGCCTTCTGCAGTTCCTGGTTCATATCGTCCAGCTCTCCGGGGATATTCACATGAAGCCAGAACTCTTCCTTCAGTTTCTTTATCTCCTCAATAGCTGTTTTTATCCCTTCTTTGTTCCGGGCCATTCCCACGTAATCCCACATGATTTTTCCAAGCTTTTTATGGAGGGTATCCACACTCAGGGTACCTTCCACATTCATCAGCTTTTCGAGTTGCTCCTGCACCTCTTTTTCTGCTTCGTCAAATTCAGGAATATCAGTCTTAAACCTGGGTGTATTGATCTCATCGGCCAGGTAGTTCTGAATGGTGTAGGGCAGCACAAAATAGCCATCGGCAAGTCCCTGCATCAGGGCCGAGGCCCCCAGTCTGTTGGCACCATGATCGGAGAAATTGGATTCGCCTGTGGCAAAGAGCCCGGGTACCGTTGTCTGCAGTTCATAGTCCACCCAGATTCCGCCCATGGAGTAGTGTATGGCCGGATAGATCATCATGGGAACCTTGTAGGGATCGTCATCAGTAATCTTTTCATACATCTGGAACAGGTTCCCGTATTTGGCTTCGATAACATCCTTCCCGAGCCTGTTGATGGCATCTTTGAAATCGAGGAACACGGCCAGACCGGAGGAGTTTACACCATGCCCCGCATCGCAGCGTTCCTTGGCAGCCCGTGAGGCCACATCCCTGGGCACCAGGTTGCCGAAAGCCGGGTAACGTCTTTCCAGGTAGTAATCCCGATCCTCTTCCGGTATATCCACACCTCCTATTTCGCCACTCTGCAGGCGTTTCGCATCTTCAAGTTTTTTGGGTACCCATATGCGGCCATCGTTCCGTAGGCTCTCACTCATGAGAGTCAGTTTACTCTGGTATTCGCCATGCACCGGGATACAGGTAGGGTGAATCTGCACGAAGCAGGGATTTCCAAAAAAGGCACCCTTCTTATAGCACTGCCATGCGGCGCTGGCATTGGCTCCCATGGCCATGGTGGAGAGGAAGAACACATTTCCATAACCTCCGGAGGCAAGCACCACTGCATGTGCACTGAAGCGTTCCAGCTTGCCTGTAATAACATCACGGGCAATAATCCCACGGGCCTTCCCATCGACCATCACCAGGTTGTACATTTCCATCCGTGGATACATCTCAACATTTCCCTTTTTCACCTGCCTGCTCAGTGCCTGATAAGCTCCCAGGAGAAGCTGCTGTCCGGTCTGACCACGTGCATAGAAGGTTCTGGATACAAGGGCTCCCCCGAAAGAGCGGTTATCCAGCGTTCCACCATACTCCCGGGCAAAGGGGACACCCTGTGCGACACACTGGTCAATGATATCGTTACTCACCTCGGCAAGACGGTATACATTGGCCTCACGTGAACGATAGTCACCCCCCTTGATGGTGTCGTAAAAGAGACGGTAAATACTGTCGCCGTCATTCTGATAATTTTTTGCCGCATTGATTCCGCCCTGGGCTGCAATACTGTGCGCCCTCCGGGAGCTGTCCTGGTAGCAGAAAGATTTAACTTTAAATCCCATTTCGGCCATGGAGGCTGCAGCAGCTGCACCGGCCAGGCCGGTCCCGATCACAATCACATCCAGTTTTCTCTTATTGGCCGGGTTGACCAGGTTCTGGTTGGATTTGTAGTTTGACCATTTTTCAGCCAGGGGTCCTTCGGGTATCCTGGATTGTAGCTTAACCATATTGGGTATCTGTTATTGTTATGAGAAGTAGATGATCACTGGCATAATCGAATATCCGGCCACAATGATGATGCAGTAGATAATGGCCAGCAGCTGTATCACCGGATTATATTTCTTGTTGTCCAGCCCCAGGGTTTTAAAGGCCGACTGGAATCCGTGAACCAGGTGGAAGCCCAGGAAAACAAAAGCTGCGATATAAAAAATCACAAAGGGCAGCATTTTAAATTTGTCTACAATTTCCGTGGCAAAATCGTGGTACACAACCCCATCCACGATGATCTCGGCCCCATGTCCAAATTTGGCTTTTAAATAAAAGTCCATCATATGGATCACCAGGAAAATCAGCGTTATTATAGCCGTGTGAATCATAAACTTGGAGAAGAACGAGGTGTTCGAATAATTGGTTTTGTTGTACCTGTTGGGCCTGGCAATCCAGTTCTGAACCTGGAGAATCAGGGCATAGATAATGTGCAGCAGGAAGCCTCCAAACAAGACAATTTCGAAGATCTTGATCAGGATGTTTGAAGACATGAAGTGGGCCGCTTTGTTGTAGACCATGGGGTCTTCGTAGATGATGACAAGGAGATTGATCCCCATGTGAACCAGCAGGAATACGATGAGGAAAATTCCGGCCAGGGACATAAAAAGTTTCTTTCCAATGGAAGAGGTGAATATTCCGGACATATGATTACAATTAAAATAAGTTACTTAAATTGCAAAGGGTAGTTAACAAATATAAGATTTTCTGATACTCTTAATAGGGTGTAAAATATTTCCTACAACAGGTAAACACTCCTCCGGAAGTAAAGTCCTGTTTCTGCTATGAAATCAAAACCCGTACCGGCTTCACTATTTATACGCAACAGGGCCAGACTCGCCTCCCTGATGTCGCCCGGTTCAGTGGCACTTATCAAATCGGGCAAACGAAAGCAACGAAGCGGCGATCAGTTTTATCCTTTCAGGCAGCTCCCGGATTTCTTCTACCTCACCGGAATAAACATGGAGGAAAGTACTTTTACATTTACTCCCGGTCACCCCGATCCCAATCTCAGGGAGATACTCTTTATTAAAAGGCCCACACTGAAGTCCGAGCTGTGGACGGGGGAGACCCCGAACCCGGAAGAGGTTCAGGCACTCTCGGGAATTACTCAGGTCCGATGGCTGGAAGAGCAGGATACCATCCTTCAGCTCCTGATTCCCGAAGCCACTATGATATATACAGATCATGAAACCGGGGCCATTCCCTATCAACATAAAACATCCCTGGCTCCTTTGCTTCAAAAGCTCAGAATGATCAAACAGGAGGAGGAGATTGATGAGATCAGGAAGGCCATCTCCATCACGCACTCAGCTTTTCTCAGAGTGCTGCAAAGGGTAGAGCCAGGCATCTATGAATATCAGGCTGAAGCAGAAATTATAGCGGAGTTTATTGGAAGAGGGGCAGAGGGTCATGCCTTTGAACCCATTATGGCCTGCGGTAAAAATGCACTGGTCCTTCACTATGTAAAGAATAACTGCCTTTGCAGAGAGGGAGAGCTTCTGCTGATGGATTTTGGTGCCGAGTTCAACCACTATGCAGCCGATTGTTCCCGGACCATCCCGGTCAGCGGACGATTTACCAGGCGACAGCGCCTGCTTTATGAAGCAGCACTCAGGGTCCTTTGGAAGGCAAGAGATCTGATGGTTCCGGGTACGCTGATGGCCGATTTTAATCAGGCGGTAGGTGAATTCTGGGAGGAGGAGCATATTGGCCTTGGACTCTATTCCCTGGAGGAGGCAAAGGCTCATGCAGGTTCGGAGCCACTCTGGAAAAACTACTTCATGCACGGGACTTCTCACTCCATGGGACTGGATGTACATGATCCCTTCGACCGCCTGAAACCATTTGAACCGGGAATGGTGCTTACCTGCGAGCCTGCCATATATATTCCCAGGGAAAAGTTGGGAATCCGGCTGGAGAACGACATTTTGATTACGGATAAGGGGCCGGTGGACCTGATGGCCGAAATCCCCATAAAAGCAGAGGAGATTGAAGAATTGATGAACAGAACTTTGTAAGGACATGGAAAAGAGCATTACATACAGGGGAACGGAGGTAAAATACTCAGATCTTGGAGAGGGTCCCTGCATTGTCTTGCTGCACGGCTACCTGGAGTCCCGGGCCATCTGGGATAGTTTTATTGAGAATTTCCCGGGCACATACCGGTTTATCGTTCCCGATCTTCCAGGTCACGGAGCATCCGGAACCTGGGGGAATGTGCACAGCATGGATGAACTTGCAGCTGTTGTGGCGACTATTCTTGAAGCCGAAGATATCCCCCGGGTATTCCTTGCGGGCCATTCCATGGGGGGATATGTAACTATGGCTTTTGCTGATCTCTATCCTGAAAAACTTTCTGCCTACGCCCTGGTTCACTCCACACCATTTGCAGATACAGACGAAAAGCGGGCAAACCGGGACCGGGAGATCAGCCTGGTACTCTGTGGAAAAAAGAGACAGATTGTCCTGGTCAATATTCCCAAGGCTTTTGCCATGGACAACCTGGAATCCATGAGCAGCCAGGTGGACCTTGCAAGAGAAATTGCCCTTGCCAGTCCGGATGAGGGCATCATAGCCCTGCTGAACGGGATGAAGGAACGACCCGACCGGACGCAGGTCCTTGAAGACCCGAAGCTGCCTTTACTTCTGATTGGGGGGATGAAGGATAATTACATCCCGCTTGAGGTATTTGATAAACTGCTGTCCCTGGCCCCCCATGCCAGGGCACTTCGACTGGGAGAAAGTGGTCACATGGGTTTTATGGAAGAGCCGCAGCAAGTTTACCAGGCTTTTTTGGAGATCATGTCTCAGCAGTAAGGATAAAAAAGACCTGCCGCCCCTGATCCATTTAGGCCAGTTCCGACAGGTCCTGCACTACTGGTATTCACTAACCCTATATACCTTTGTATCCTCTGCCCATTCCGGCACCTCCATGAAATCCTCCACGACCACCTTTACCATGCTTAGCATTCCGCTTGGCAAATTGCCTGCGCTGCTCCAACTTCATTACCTGTTCATCACTGAGGAGCCCTTTGACGGCTACCTGCTGCTTTACCTGAAGCTTCCTGATGGAATTTGAAAGCTCGCTTTGCTCATCAATGGTCTTGTTCACGGCTGTCATATCCACATTTTCTTCGGAAAGAAGCGTGCGCTCGTGGGCCTTCAGTTCCGCCATCTTGTTCTTTAGCGGAGTGATGGCTTTGTAGTGTTCGGCGCGAAGAGCAGTTATTTCAGCCTGCTGCTCTTCTGTCAGTTCAAGTGAAGCAAATCGATCCTGACGGGGCGATTGGGCATTGATTGTTGTTAACACTAACATACTCAGGAAGAGTACTCCAAAATATTTTATAATTCTTGTTTTCATGATTTTAAATTTTAATTAGACAAATAGCAATTGCATTTGCCTCTTTGATCATGCAAACAAAAAAAGGTTTAATTGAAAAATAAATCAGAGGGTGGCAATGGTATCTACGGCCACTTTCAGGGTCTGGTCGATATCTGCAATAATGGGAAAGAATCCAACATTGTCGATAATGTTTCTGGCCACATAGGCCTTGATGGTCTTTTGAAGGATAGGCCTGGAAATCTTGATATCATTATAGTCGGGTTGAACGCCCTTATCTTTGGCATAGGTGATGAATTGCGGCATCAGGTCCTGGTCGTCCAGGTAGGCCTCAATGTCCTGCGCGTTGGTGAACTGATCCAGCGAAGACCGGTGCAGGTCTGTATAGTAGAAAGCAAAGCGGTACATAAGGCCCATGCTCCTGACCTTGTTAAAGTATTCTGAAGATCCTGTGGTGTCTACCGGGACAAATACATCCGGTGTGATCCCGCCCCCGCCATAAACGGTCTTACCACCGGGAGTAAGGAACTTCTGGGTATCGTCAAATTTAATACTGTCCTCATACTCAAATTCACCTCGCCTCCAGCGTTCTGAAAAATCGTGATAATAGTCTTCTTTGCCGTTTTCATAGGAGCGCTGAATGCTCCTGCCTGTAGGGGTGTAATAACGGGCCACTGTGAGTCTCATGGCAGAGCCGTCCGGAAAACGCATCTCTTCCTGCACCAGTCCCTTTCCAAAGGACCTGCGTCCGATTACCAGTCCCCGGTCATTATCCTGGATAGCCCCGGCAAGGATTTCGCTGGCCGATGCACTGGCCTCATCCATCAGCACCACCACAATGTCATTTTTGAGCATCCCGCGGGATGTGGCATAATCGTTTTCACGGGGCCTTGTGCGCCCTTCGGTATAGACAATCAACTGTCCTTCTTCCAGAAACTGGTCGGCAATCATGGTGGCAGCTTCCATGATTCCTCCTCCATTACCGCGAAGGTCTATAATGAGCCTGTTAACACCCTGTGATTTAAGTTTTTCGATGGCCTGTAAAAACTCATGGTAGGTGGTCTGTGCAAACTGACTGATCTTAATGTACCCGGTGCTTTCGTTCACCTTGTAGGCAACATCCACACTGTAGATGGGGATATCGTCGCGAGTGATCTCAAAATCGATGGGTGCTTTTTCGCCTCTTCTGTGGATGCCTACCTTCACCACGGTATTTTTGGGTCCCTTAAGCATTTTGACGATATCATCGCTGGACATATTAACACCGGCCACCACAGAATCATCTACCATAATGATCCTGTCACCGGGCATGATGCCAACCATTTCGGACGGACCGTTTGGTATGGTATTAATAATGGCCACCGTGTCGTCTGTCATATTGAAGGAAACTCCGATGCCGCTGAAATTCCCCATCAGAGGTTCTGAAAAGCGTTGAAAATCCCTGGCAGGGATATAGATGGAGTGTGGGTCCAGGTTGTCGACCAGTGCGGGCATGACAGCCTCGTCCAGATCGCCTGCATCGACAGTATCCACGTATTCATTCATGATATACTGAATGGCCGTGGAGATTTTGTTGCTTTTTGGAGAGAGTGAAAAGCCCGATCCCGCATTGTTTCCGGGCAGGATGGAAAACCTTTGGTTGCTGAGCTCGTCTGAAACTATACCCCTGATACGGATGCCTGTAATCCAGTTCCCCAGCAGGATACCGATAATCAGAGTCAGGCTTATTATCAGCGGCATTAAAATAAATAGTCTCTCTCTCCTTTTCTTCATACGACCTTCCCTTTCTCTGTCTTGTCTTTTAATCTTCAATTTCAGGTAAATGAAACAACTTTATTCCCGCTCTTGCCAGTAGATCGAGACCATTGGTAATCCTGTACTTTTCCTGGAATACCACTCTGATAATCCCCGACTGGATGATCAGCTTGGAACATTCCATACAGGGCGAGGTTGTGATATAAAGTGTGGACCCGTCACTGCTGTTGTTTGATTTGGCCACCTTTGTGATGGCGTTGGCTTCGGCATGCAGCACATAGGATTTGGTGGTGTCCTGATCATCTTCACACTCATTTTCAAATCCCGAAGGGGTTCCGTTGTACCCGTCGGAGATGATCATTTTGTCTTTAACCAGCAATGCTCCCACCTGTCTGCGAATGCAATAGGAGTTTGATGCCCAGATCCTGGCCATTTTCAAATAGCGCTTATCTATGGCCAGTTGCTTCTCTACAGGGATTGTGCTTTGCTCTGGCATCATTTGAGGATTGTGCCCAGGGCCGGGATCGAACCGGCACGATATTGCTATCACTGGTGTTTGAGACCAGCGCGTCTACCAATTCCGCCACCTGGGCAATGTTTGTTTAACTACTTTAAGAACTTTACCACTTATGGTGGTGTACCTATGTCAACCTGGGTGGCGGAATTGGCCCGCTCCGCATGCTGGCCCCTCCCTAAAAATGTCCACCGGACATTTTTCTAACGGTCGGTCCTGCCACCTGGGCAATGTGTGTTTAACTATTTCAAGAACTCCGTCACATAGCGTGACCTAAAAAGCGGAGCGAAGTTAATGCTTTTCAGGATAATTGCCAAGCATGAGAGGAATCTGAAGAGTTCATGTTCTTAAATATATTTTATGAGACAATGCATTGCTAAATTTGTTGATCTTAATTACGAAACACTAATAGCATGAGAATGGATTTTAAAGATCAGGCACAACAGGTATTAAATCGTTTGGGAATCAAGGATGTAAACCCTGGAGTTACCACCGGTCAGAAGTGGTTTGATACCAAAGGAAATATTACATCGTCGGTTTCACCTATCGATGGCGAGTTGATTGCAAAAGTCAGCAATGCCACTGCCGAAGATTATGAAACTGTCATCAATAAAGCTGAAGAGGCTTTTTCTGTATGGAAATCTGTTCCAGCGCCCCACCGTGGGGAGGTTGTCAGGCAGATTGGCCTTGCGCTGCGTGAATCTAAAGAAGACCTGGGATTCCTGGTGAGCCTGGAGATGGGAAAGATCTACCAGGAAGGCCTGGGCGAAGTGCAGGAGATGATTGATATTTGCGACTTTGCAGTGGGACAGTCACGCCAGTTGTACGGATATACCATGCATAGTGAGCGTCCTCAGCATCGAATGTATGATCAGTACCACCCGCTGGGTATTGTCGGACTGGTGACCGCCTTTAATTTCCCGGTGGCAGTATGGGCCTGGAACTCCATGATTGCAGCCATTGCCGGAGATGTGGTGGTTTGGAAACCCAGTTCAAAAACTCCGCTCACAGCTATTGCTATACAGAATATCATCAGTAAAGTATTGAAAGATAATCAGGTTCCTGAAGGGGTATTTAACCTGGTGATCGCAAAATCATCGGTGATGGGTGATAATTTTGCCGCCGATCGCAGAATACCTCTCTTCTCCGTTACAGGTTCCACAAGGGTGGGAAAACATATTTCAGGAATCGTCGGGGAGCGTCTGGGAAGTGCTATCATGGAGCTTGGTGGGAACAATGCCCTGATCGTTTCGGAGCATGCCGATCTGGATCTGGCTATTCCGGCCATTGTATTTGGTGCAGTTGGAACAGCCGGACAGCGTTGTACATCCACGCGCAGAGTCATTATTCACCAGTCGGTATATGAAGAGGTGAAGGCCAGACTGGTAAAAGCCTATAAACAGGTAAGTACCAGGATCGGGAATCCCCTGGATGAAAAAGTGCTGGTAGGGCCACTCATCGACTCCGACGCGCTGGAGCGGATGCAGAGTGCGCTGCGGACCGCGACTATGGAAGGTGGCGGCGTGACCGGTGGTGA
>CAYWGP010000075.1:0-33794 GCA_964458155.1 uncultured Bacteroides sp.
AGCCTGTATATAAGATCAGGCTCCTGTGCAGGCAATTCAGTGAGAGTTGCCGGAAACAGCATAAGGACGGTGAGTATATATGCAAAATTCATGTGTGGATAAAAGTAGCAAATATTGTCAGATTTCATTTTGTTATTCAAATAACAATGCATATCTTTGTGCTCACTGAGAAGCGGGTGAGACTGGCTTCAAGGTATCATTAATCATCTGATCCGGAGGAAGATCTGAAGGTAAAGAGTTCAAACTGAACCCATTTCTTTATTACTTCCAAAGGATCGTAAATCGCGTAAAAATGATCTACGATCCACAGAACTACGCCATAGAGGATAAAGCCATGCATCCTTTCATCTCCGAAAAGGAGATCGAGGAGATTCTGACAGAGACCATACCCGATCGTGAGCAGGTTCGGACCATCATTGCCAAATCACTGAGTAAGAAAAGACTGTCCATGCAGGAGACCGCTGTGCTACTGAATGCCACAGATCCCGAACTGGTTTCGGAGATCAAGGAAGGTGCCAGGAAGCTGAAGGAGCAGGTGTATGGAAAGCGTATTGTGCTGTTCGCGCCCCTGTATGTTGGGAATCTCTGTGTAAATATTTGTGAGTACTGTGGTTTCCGTGCCTCCAATAAAAGTCAGAAACGGACAACCCTGAGCCATCCGGAGCTGATCGAAGAGGTTAAGATGCTGGAGGAGATGGGACAAAAGAGACTGATCCTGGTTTATGGAGAGCATCCCAAATATACTCCGGAATTTATTGCCGATACAGTACGTACTGTTTACCAGGTAAAAAAGGGGAATGGAGAGATACGCAGGGTTAATATCAATGCAGCACCACTGGATATCCAGGGTTTTAAAACCGTTCTGGATGCCGGGATCGGGACCTACCAGGTTTTCCAGGAAACTTATCACCGGGGGGCATATGTTAAATATCATACAGGTGGACTGAAAAAGGACTATGATTGGAGAATCTCTGCGCTGGACCGCGCCCAGGAAGCAGGAATTGATGATGTGGGGATAGGTGCACTTTTTGGCTTGTATGACTGGCGTTTTGAGGTGCTTGGCCTCATCCGGCATGTGAATCACCTGGAGGCAGTATACAATGTGGGACCCCATACCATTTCATTCCCCAGGCTTCAGAAGGCTTCCAATGTGAAGTATGAAGATAAATGGATTGTCAGTGATGCGGACTTTACCCGCATGGTAGCCATTCTCAGGCTGGCAGTTCCCTATACCGGCCTGATCCTGACGGCCCGTGAATCTGCTGCTATCCGTGATGAGGTGCTGCAGTTCGGAGTTTCCCAGATCGACGGGGGAACCAGAATCGAAATGAAGGGCTATTCCGAAAAGGACCAGGAGCAGGACCTGGATTCTGAACAGTTTCAGATCAGTGATAATCGCTCGCTGGCAGAAGTAATGGAGGAACTGATAGAAAAAGACTACCTGCCATCCTTTTGTACGGCCTGTTACCGGACAGGGCGTACCGGTGAACACTTTATGGAGTTTTCCGTACCCGGCTTTATAAAACGCTACTGCACCCCGAATGCCATGCTGACCATGGCCGAGTACCTGGAGGACTATGCCCTGAATGGCACCAAAGAGAAGGGCTACAGGCTCATTAAGAAGAACCTGGCAGAGATGGAACAGGACACATTCAAAGAAAAACTGGAGGAGCGACTTGAGCTGGTAAAAAAAGGAGAGCGGGATCTCTACTTCTGATCTCCTGCCATTTCTTATCTTTACAAAGGTAAACGGAGATATGGCCAGTACATCAAAGAAAACATTCGGTACGGCACCGGTCTACTTCACGGCCATTGCCACCATCCTGGGTGCCATCCTCTTCCTGCGCTTTGGATTTGCTGTGGGCACTCTGGGCTTCTGGGGAGTGATCGGGATAATCCTGCTGGGACATATGGTTACCATTCCCACGGCCCTGGCCATTTCCGAAATAGCCACCAACAAGAGGGTAGAGGGTGGCGGAGAATATTTTATAATTTCCCGCTCCTTCGGGCTCAATATAGGGGCCACCATCGGTTTTGCCCTCTTTGTTTCCCAGGCCATCTCCGTGGCTTTTTATATCATTGCCTTTACCGAGGCTTTTGAGTCCCTTTTTAACTGGTTCAACAATCGCTTTGGCTTTACCCTGCCCCGGCAGGTGATCTCGGTTCCAGCCATGATCGGGCTTTCGGTGCTGATCCTGAAAAAAGGGGCCTCCGTAGGTATGAAAACCCTCTATTTGGTGGTGGCCATCCTGATAGTCTCGCTGGTTCTTTTCTTCCTGGGGAGCACGGATTATGCCGAAAGCCATACTTTCTCCTTTACCGCGGCTGCCATGGGTGAAGGCGGACCAGGGGGGCAGTTCTTTATGGTTTTTGCCATTATTTTTCCTGCTTTTACAGGAATGACAGCAGGTGTTGGCCTGTCGGGTGATCTGAAAAAACCCGGAAGATCCATTCCTGTAGGTACCATAATGGCCACCTTTACAGGGATGGTCGTGTATTTTTTTATTGTCTGGAAGCTTGCCTCTTCGGCTAGTCCGGAAACACTGAGTGATCCGGCCAACCAGCTGGTAATGGGCGATATAGCCATTGCCGGTGGTCTAATGATCCCCCTGGGACTGGCTGCCTCTACCTTTTCTTCCGCCATTGGCTCCATCCTGGTGGCACCACGAACCCTGCAGGCACTGGCTGGGGACCAGAGCTTTCCTTCACGTAAACTCAATAGATTCCTGGAGAGGGGCAGGGGAGATACCAATGAGCCCTTCAATGCCACGCTTATTACGGTGGCCATAGCCCTGGTATTTGTGGTCATGGGCGATGTGAATACCGTGGCCGGAATTATTACCATGTTCTTTATGGTCACCTATGGTTCCCTTTGCCTGATTTCCTTTCTGCACCATTTTGGATCGGCTCCCTCCTACAGGCCATCTTTCCGCTCCAGGTGGTATATTTCACTGGTGGGATTTGTGGCTTCCATCTGGGTGATGTTCAAGATCAATACCCTGTTTGCCCTGGGGGCCTACATGATTATGATTCTTCTCTACCTCTATGTAAATAATTACCATAAGGACAGAAAAGGCCTGGTATCCATCTTTACCAATGCCCTGTTTCAACTGAACAGGAACCTGCATGTGTATGTTCAGCAGTCCAGGAGGTCCAAAAGCAAAGATGAGTGGCGACCCAGTGCCATCTGTATATCCAGGGATTCCTTTAAACGGGACAGTGCCTTCCAGTTGTTAAACTGGATCAGTCATAAATACGGTTTTGGAACCTACATACACCTGATCGAGGACTACTACTCGAATGCAAGCCGGGTTAAATCGGAGCAGGAGCTTGAGAAGCTGGTCAGAAGTTACAGTGGAAAAGGAACACATGTATACGTGGATACCATGATTTCACCCTCCTATACCTCGGCTGTGGCCCAGGCCATTCAGCTGCCCGGGATCTCCGGAATGGAGAACAACATGGTAATCTTTGAATACGATCGCGGGAATCCCGAAAGCCTGAAGGAGATCGTGGAGAATTTCTCCCTGGTCAATGCAGGCCTGTTTGATGTTTGTATTTTTGGCAGCTCAAAAAGATCCATCAACTTTAAAAATGACATCCATGTCTGGATTCGCAGCGACGACTATGAGAATTCACATCTGATGATATTACTCAGCTTCATCATTCAGGGGCACCCTGCCTGGAGGAGGAGCGAGATTAAAATTTTTGATATCTGCAGCAGCGATCGTGAGCAGGAGACCAGGAAGAACCTGGAAGAGCTGGTGAAAACAGGGCGCCTGCCCATCACCTCCAAAAACATCCAGGTTCTTGTGGAAGAGTCTGTTCCCAATACACGCAGGCTGATGAGTGAACATTCTGCCAATGCAGGCCTCTGCATAGTTGGTTTCCATGCGGGAGTGCTTAAGAAACAGGGGGTCCGCACCTTTGACAGGTTCGATGATCTGGGCAGTATTCTCTTTGTCAACTCCCACTCACAGAAGGAGATAGACTAGGACTAAAGCTTGTACATCTTCTCCTTCAGGGCCTGAATCGCTTCATCCTCAATATAGTCATCGTAATCCATCAGCTTATCGATAATTCCATTGGGTGTGAGCTCTATGATCCGGTTACAGACCGATTGAATTACCTCGTGGTCATGGGAGGACATAAAGATGTTTTCAGGATACTTAAGCAGGCTGTTATTAAAGGCCTGTATTGATTCCAGATCCAGGTGGTTGGTGGGAGTATCAAGAATAAGGGCATTGGCATTGGTAAGCATTAACCTGGAGATCATGCAGCGCATCTTTTCTCCACCGGAAAGAACCGAAACGCGTTTGTAAACATCCTCTCCTGAAAAAAGCATTTTCCCAAGGTAACCTCTGATATAGGCTTCCATGGTGTCGTCCGAAAACTGACATAACCAATCGAAGAGTTTCAGGTCGTTCTTAAAGAATTCAGAGTTATCCAGTGGAAGATAGGCAGTGGTGATGGTCTGGCCCCATTGAAAGCTACCTGAATCGGCTTTCTGATTCCCGTTGATAATTTCGAAAAAGGCTGTCATGGCCCTGGGATCCCTGGACAGGAAAATAATCTTATCACCCTTGTTGGCCTGAAAATCCACATCCTTAAAGAGCGTAGCGCCATCCACACCTGCACTTAAACCCTGCACATCCAGAATTCTGTCACCCACCTTCCGCTCGGGGGTAAAAATAATACCGGGATACTTCCTGGTGGAAGGCTTAATATCTGCAATATTCAGCTTCTCAATCATCTTTTTGCGACTGGTAGTCTGTTTAGACTTGGCCACATTGGCACTGAAACGAGCAATAAATTCCAGCAGCTCTTTCTTTTTCTCCTCCGCCTTCTTATTCTGCATCTGCTGTTGCCTCAGTGCAAGCTGACTGCTCTGGTACCAGTAACTGTAATTGCCGGCGAACATCTGGATCTTCCCAAAATCGATATCCACAGTATGTGTACTGATGGCATCCAGGAAGTGTCGGTCGTGAGAGACTACCAGGACGGTGTTTTCATAATTTGCGAGATAGTTCTCCAACCAGCTGACAGTATCCAGGTCAAGGTCGTTCGTAGGCTCATCCAGAAGGAGGTTGTCCGGCTTTCCAAAAAGCGCCTGGGCCAGCAGTACCCTTACTTTCTGTTTTCCGCTCAAATCTTTCATTAGAGTGTTATGCAGCGCTTCTTTGATTCCCAGGTGGCTGAGCAGTGTGGCAGCATCGCTTTCGGCGTTCCAGCCATCCATGTCTGCAAATTCCTCCTCCAGTTCGGAAGAGCGGATGCCATCTTCATTGGTGAATTCCGCCTTGGCGTAGAGCTTATCCTTCTCCTGCATCACCTCCCAAAGACCTTTGTACCCTTTTAAGACGGCATTTATTACAGTATCTTCATCAAAGGCAAAATGATCCTGGCTAAGCACCGAAAGCCGTTCGCCGGGTCCCAGTGAGATATGACCTGCAGTGGTGTCAATCTCTCCTGAAATGGCCTTGAGAAGGGTCGATTTCCCAGCACCGTTGGCCCCGATAATTCCATAACAGTTCCCCGAAGTAAACTTCATATTTACTTCCTGAAACAAGACTTGTTTCCCAAATTGTATTCTTAATCCTGCTACTGTAATCATATGATGCCAAAATTGCCATTATTCTTAAAGGGCTGCAAAGGTATAGATTCAATTGGATTATATACTACTTCCTATGATTTTGTAAATCAGCCGTATCCAATTAGAATAGTATGTTAATTCTTAAAGATAGACAGGAAATAGTTATATATTACCATGCAAACCCAAACCTAATACCATGGATAAAGCTTCAACCATTGTACTTGCATCTTCATTGATAATAATTATGCTTGGCATGGGTTTATCCCTTGTCGCTGATGATTTTAAAAGGATATTAGTCTATCCCAAAGCCATCTTTGTGGGACTGGTAAATCAACTTATTCTTCTTCCTTTGATTGGATTTGTAATCGCCATATCTTTCAACCTGACTCCCGAAATTGCCATTGGAATCATGATCCTGGCAGCATGCCCGGGCGGCCCCACCTCCAACCTTATTGCTCACCTGGCCAGGGGAGATACGGCCCTGTCAGTGACCCTGACGGCTTTAAGCAGTTTTATCACCATCCTGACGATCCCATTCATTGTAAATTTCGCCCTGGAGCATTTTCTTGCGAAAGGAGAAATGATCAGGCTGGATGTTGTGGATTCCATCAAGAATATCTTTGTCATCATTATCATTCCCATTATCATCGGCATGGTGATCAGGAAATATGCACCGGGTTTTTCCAACAGGATGGAGAAACCCGTACGAATAGCATCTGCCATTGTGCTGGCGCTGGTCATTATCGGGATCGTAATCAAGGAGAAAGAGAATTTTGTCTCCTATTTTCAGCAGGCCGGAATTGTTGCCCTCCTGCTTAATGTCAGCACCATGGTGGTAGGCTATTTCTCTGCCAGCTTGTTCCGGATCACCGATAAGAGGGCCCTTTCCATTTCCATCGAATCTGGTATCCAGAATGGAACCCTCGCTATTACTATTGCCGTGGTGCTTCTTGGAAGTACTGAGTTTGCCATTGCTCCAGCCATCTACAGCCTGCTTATGTTCTTTACCGGTGGTGTGGTCATTTATATTGGACTGCGCAGGGATAAGAAAAATATTACTTAAATTAGATGTTTAGCTATTTTATTTTTTTCCATCAAAAGACGAAATCCATGAAACGTTATACCCCGGTGCTGGTCACGCTAAGTTTCCTTGCACTGCTCTCAACCGGATGTAAGGAAAAGAGTGCAAATGCACTTCCTCCCCCCAATGTGCAGGTAGTGGAAGTAATCCAACAGGATATCCTTGTTACAGAAGAGTTTGTGGGGCAGACCTATGGGCTTTTCGATATCGCCATACAGGCACGGGTGGATGGTTTCCTGGAAGGAATACATTTTGAAGAAGGACGAAGAGTAAGAAAAGGACAGCTGCTATACACCATCGATCCCCAGCCATTTGAAGCAAAGCTTGCCGGAGCCATGGGGGTATTGGCTGAAACCAATACCATGCTGGTAAAAGCTGAAAGTGACCTCACCCGGATTAAACCGCTGGCAGAAATGGATGCGGTGAGTAAGAGTGATCTGGATGCCGCAATTGCTGAACGTGATGCTGCAAAAGCAGCTGTTACAGCCGCAGAATCGTCTGTAGAATCAGCCCGGATTGAGTTGGGGTACACCAAGATCTATTCGCCCATAAACGGCATCATAGGTATAACAGAAGCCGATCCGGGCGATTACGTAGGCCGTGGCATTACAGATGTAATACTGAATGAAGTATCACGGATAGATACCATCCTGGTCAATTTCCACGTCGGGGAGGAGCGGTACCTTGAACTTTTCAGGTTTATCTTCAAAGCTGAACCTAGCAGGGATACTGGTGTACAAGGAAAGCAGGTATTAACCCTGATACTTTCTGATGGATCTATTTTCCCCCAAAAAGGGAGGATCAGATTTGTGAACCGACAGGTGAATGCAACCACGGGCACCATTTTGTTACAGGCAGCCTTCTCCAATCCGGAAGGAATCCTGAGACCGGGTCAGTTTGCCAAGATTGTTGCTGTTATCGAAGTGATCGATGATGGCTTACTGATCCCCCAGAGGTGTGTCCAGGAGTTGCAGGGCAACTACAATGTTTTTGTTGTGAATGAACAGAATGAGATAGAGTACAGGAATATTGAAGTGGGCTCCACCTACCAGACCGGCTACCTGGTAGTACGCTCAGGACTCGAGGCGGGAGACATGGTGGTGTATGAGGGCTTGCAGAAAGTAAAGAGTGGAGCGAAAGTAATTCCGGAGCTTCAGGAGATTTCCATTCCAGAACCAGAAAATTAGGATCCCATGGGTAATTTTTTCGTCAGAAGGCCCATTGTGGCCATGGTCATTGCCATCGTTATCTTAATTGTAGGAACCCTTTCTTTGCTAAATCTTCCCATGGAGCAGTATCCGAATATTACTCCGCCCATGGTTGAGGTAACTGCGAATTATACCGGAGCAAATGCTCTGAATGTGGAGCAATCGGTGGCAACCCCCCTGGAACAGCAGATCAACGGGGTGGACAACATGATCTATATGAAATCCATCAATGCAAACGATGGTTCCATGAAGGTACAGATTACCTTTGAAGTAGGAACGGATCCCGATATGAACACCGTTTTTGCACAGAACCGCGTTTCATCCGCAACGCCCAAACTCCCGGAGGATGTGAAACGGATCGGGGTAAATACGGACAAGGTCATGAGCAGTATCATGGTGGCCCTGACCCTGTATTCCGACGGGCGCTACGACCAGGATTTCCTGGGCAACTATGCGCTGATCAATATCAAGGATATTTTGGCCAGGATTAAGGGGATAGGAAGAGTGAGTGTTCTGGGGACCAGTGACTACTCCATGCGCATCTGGGTGAAACCGGACAGGCTGGCCCACCTGGGTATTACTGTTCCTGAGATCACTTCTGCCATCAGGGATCAGAATATAATAGTTCCGGGAGGCAAGTTTGGAGCTGAACCTGCCCCCCCGGGTACTGAATTTACCTACAGCGTGAGGATGCCGGAGAGGTTGGTTTCGGAAAAGGAATTTGGAGATATCATTCTCAGAACTGAAAGTGACGGATCGCAGGTAAGAATCAGGGATGTGGCCAACGTTGAACTGGGCGTGGAATCATATGATATGATAACCCGCTTCGATGATAGGGAGTGTGCCCTGATCACCCTTTACCAGGCTCCGGGATCCAATGCAGTGGAGCTTGCCTCACAGGTGGTTGCAGCCATGGAAGAGTTGAAAGGCTCCTTTCCCGAGGGTGTGGAATATGAGTTAGCGCTGGATTCCACACTGCCCATCACTGCCGGGATCAAAGAGATCGTGATTACCCTCTTCATTGCACTCTCGCTGGTGATCCTGGTGGTTTATATATTTATTCAGGATTTCAGGGCTACCCTGATTCCCACCATTGCCATCCCGGTAAGCTTAATCGGAGCTTTCGCTGTATTCCCAATGCTTGGATTTACCATCAATGTATTAAGCTTGCTTGGACTGGTGCTGGCCATTGGTATTGTTGTGGATGATGCCATTGTCGTGGTGGAGGCGGTCCAGGTAAACCTTCAGAAAGGAATGAATTCCAGGGAAGCAACAATTCATGCCATGAAGGAGGTGACTGCTCCAGTGATTGCAACCACCCTGGTTCTGGTAGCAGTATTTATCCCCGTGGCTTCCATGGGAGGGATTACCGGAAGGTTATATCAGCAATTTGCCATTACAGTGGCTGTTTCGGTGGTCTTTTCCTCACTGAATGCTCTTACACTCAGTCCGGCATTGTGTGCCCTTCTGCTCAGGAAACCTAAACCCGTAAAGGGTCCCCTTGGTTGGTTCTTCGCTAAATTCAATCTGGGATTTGACAAGACCACTGTTGGGTATATGAAGTTTACCAATGTTCTGACGAGAAAATTAAAGCGCGGAGTGGTATTTATTGTTATCCTTACTGCCTCCATTGTTGTGATCGGAAAGTTTGTTCCCGGCGGATTTGTGCCGGAAGAGGACCAGGGATACCTGTATGTGAGCATGAATCTGCCCGGAGCAGCTTCGCTCCAGCGATCCGATGCGGTGATGGCAAAGGTTGAGTCCATTATTAAACAGTTTGAAGAGATAGAGTATGTGAGTACGGTATCAGGTTATAACCTGCTGTCCGCGAGTATGTCCACCAACTGGGGAATGGGATTCCTTACTTTAAGGGACTGGAAGGAGCGAGATGTGACAGCCCTGGAACTTGCCAAGAAACTGAATGCTGCCTTCTATATGAATATTCCCGAAGCACAGGTTTTTGCATTTGGACCGCCGGCCATTCCCGGCCTTGGAACGGGGGGAGGATTTACCATGATGTTGCAGGATAAGGGAGGGAATACCATCGATTACCTTTCAGATCAGACCATCAAATTTATAGCAGCTGCAAATGAGCGTCCCGAAATCGGAAATGTATTTACCTCTTTCCAGGCCGGTACGCCTCAGCGCTCCGTGGAAATAAACCGGGATAAGGTGCTGAAGTCAGGTGTGGCACTGAATGACCTCTATACCACCATCTCTGCCTTTCTCGGAGGGGCCTATGTAAACGACTTCAACCGCTTTGGAAGGTTATACAAAGCCTATGTTCAGGCAGAACCGGAGTACAGGCAGAGCGAGGATCAGCTCAACCTGTTCTTCGTGAAAAATAACCTGGGAGAGGATATTCCACTCTCCTCACTTGTTTCGGTGAGCAAGATCTCGGGACCTGAATTTACCTACAGGTATAACCTGTACCGGTCCGTGGAACTTTCCGGCACACCGGCTCCGGGCTACTCATCCACCCAGGCATTAAATGCACTTGAGGAGGTGGCTGCAGAAGTTCTGCCCTTTGATATGGGATATGAGTGGAGCAATATGTCCTACCAGGAAAAGTCTGCCTCGGGATCTGGAAATGTGGTCTTCCTTTTCGCCTTGCTCTTTGTATTCCTGATCCTTGCTGCACAATATGAGAGTTGGTCGCTTCCTTTCAGCATCCTCCTGGGAACTCCCTTCGCTGTTTTTGGGGCCATGTTGTTTCTGATGATCGCACGTTTTTTCAGTCCGACTTTCGAAAACAATGTATTCACCCAGATCTCACTGGTGATGTTGATAGCCATGGCTGCCAAGAATGCCATCCTGATTGTTGAGTTTGCCAAACAGAAATTTGATGAGGGGATGAGCCTCGTTGAGGCGGCCAGGGAATCGGCCAGGCTCAGGTTCCGCCCCATTTTAATGACCGCTTTCTCTTTTATCCTGGGCATATTTCCGCTTGTTTTAGCCAGCGGAGCAGGGGCTGAAGCCCGGAAAGTAATGGGGATGGCCCTGCTAGGGGGAATGAGCATGGCTACCTTGCTGGGTGTGTTCTTTTACCCCATGTTGTTTGTGCTGGTCGGGAAACTGGGCAGGTACGAACAGAAAAGAGATGCACAGAAATTAAAGGAAACGAACCAATGATTTTAATAGCACCGAATATGAAGTTCTTGAAGCCCGTATGCATATCGCTTATCTTCGCCCTTATAATGGCCGGGTGTATGGTAGGTCCCAAGCTGGAAAAACCGGTGGTAACTGCCGAAGAACAATTCAGGTTCGACAGCATAGCCGGCGACTCCATGATTAACCTGGCCTGGTGGGAGCTTTTCAACGATCCTCAACTGGATACCATGATATATATCGCTCTGGAGCATAACAGGGATATTCTGATAGCCATGTCAAGGATTGAACAGGCTTATGCGGTACTTGGAGTCTCCAAGGCGGATCTCTATCCGGGTTTTGGATATGATATCTCCGGATCCTACGGGGACCCCACCACTGCTGGTACGGGAACAGATGCCGGAGGTATGGTCAATATAACTCCCAGCGTCTACTGGGAACTTGATTTCTGGGGAAAGGTGAGACGTTCCAACCAGGCAGCAAGGGCCGAAATTGCCGCTTCCGAGGAGGCTTTGCGCGCGGTACAGATTGGTATTATTACTGCAGTGGCAGATGGCTATATTCTTCTTATCGACTTCGATAAGCGCCTTGAAATTGCCCGTAGAACCTGGTCAACCAGAATGGAGTCACTCTGGATCATTGAGCAGCGCTTTGCGGAAGGGATTGTTCCGGAAATTGATCTGAACCAGGCCCAGCAGCAAGAGGCCATTGCTGCCATTGCCATTCCGTATTATGAGCGGAATGTTGCAAGAACCGAGAACTACCTGAATATACTTTTAGGTCAGAATCCCAGGAATCTTGAACGCGGATTGCTGGATGAGCAGGTTGTTCCTCCGGATATACCGGTTGGAATTCCATCTGAACTTATTCAGCGAAGACCTGATCTTGTTCGGGCCGAGCAACAGTTCTACGCGGAGACAGCCCGTATTGGAGTGGCACAGGCCATGCGTTTTCCTGCATTCAGTATTACTGCAGCTGCGGGTCTGGCCAGCAGCGATCTCTCTTCCCTGCTCAGCAGTGATGCCCTGATGTACAGTGTTGGTGGCAGTATCCTGGGTCCGATTTTTAACTGGGGCAAGAACAAGCGCAGAGTGGATATTCAGAAAGAGATTGCACAACAGGCCCTTTACGCTTATGAACAATCGGTATTAAATGCTTTCAGAGAGGTGGACGATGCCCTTATTGATGTGAGTACTTATGGCAGGGAAGCGGAATCAAGAGAAAGGCAGAGAGCAGCAGCCATCAATGCAGCCAAACTTTCCAGGGCAAGATATGATGGGGGACAGACCTCATATCTGGAGGTTCTGGAAACGGAACGATCGCAGTTCGGTGCTGAACTGGAGACAGCTGCGGCAAAAGGTTATCTGCTATCATCCTATGTTTATCTCTACAAGGCACTTGGCGGTGGATGGATCACCCCGGCGGAAAGGGATGCTGAAAACGTAGATTGATCATTTCAGGGCTTTGGCAGGTTTTCTTTTTGCTCCACTATGGCTGCCAGGCTCTTTTCCAGGTAAGCTCTATGGCGCTCATTGAAATTGTATTGACCTATGGATATAAGTGGCTTATTAAAGCCATGAAAGTCACTTCCACAGCTCATCAAGGCACCCCTTATACTGGTTTCCCTGGCGAAATACTCCACCTGGCTGGTGCTGTGATAGTTATTGAAAACTTCAAGCCCCGCGGCACCCTTGTCCATCAGTTCATTCACCAGCTCTTCACGTCCTTTCAGGTTTAAACCGGGGTGTGCTACCATGGGGATACCGCCATTGTTCCGTACCAGTGCCACAGCATCCTTAAAATCCATATGATCGATCTTAACATAGGCAGGTTTTCCCTGCGCAAAAAAGTCCAGGTAGAAGTTAATCAGAGGCATATCGCCCCGTTCTCCACCTGGCAGATAAGGTTGTAGTAAGGGATTAGAATGCTGTTCAGGCTTCTCAAGCAGTAATTCGGCAAAAAGCTCTCCTGTTGGGGCTTCCCCTCGAGAACGGCTTAACAGTTCGTCCAAATCAATTGCTATGCCCAGCCGTTTAAGATTAGTGATCATCTGTGGCACGGCGTCCATATGTCTCTGCCTCAGGGTATGTTCCAGCGAATCAAATTCATTGCCACTCAGATCGAGCTGGTAGCCCAGCAGGTGCAGGTCTGTCCCGCGATAGTTGCAATCAATTTCAATGCCGGTAATAAAACCGATTCCCTGATTATCAGCAGTTAAGCGCTTAGCCTCCCGGGAACCTCTAACATTATTGTGGTCGGTGATTGAGAATATGTCGACACCGTTTTCAGAACACTTTTGAATGATCTCAGGAATGCCAAACTCACCATCATTGCTGTATTTTGAATGTATATGCAGATCAGCCTTCATTGAATCTGAGTTTTTTGTATTCGTAATTCTTATAGTTGTTTTAGTATTTCATATGGCCATCCCTTCAGGGTGATATTCCTGAGCTCGCTGGTAAGATCACTAAAATAGTTAAATTCCCTGCTTACCCCGAAGCCAGGTCTTTGCCCCTGTACACCTTAACAGTTCCAATTCTGCTTCAAATACTATTCCTTAGCAAGAAGCTCATCAATTCGTTTGAAACGATAACCCTTTGATTTCAGCTCCTCCAGCAGTTTGTCCAGGTAAAAGTAAAATTTATCTGTTCTTTCTGAATCTGTTCCTATATGTGTGAGGAGTATAAAGCCATTCAGTCCATGTGAGGAGGATAATTCATATTCCAGTATGGATTGAAAGATCTCGCTGCTTCCCCTGTAGCCCTTTGTGCCAGGAACAGTGTAATCGGCATGGGAAAGGGTACCGTGGGTATGATTGATCAGTTGCAGACCCAGGGCCCGGGTCCATATTGCAATGGAATCGTTATACCACTCATAAGGAGGAAGAAAAAGAGCTGCATTTTCTTTGCTGATTCCAAATGCAAGCATTCTTCTATAGTTTTCAAGCAAATCCCTTTTAAACTTCTCCTGCTTGACCAGCAGGCTGTCACGCTTCTCCCAGGAACAGTAGAGCAGGTGCTGATCCGAGTGTGCTCCCAGGTAATGTCCAGCCGCTAAGAGTGTCTGGATAAGGGTATGAAATTCGGGATTCTGGTAAAACCTGCCGGTCAGGAAAAAGGAGGCCTTTACATCATGATCGGCCAGCACTTCTGCAATATATATTCCGCCATCGGCATATTCGTCACCTGTAAAGACCAGGGCCAGTTCAGCTCTGGATGTATCACCCCTGACAATTGCACCATGGAGTAGTTGAAAAGCAGATCCGCTTAGCTGCGAAAATGCCGGCAGGATGGGGGCCAGCAATATACTAAGCAGGGCAGGCAGATGTGCAAGTCTATTCACCTCAGATTCTTTTATGAAAATGTTTGGAATCGCCCCATTCATTATAAGCAATCTCCCCGTCGGCCAGCTTTATTCTCACATCCAGACAATTAAGGCATTCTTCGGGCTCTTCATCCACACAGGGTTTGTTCTCATAGAGGGCATAGTCGTTCCGGTACTTCCCGGGTGTGATGTTGGGCATAATAATATTGGCACCCACTTTTACTGCTTTCTCCCTTCCCAGGGGATCAATGGCCTGCAGGGCGGTGGCTGCTGCAATATTGATATCCTTCATAAGGATCCGAAGGGTGGCGATCATCTTCAATGCCAGGTCGAATCGCTCTTCAATGGGAAGTAGCTGGTCACGAAAGGCAAAGAGGGGGGTATCCTGGTGTTCAATATAAGGTCCCATTCCTGCCATATCCACATCAAAATCGCGCATAAATAAAAGGTCCTTTGCCAGGTGTCGGGCATCCTGAAATGGCAAACCAATCATTACTCCGGTGCCGGTCTGGTAGCCAAGGGATTTCAGCGTTTTCAGACATTCAAGCCTCCGTTCGAAGCGATGCATTGAATCATCGGGATGGTAGCGATGGTAGAGCTCAGGGGTGGAGGTTTCGATCCGCAGCAAATAGCGGTGGGCACCGGCCTCGTACCAGCGCTCATAAACCTCTCTGCTCTGTTCTCCCAGGGATAGGGTGATGCCCAGCTTTCCATCCGATAGATTTTTAATTTCTTTTAGCAGCTTTTCGATCCTGGTGGTAAAGGCAGGAGATTCCAGCTCACCTGCCTGCATAACTAAAGAGCCATAGCCGTTCTCATGAGCAAAGCGGGCAGCATCCAGAATCTGTTCATCGCTTACATTGTAGCGCTGTGCCTCTTTGTTGGATTTCCTGATACCACAATAGTAACAATCCTTTCCGCAGATATTTGAGAACTCCACCAGTCCCCGGAAATGGACCATGTTTCCAATTTCAGCCAGTTTAATCTCATAAGCTCTTTTAAACAGGAGTTTCTTCTCCTCATCCTTCGCATTAAGCAGGATAATCAAATCGTCCAGCTCCAGGCTCTTCTTCTCAAGAATTTCACGTACTCCCATTTTACAAATATGATATGGCTCCGGGGTCCAGTTTAACAAAGGGGGCCACGGCCCGTTCAAAAATTCCGTGCATATAGGCAATAGCCATTCCATAGTTTGTCACCGGAATCCCGGCGTCTATGGCTGGTTTTAATCTATTAATAAGCTGTTTACGTGTGATCATGCAGCCCCCGCACTGAATTACCATACTGTAATCGTTTATCTTGCCCGGTACTTTCCCCAGGCCGGCAACCACCTGGTAATCAAGTTGCTTTCCGGTGAAGCTGGAGAGCCACCTGGGTATCTTTATCCTGCCAATGTCATCGCAGGAAACATGGTGTGTACAGGACTCAAGGATTAGGATCTTATCCCCATCTTCCAGCTTTGCAAGGTGGGGAGTTCCTTTGAGATAGCTCTCAAAGTCTCCCTTGTATCGTGCTAGGACAGTGCTGAAACTGGTCAGAGGAATGTCGTCAGGGATGGACGCATCGGCCTTTTTAAACACCTGGCTATCAGTAATGACCAGGGCTGGTAAGGGGCTCAGCCTTTTCATTAAAGTGTCAATTTCCCGCTCCTTGGCTACCACCGCAATGGCATCGTTGTCAAGGATATCTCGGATGGCCTGTACCTGTGGCAGAATCAAACGGCCTTCAGGTGCTTCATCATCGATGGGAGTAATTAGCAGAACCAGATCACCCTGGGAGATCACATCACCTACCAGTGATTTAGTAAGGTAGGCTGATTCGGGAATGGCTGATTTTATTTGTCCGATGAGGCCTTCCCTGTTGCTCGGGTCGACCGAGGAGAATTCAATGAGTTCCCGGCTGGTCTTTGCCAGGACCAGCTCTCTGATTGGCCCGGTGGCTAGCTCCAGATCTGATTTGTTATGAACTACCAGGTAGGGGACCTCCCATTTATCCAACTGCTCTATAATGGCTGTTTCTTCCTGATCAAACCGGTTTTCGGCCAGCACCAGTATACCCAGGTCGATGACCCGGATAAGCTCCCTGGTCCGGCTAACACGCTTTTTACCCAGCTCCCCGGTATCATCTGTTCCTGCTGTATCGATCATAACTACAGGGCCGATGTCTGTGATCTCCATGGATTTCTTTACCGGATCAGTAGTAGTGCCAGGTTCACTGGAAACAATGGCAACATCCTGTTCAGCAAGGGAGTTGATCAGCGATGATTTTCCGTTGTTTCTCCTTCCGAATATTCCGATATGCGGCTTGGCATCCCTTCCTTTCATAACAATTCCCTGATGTCGTCCATGGTAAATCCTTTTTTGAGCAGATTACCGGGTTCCATTAGTTTTTTAAGTTTCTTCGCTTCAATCGTACCAAGGGAGTCATTCGCGTCAAAAATATTCTGGTCGCCCTTTTTCATCTGTGATGCCAGTTCTGCAGCTCGGTTGTAGCCGATCAGGGGTGAGAGTGCTGTGGTAACAGCAGGACTGTTGAACAGCTTCCTGCTGGCCGCCTCTTCATCGACCCTGAGACCTTTCAGCATCTTTTCCACAAAAGCGCGGTTCATGGAGATCATCAGTTTCAGACTCTCCAGCATGGCACTGCCAATCTCTGGTAGATAGGCATTCAGTTCCAGGCAGCCTTTGGAGCTCAAAGTGGCAATTTTTTGATCATTGGCATAGATCCGGTGAGCCGAAGAGACTATATATTCCGGGATGACCGGATTAACCTTTCCTGGCATAATAGAGCTGCCTACCTGTTGGGAAGGTAGCTCTATCTCTTTATTGGAGCCGGTTCCTGAAGCCAGTAGTCTGAGATCTGTAACAATTTTTTCCAGGTTCACCGCATGGGCCTTCATTATGGCATGAACTTCCACCCACTTGTCCATGTTGGAAGTGGAATCTGCCAGGTTTTCGCCCTGGGTTACAGGTAAAGATGTGATCCTTTTCAGTGCCGGGACCACTTCCATTATAAAGAAACGCGGGATGGCAATTCCGGTGCCAATCGCACCACCTCCAAGGTTGACCACCTTGATTCTTTCAAATCCTTTGGAGACCCGCCACCAGTCACGAGACAGGGCTTCACTGTATGCACTGAACAGCTGTCCGTATGTGGAAGGAACCGCTTCCTGCATTTGTGTATATCCCAGTCTCAATGCATTACGATACCGGGTTTCCAGTTTTTCTACTGTTTGCCTGGTCTTGTTAATGGCGACTTCCAGCTCGTTCAGCAACTGCATGGAAGCAACGGTTAGGGCAGTTGGTATAACATCATTTGTTGACTGATATATATTGGCCGACTCAATGGGGTCCACATGTTTGTAATCGCCGGGTTTTTTCCCCAGGCTAAGCAGTGCGGCATTGGCGATAATCTCGTTTACGTTCAGATTAATGCTGGTTCCTGCACCCCCCTGGGTACCCGGTACAATAAAATATTCGAAATAGTCGCCCGAGGTGATTGCCGTTGCAGCTGTCTCCATCGCTCCCAGGGTTTTTTCATCAGGAATATTGAGGTGAGCAATCATGTCGGGGTACTCCTTGGAAAGAGCCTTCAATAACTTTCTTACAGTGCGATAACATGCCAGTTTAACGCTCCCTGTGGCACGAAACCATTCTACAGGAAATGAGACCTGGTTGTCAAAATTATTACGTGCACGGACAGAGTGAACCCCGTAGAGGGCATCAGCAGGGATAGAGACTTCTCCTATAATATCTTTTTCAATTCGCATGAAATCACAATTTCATGCTAAAATACTGAAAATTTTCAGCCCTTCTTTGTCTTCTCCTTATTTAGAAGTCTAATCAGCGGGTTGGCGCTGATACCATGTAAAAGAATACTGGCTAGTACGGTGCAGACAATTGTTAACATAACCGTCTCCTGATGTGGCAGGTGAAGGTCAGTTATTATGATTGCAAAAACTATACTGGCCAGTCCGCGCGGACCAAACCAACCCATGAAAAATCTTTCTTTTGATGAAATGCCCGACTTCACCAATGACAGGTATACAGGTAACATTCGGACAATGGTGAGGCTAAGAATGGCGTAAAGTGCTATTTGCCAGGTAAATCCTGAAATAGATTTTGATACAACAACAGCTCCGAAAATCATCCAGGTGACTAATGATAGGATGTTTGCAGATCCTTCGGCAGTAAGCAGTACTGGCATTTTAATTTTCTTACTGAGAATGCCATACAGCAGACCACCTGTAAAACAGGCAATAAAACCACTTCCACCAAGAATCTGAGCCAATGAAAAGCAAGCAAAAGTCAGAGCGATAATAACAAGCGGTTTCAAAGAAGCGCTTATCCATTTTTTCACGGTGCTGTAGTGAATTAGGCTGGCGCCGATGTAAGTTACAAAAAGACCTATGCCCAGGCCAATTCCAATTTGTCTGGCAAATAGGCCCAGTCCAAATGCAAGGCTTACGTCACCTTTTGTCTCAGCAGCAAAAATGGCTATGAGCAAAAATAAAACAGGAACCGAAATACCATCATTGAGTCCACTCTCCACATTGAGTGCTTCCCTGATTCTGGAAGGAACCGCTTTATTTGTCACCACTGCATTACCAAGGGCTGCATCGGTTGGAGCAAGGATGCATGCAAGGATGGCCAGCTCGATCCAGGAAAACCCTTTAAATACAAGCAGTCCGGCCAGTAGTCCCAGCGCCATCGTAAGGGGTAAGCCAATGAAGAGCAGGCGCATGGGAGTTGAGATATGGTGTTCAAGCACCCGGAAATTGGTTTTGGAGGCATCGGTAAACAGCACCAGGGCAAGAGCCAGCTCTGCCAGCGCCTTGTAATTTTCCTGGTTTAATCCAAAATCAAAAAGATCAAATACAAGGGGGCCTGCAATAATTCCAAACAGTACAAAAAGGATGGGTGCGCTAATAACAGTTTTTTCAATCCTCCCGGCAAAAAGAATATAAGCAAAAACTGTGAAAGCTATGATGATCAGATTGATATACAATTATGCTTATTTAACTTTAACTTTATCCACGGGAAATTTATACATTAGCTTAGCAACCGCTTTAGGGATCGTTTTCTCTCGTTTAGAAGGTTTCTTCTGCACGGTTTTTTGAGAAACACCCTGGAAGATCAGTGTATTATCTTTGGCATCATAACAATCCAGTACCAGGGTCCCCTGTGTGTAATCATTTTCACTAAAGGAGGTTGTTGAAGTGCCCATGCCTACACCCATTCCCCATCCGGCTCGTCCGTATCCCATGCCTCCTGTATAGTCTGTATAGGCTGTCACGTCAGATTTGGCCTGAGTAAATATAAAGAGAGAAACATTCATATCACCGCCATTTTCAACATAGCTTAATCCTCTTGCTGTAAACTCTGATTGAAAAGCGTCATGCAGACGTTTCTTGTCAAAGTCATTTAACAGACTATCGCTGTCTTTCTGCCAGCCCAGGAAGCTATAAGTTTTGTATACAGAAAAATCAACGGATTTATCAAAGTCAGCCGTAACCTGAGCATTCATGCCCATACCAATGAGCATGCTTATTACCATTAATGCGATTGCTTTTTTCATGTGAATATTATTTTATATTTATTAATTAATAAAGATAACCAAACAGAACTAATTTTCAATCTTACTGCAAGAGCTTATTCATAGATAAATTCCAAATCATCTATTATCAACACACTTCCGATTGCTCCCGCGAAATTTGCACCATCCCAGCTGGAAGTTGCAGTCAGTGGCAGGGAGGTGCGTAGATTTGGGGTAATGGTGTATCCCCTTGTAATAGAATTGGACTCAACCGTATCGGGGTCCTGAAATAAGGTGCCCGTAAATCTCATCTCATTATATTCGAGATTAAGGCCGATCATATTGTAATCTCCTGAATAGTAACCTCCTTTCAGGGATACATCGTAGTTAATTGAGTTGCCGTCAATCACATCCTCGATGAGCCCCTGTGAATTGGTTTGTTTGTTGCTTCCCAGGGAAAAGGCAGCTCCCAGGTACCAGGTTTTCTTTAGCGGGTCGGAATCCTGAAAATAACTCCACCGGAAAATTCACCCTGGAAGGGAGTGATACGGGTATATACGCCTCCCGAACATTCATAAGTGCCACATCCAAATCCGCCGCCGTTCCAGGTCATTGGCATCATCATAGTACCTTGTAGCCTGATGCCTATCATATCGCTGAGCCAGATCTTCAATCCGGCTCCTGCAGTGATACTGAATTGGGTATAACTTGTATATCCAGAGGTTTTTGGGCTCCAGACATTTATTCCGGCTGTTATGGTGGCAAAGGGGTGAATTTTTCCTAAGTTCACTGCCTGCACTCCGCCTATCTGGATATAATTAAGGCTGAACTCCACATCGTCACTTACAGATCCTGAATAATATGGATAATAACGTCCTTTTGTATCGGTTCGATTGTAGGAGACTTCAACAGAAGTGAGTGAAGAAACACCAACAGCCAGTTTTCCACCATAATTCTGCGCATTGTCGATTTTAAAATCACCGTCATACAATTTTGCAGTACCATTCAACTGCCATCCGGTAAAAGCATTTAATTCAATGGTTTGTGCCGATAGATTGTAGCTTGAAAATATTGCTGAAGCTGCAAATAGTGCGAGTAAAAATTTTATATAACTATGGTTCATAATCAGGAAATTAGAATTCAATTGCTGAGAGTATAACGTTCTACTATAAAGAAACGTCTAAGGTAGAACAATTCGGCTTTGAAAATAGATGGTGATTCAATAACAATGTTATTTTTGTATAAATGCTGCTGCGTACCCTCATCCTTTTGGTCATTGCTCTGTTCATTATCTCTGGTCGATCAGCCACTGCACAGATCATCGATAAAATCGAAGAAGTACAGATTGATACTAACTATATAGAAGCTTACAAGAATGAGCTGACAGTAAGGGCATTTATTGCCAGAAAGCAGAACAGATACCACCTTGCAAGCGGATTGGCAAATCCCTTTTTGAAATACAATACCAATGACAATATCCTGCTCGGATTGGGCTATACATACAACTTTCTTACCTTGAATGTGGGAGTAAAAATGCCATTTATCAATCGTGACGATGACACCTATGGAGAATCTAAGTATCTTGATTTACAGGCCCATAGCATTTTCAGGAGTTTCATTATTGATTTTTACCTCCAGTGGAATAAGGGCTACTATGTTTCTAATCCGGAGGACCTAATTCCCGATTGGGACCCTGAAGAACCCTATCCCATGAGGGGTGACATGCGAACCCATATCCTGGGATTGAATATTCAATATCTGTTTAATTCCAAACGTTTCTCATACAAAGCCTCCTTTCTCCAAAATGAGTTTCAGAAGAAAAGTGCGGGTTCACCAATTGCAGGAATTGAGGCCTACTGGATGCTTGGAATGACAGATTCGGTAATGATCGGAGGCTATATTCCCTCATCAGGTTTTATGGAAGATCAGCCCTTTAACCAGGTTGACATAGCAAATGCTGGGTTTAATGGAGGTTATACGTATACATTTGTCTGGAAGGAAAAGCTGTATCTTTCACTTTCCTCTGTATTAGGTATTTCAGGAGGTTATAACCGGGTCCATTTCACGGAAAGCTCAAATACAATAAATTCTGGTTTTACTTTTGGATACAGCAATACCTCCCGTATTTCCCTGGGCTTCAACGACAAAAAGTATTATGTCGGACTGAGCTATATCAATTTCTTTATGGCGAACTTGAGTCCGGGATACGGAGATTGGTATAACTATGGAACCGCTTATATCAGGTTTAACGTTGTCAGACGGTTTCATTTGAAAAAGCCAATTGTTATTCTGCGACCGGACCTTTGGATCAGGCGATGATGATATCTATTTCTGCGCTATACTGATTTTGAAAATAAATAAATATATTGGATCGAATTGTCAATGCAAAGCATGAGCCTCAAACGCTTCCCCATAATTCTTATTTTAATCGGTCTGTTATATTCCAGCGACTCACAGGCAGCCAAGATCGATACCATATACTTCCAAAGCGGGGATAGGATCACCGGTGAGGTAAAGTCAATGGAAAACAACCAGTTAGCATTATCAACATATGATGCAAAAACCATCAATGTGGAATGGAATATGATTGATAGCGTCAAAATACTTAATAACATGCGCATTGTCCTTAAGGATGGCAATATCTTGTATGGAAAGATTCTGCCTGGCGGGGAGCCGGGCCATTGTTACATCTGGAGCAGCGCAGAGGATCCCATATTACAGAGACTGGTCGATATTGTTTCCCTTTCACAATTGAACGATAAATTTGTGGACAGTCTTACCGGGTCCCTCAGTACGGGATTTAGCTATACTAAAGCCAGCCAGGTACTGCAAATGAATCTTGACGCCTCCGTTGAGTACCAGACTGAAAAAAATACAGTTGAACTCTATTACGATGGCGTATTTACCCAGGATTCAATAGGAGCTTCGCAAAACCAGAGTGGAGGAACATCAGTATATCACTATTTTCTTAATAACTGGTTCCTGGTGTCACAAGTACTTATGGAGAGTAATTCCGAGCTTGAACTGGACCTGAGGACCACACTTGCATTGGGGGGCGGAAAAAGCCTCATAAGTACCAATTTTACCCGTTTGAATACTGCTGTAGGTGTACAGGGTACCCGGGAGAACTCCGACGGAGATTTTCAGAATAACCTGGAGTCATTTGTGGCAGGTATATATAAAGTTTTTATTTACGACGATCCGGAAGTTTCGATTGATCTGGCTGTTCAAGTGATCCCCAGCCTGAGCACACTGGGCAGGATTCGTACCAATATAAATTCCAGCCTCAAATGGGAGCTTTTCAGCGATTTCTATCTGAAGTGGACATTCTATTTTAATTCTGACAATCAGCCCCTCTCGGGAACTGCTGAAAAATATGACTGGGGTGTAACTCTCCTAGGTTTAGAGTATAAACTCTAGTATTGAACAGATCCTGGCGATATGGTTTTAAATTGTTAAACCTTTGCCTTCAGATTGAAGTTGGCGGTTTTTCCTTTTAGGATGAGGAATAATCGGTATATTGTTTTTTCATTTCATTTTACTAAAACTAATATGCTTCAATAATGAGAAAGCTATTTTTTGGATCCACCGGACTACTGGCTTTTGTCCTCTTTGCCGGCAATGTAACAGCTCAGGCTTCTGACAAGGATTGTAAATATGACAAAGATTCCATGCAGGTTGTTATGCGCTTTGAGCTGAAAGTAAAACCTGAGTATGTAGGATTATTGAAGCAATCTTTTGATGCCTGCAAGGTGGAGGTAGAGGCTAAAGAACCCGGGTGCCTGGATTATTCGCTGTTTCAGTCATATAACGACAGTACGCTGTTTTGCATCACAGAAACCTGGGCCACGAAAGAAGATCACAATGTCCATATGCAGCTCGAGCATACCAGGAAGCATCTTGCCGAAACCAGGGATATACGCGACCCTTCTTTTAATTCAAGCACAAGCTACATGTACTGGGTCTGTCCGGGAGTCAACCGGGTAAAGTAGAGTTCCGATTCTCTTTCTCTGAACAAGTATAGTATTCTATTGTTATTGACTCTATAGCAAACCTTAGATCAATATTATTAAAGATGAATGATGAATAACTTCAGAATTATATTATCCGTATTCTTTGTCGCTGCAATGCTTTCTGCATGCACCGGCGATAACACTATCAAATCTTCTGACGAGCAGGAGTTCGGTGGCAAAATTTCCCGTAGTTATGCAGAGAGTGAAGAGTGGTGGCCCGAAAGGGAAGTACCATCCAAGGCGAAAGGGAATCCCAATATTATTATATTCCTGCTGGACGACACAGGTTTCGGACAGCTGGGTAGTTTCGGAGGTGTTATCAATACACCGAACATTGACAGGCTGGCTGAGAACGGTCTGCGCTATAATAATTTTCATACCACTGCCCTTTGTTCACCATCACGTGCGACCATCATGGCCGGACGTTATCCCCACACCATTGGTCTCGGATCGCACTCGCTCACAGCCATGGGTTTTCCAGGGTACAATGCTATGATCCCTGAGAATAGCAAGTCGGTGGCCAACCACCTGCAGGAGAGCGGATATGTGAACTATGCGCTGGGTAAATGGGATCATACACCCCTGTATGAAGTCTCCCAGGTGGGACCCTTTGACAGGTGGCCCAGCGGCGAGGGTTTTGATCATTATTTTGGTTTTATGGCTGCAGATGCACACTGCTTCCAACCCGTTGTATTTATTGATCACGAACCCATTGAACCATGGGTAGGTGTGGATGACTATTTCCTGGAGAAAGATATGGCCGACCGGGCCATTAAATACATCACCGGACATAAGTCTGTAAAAGAGGACCTTCCATTTATGATGTTCTGGGCCCCGGTGGCCATGCATTCGCCTCATCATGCTCCCAATTCATACATTGAAGCTTACAGGGGAAAGTTTGATAAAGGCTGGGATGCTGTTCGGGAGGAAATACACGCGAAGCAGATAGAGATGGGAATTATCCCGGCAAATACAAAATTAACAAAGAGAGCTGAAAAAATCCCTGCCTGGGATGATCTCCCGGAAGTGGAAAGGAAGCTCTATGCCAGGCAGATGGAAGCCTTTGCCGGGCAGCTCACCCATGTGGATGAGCAGATTGGACGAATTATCGATATGCTGGAGGAGATTGGAGAGTTGGATAATACACTGATTCTTCTGACAGCAGACAATGGAGCATCTGGCGAGGGCGGACTTACAGGTACACACAATGAAACCTATGTTTTAAATGGTTTGCAGACACCCCTGGAAAATAACCTGAGGCATCTTGATGAATGGGGAAGTGCCAGTACTTATCCCCACTACCATGCAGGCTGGGCACTGGCAGGAAATACCCCTTTCCAGTACTTCAAGCAGATTGTGCATCGGGGAGGTCAATCGGATGCACTTATAGCACACTGGCCCGATGTCATCAAGGACAAAGGTGCTATCAGGGAGCAATATCATCATATTGCGGATATTGCACCCACCATTCTTGAAGCCAGCGGACAGGTCTTTCATTCCGAGATTCATGGCGTGGAGCAGAGACCCTTTGACGGGGTAAGTTTCATGTATACATTTACCGATGGGGATGCGGAAGATCGCCGGACCGAGCAGCTTTACGAATTATTTGGAAACAGGGCTCTCTACAAGGATGGATGGAAGGCTGTGACCATTCATGGAAAAAGAATGCCCTGGAATACCAATTCGGTTACTCCCTTTGAGGATGATGTCTGGGAGTTGTATAACCTGGAGGAAGATTTCTCCGAAGCCAATAACCTGGCTGATGAGTATCCGGAGAAACTGCTGGAACTTATCGAGAGGTGGGATGAACTGGCCTGGGAACAGCAGGTTTATCCTCTGTATGATGATATGGTCATGCGCCTGTCCCGTCAGCAGGACCGGCTCTTTGGTGACCAGAAGGAGTTCATCTATTACTACCCTGGAGCACTGCGCATTGCTGAAAAGGCGTCTGCACCGGTTAAAAACAGGGCTCATACCATCAAAACCACCCTGGATTTAGAGGGCGATGAAGAGGGAGTAATTTTAGCCTGTGGAGGCTTTACCGGGGGCTATACCATGTTCATTAAAGACGGAAGAGTCTATTTTGACTATAATTACTTTGATGGAGTTTACTGGAATATGTCAGCAGAGTTACCCAAAGGGCCTGCCGATATCAAGTTCAACTTCATTAAAACCGGGAATTTCGAGGGTGAGGGTGAGCTCTATATCAATGGTGAGTTAAAAGCCGAGGTGGATATGCCCCAGATGCACCTTTCTACATTCTCACTTTCCGAAACTTTTGATCTGGGTGAAGATACGGGCACTCCGGTATCGGCCATGTATACCGATCACTTTCCCTTCACGGGAGACTTGAAGAAGGTAGTAATTACACTGACTGATTAGATTTTTCAGCTCAGGAAGTTATTTGATAGAGGGTGTCTTCAGGGGCACCCTCTTTTTCAGTCTATAAGGGGCCAGTGGATCCTGTTGAAATGAAAATCAAACATCTTATCTACCTGTCCCCTGGTGTTTCTGGGGGTGGACAGTTCTGGCAGTTTATCCTCGGCAAAGAAGCCCACATCCAGGGTCTCCATCCCTGCGGTAATATGGTAGTTCTTTGCTTTACATTCCAGAAAGATCTTATAGGCATAGAAGAGATCCTCCGGGTGATCATGGCGTTTTTTATCAAATACTGCCAGCAGCCGGCCCGCTTCTACCTCAAGTCCGGCTTCCTCCCTTGTTTCTTTTACTGCAATTTCGCTGGGGGTGAATCCCACATCGCACCATCCGCCGGGCAAAGCCCAGAGTGAATCGGCTTTCTCCCTGACCAGCAGGATCTCATCCTGCTCATTGAAGATAACAGCACGGACATCCACCTTGGGGGTGCGGTACCCATTTTTTTCAGGAGTGGCCATTTGAATGGTTTCGCTGGAAATGCCGGTAAGAAGTGAGATCATATGAATGGCCACCTCTTCCAGGTTTGTATAACGATCAAGGTCATAGTCATTTTCTGAAAAATGGAGCCCGGTTTCGGCCAGTGCCTGCACCTGTTTGGCCAGTAATAGCAGTTGATTCTGTTTTTTCATACCATGGGATAAGAGGTCTAAATTTAGCATATTTCTGACTATCTTAGCAGCATGAAAGGGGGAAACAGCAGAGCTGATCTGAGAGACCGGAAACGACTGCCTCACTGGATGCGCATGCAGATGCCCGGTGGTGACCGTTATATGCAGGTAAAGGAGCAGGTAAGCAAACATGGTCTGCATACCATCTGCACCAGTGGCTTTTGTCCCAATATTGGTGAGTGCTGGGCTGCCGGAACAGCCACCTTTATGATACTGGGCGAGATCTGTACCCGCTCGTGTAAGTTTTGTGCTGTGAAGACCGGTAAACCTCTTCCAGCAGATGATGGGGAGGCCCTGCGACTTGTGGATACCATCCGCACCATGGGAATCCGTCACGCGGTTATTACTTCAGTGGACCGCGACGATCTCAGTGACAAGGGAGCAGGATTCTGGGCTCGCACTATCAGGACACTGAAAGAGGAGATGCCCGGTTTGAGCATGGAAACCCTGATTCCGGATTTTGACGCCGATCCCCTTCTGGTTCAGATGGTCATTGATGCGGCACCAGAGGTGATCTCCCATAACCTGGAGACGGTGGAAAGATTAACTCCCCAGGTAAGGTCCGGGGCGAAATACGATCGCAGCCTGAAGGTGATCAGGCAAATTGCCCGCTCGGAGGTGACCTCCAAGTCAGGCATAATGCTGGGGCTGGGAGAGAGCAGGGAGGAGGTGCTTCAATGCATGGATGATCTTCTGGAAGCGGGATGTGAGGTGCTGACCCTGGGGCAATATCTCCAGCCCACCATGAAACATATGCCTGTGGAAGAATATATTCATCCCGACCAGTTTGAATATTACAGGAAAACAGCACTTGAAAAGGGATTTAAGGCTGTGGAATCAAGTCCGCTGGTCCGTTCCTCCTACCATGCAGAGAAACATGCCTCCCTATCAAAGAAGAGTCATGGGAAGAGATAATGAGCAAGATATTGTTTTTGAGGACCTGGGTCTGATAGATTACCAGGAAGCATGGGATTACCAGGAAGAACGTTTTAATCTCCTTGTGGATTTTAAAGGGCAACCCGAAGGCAGGTCCAGGCCCAAACGCTACCTTCTGTTTTGTGAGCATCCCCATGTCTATACCCTTGGTAAAAGCGGGGATGAGCATAATCTGCTTATCCGGAAAGAGTTCCTGGAAAAGATAAAGGCAACTTATTACAAGACCAACCGTGGGGGGGATATTACCTACCATGGTCCCGGACAGGTGGTGGGCTATCCCATCCTTGACCTGGAATTACTGGAGCTGGGACTCAGGCAATATGTAAGCCTGCTGGAAGATTCCATCATTGAACTCTTGAAGGACTACGGGATCACAGCCACACATATGGAAGGAGCAACAGGAGTATGGCTCGATGCCACCCACCCTGGGAAGGCCAGGAAGATTTGTGCCATAGGTGTCCGCTCGGGCAGACACGTCACCATGCACGGATTTGCCCTCAATGTGAATACGAACCTGGACTACTTCACTTATATAAATCCCTGTGGTTTTGAGACCAAGGGAGTAACTTCTATGGCCAGGGAGCTTGGCAAAGATCTTGATTTTGAGCTTATTAAAGAACAGATCCGGGTAATTCTGATGCGGAACTTTCTTGCTGACAATTAAAAAGCAACTAATATGGCAAAGCTTAGAAACCTGAAATTCCTTTTAGTTTTCATAGTAATCGTAAGCTCTGGATGTATACCAGAAACTAAAGAAGGAGCAAAGCAGGGAGTGCCGGATCCCCTGGTGATTTTCCTGGTAAGGCACGCTGAAAAGGATGAAGTAAACATGGAAAAGGATTCCCGTTTGACTGAAGAAGGGTACATCAGGGCCGCTGAACTTGCCCGGACCCTGGCCGATGCTGAAATCGGATTTGTGCACAGCACAGATTATATCCGGACCAGGAATACTGCAGCACCTGTGGCGGAACTCTTTGGATTGGAGATTGAATTGTATTCCAAATCTGATCTGCATGAACTGGCCGATGCCATGAAAGCCCTGGGAGGAAGGCACCTGGTGGTGGGGCACAGCAAAACCACTCCCGCCCTGGTGGAGATTCTGGGGGGCAAGCCGGGAGTTCCGATTGTTGAATCGACGGAGTATGACCGGCTTTATATCCTGACCATTGTAAATGATGAAATAAGCACGGTATTGCTCCGCTACGGCAAGTCCTGTTCCAGTGAACCCAGCAGGATCAGTGCTTCATCCCTGCTGGTCCCGCATACCTCAGGTTCTGCCCTGAACTGATCACAGACCCTTGGTCGTGCAGGATCACCATATATGAGGCAGCGACAGTCATCGGAGAGATGAATGCATGGCACTCCTGCAGCTTTACCGCCAGGCATTCCGGGGATGGCAGAAGAGATGGAAGGAGCAATGCAGCATGCTCCGCATTTTTCACGGCATTTCATTACACTGTATGGGAGTGCAAGTTAAAAAACTCCTGAACTACGCGAGCGCATTCCCCGCAGGTTTGCTGCGAGGAAAGTCAACATGGTTCTATTTACCTGACTTCCTGGGATAGAAATCGGGTGAGTAGTTCTTTAGTTTCTCTCTGCGGATTTTTACCTTCTCATCGTTTTCGTAGAAAAGGGTTTCGTTGTGCTGACTCATATCAAGACCAACATCCTCGTAGAGACTGGGTACACGCATGGGTACAATCTTATTGGTGATCCAGAAGAGCAGGAGGGAGCCGCCAAATGCAAAAGCGGCTACAATGACCAGTGCCAGCAGGTGGTAGAGAAAGGTAGTGGTTTCGCCATGGATCAGTCCCACTTCCTCGGCAAATACGCCGGTAAGAAACATACCTGCCATTCCACCTATCCCGTGGGCAGGAAATACATCCAGGGTGTCGTCCACCCCCCTGCGGGAGAAGAAATAGATCATCAGGTTACTGGCGATGGCAGCAGAGCCTCCTATAAAAAGGCTGGAGCCCACCGAGACAAAGCCGGCTGCCGGGGTAATTGCTACCAGACCCACTACGGCGCCCACACAGGCACCCAGTGCCGATGGTTTTCTACCCCTTACACCATCAAAAAAGATATAGACCAGCATGGCCGATGCCGATGCGGTGTTCGTATTCAGCAGGGCCTTCACAGCCACATCTGAAGCTTCAAGGGCCGAGCCCGCATTAAAACCGAACCAGCCGAACCATAGCAGTCCGGTTCCCAGCAGAACAAAGGGAATATTGGCCGGGTAGGAAGGCCGGGCGTAGTCCCTGCGCCGTCCAAAGAAGAAGGCGCCTGCCAGGGCGGCCAGGCCGGCCGACATATGGACTACAGTTCCCCCTGCAAAATCAAGTACTCCCCAGTTTCTAAGGAAACCATTCGGATGCCAGGTCCAGTGCGCCAGCGGGGCATAGATAAAAATCATAAACAGTACCATAAAGATCATCAGGGATGTAAAGCGAACCCTTCCGGCAAAGGAGCCTGTGAACAGGGCAGGGGTGATTATGGCAAATTTCAGTTGAAACAGGGCAAAAAGGGCCAGGGGTATGGTGGCTGCAAACTGAGGGTCAGGTGCACCGCCAACCCCTTTGAACATAAAATAGGTAGCCGGATTTCCAAAGAGCCCGAATCCTTCGGCTCCTATGCTTTCTCCAAAGGCGAGACTAAAACCGAATACCACCCATAGGATGCTTATCAGCCCCATGGCAATAAAACTCTGCAGGATGGTTGAGATAACATTTTTCGGTTTTACCATCCCTCCATAAAAAAATCCCAGTCCGGGGGTCATCAGGAAAACCAGGGCAGTGGAGGCCAGCATCCAGGCCACATCACCCTTATCTAAACCTGAGGTGTCTCCGGTATCGAAGCTAAAGGGAAAGATGATGCCCAGCAGAGCGATAATTCCAAATGCGATCAGTGCAAAGAGCCATTGTTTTTTCATTGTGCAGGTTTTTACATTTACTGCACAAATATAATAATATATAAAACTATACCCCTAAATTAATAGGGGTATATTATGAAATATAATTATATATCAGAAAAGAGGGGTGTTTAATATGGGGGGGGTGTCTAAATAATATGAAAAAGCTATTCTGCTGCCAGGAACTCATCTATCTTTTTAGCGACCCTGCGTCCCGAAGCGATGGCATTAACCACCAGGCTGGCTCCACTGGCTGCATCTCCGGATGCAAATACCTTATTTACATTGGTTGACATGGAGAGATTTACATTTATATTCTTACGGCTGTTCAGGTCTATTTCCAGTTCTGTCAGCAAACCCTCATGAACAGGATGCACAAATCCCATGGCCAGTAAGATCAGGTCAGCATCAATTTGTTCTATTGTTCCGGGCACAGCTTTCATTTCGTGACTGCCATTTAGCTTTTCCCAGGCCACCTCCTGAACTTCAGCCTGGCTGACACGCTGTTGCATTCCCACAAAGCGTAATGTGGAAAGACTCCATCTTCTTTCACATCCTTCTTCATGTGATGTGGAGGTTTTCAGGGTCTTTGCATTATAGGGCCATGGATTATCTCTGTCACGCTGTTCCGGTGGTTTGGGAAGAATTTCAATCTGGGTCACGCTTAGGGCACCCTGTCGAGTGGCAGTCCCAACACAGTCGCTTCCGGTATCGCCCCCGCCAATTACAAGTACATGGCGGTTCTCTGCTGTAATTCGGTTATCATAGGCCACATAGGCCCCATCATTTACTTTGTTCTGCTGGGTTAGATAGTCCATGGCAAAGTGTACCCCATCCAGCTCTCTTCCCTCAATTTTCAGATCCCTGGGTTGCATGGCACCAATGGCCAGACAAATCGCATCGTATTGCTTTAGCATTTTTTTCCCAGAGATATCCTTTCCGATCTCCGTTTCAGTCTTAATCTCAACCCCCTCAGCCAATAATATTTTCAACCTGCGGTCGATGACTTGCTTATTGAGTTTAAAATCTGGTATTCCATAGCGCAACAATCCTCCAGCCTTCCTGTCTTTCTCGAAGAGAGTGACCGTATGACCCGCCCTGTTCAGCTGGTCGGCTGCAGCCATCCCGGCTGGACCGCTGCCGATTACCGCTACCTTCTTTCCAGTTCTTACCTGGGGTGGATTGGGCTTGATATAACCTTCGGCAAAAGCTTTCTCTACAATGGCAGCTTCATTCTCCCGGATGGTAACTGGTTCTCCGTCGATGTTTAGTACACAGGAGTGTTCGCAGGGAGCAGGACAGATTCTACCGGTAAATTCCGGGAAATTATTGGTGTGGTGCAGCCTTTCACTGGCTCCTCTCCAGTCGCCCTGATAAAGCAGGTCATTCCACTCTGGAATCAGGTTGTCTACCGGGCAACCCCAGTGACAAAAAGGAATCCCGCAATCCATGCACCTGGAAGCCTGAAGCTGACGGTCCTCAGAGTTGAGCACCTGTTCCACTTCGGAATAGTCGTCCGTTCGCTCGTGAATCGGCCTGTTACCGGCCGGTTTTTTCTTTATTTTTAAAAATCCTTTAGGATCAGCCATTATTCTTTCTTTTATTAATCGCTCATCATTTCCACATCCTTCTCAATATTGGCCATTTTCTTTCTGGTCTTCTCCAGCTCCATCTCCATGAGCACTTTTTTATACTCGTAGGGAATCACTTTAATAAAGCGATCCAGATAAGCATCCATATTGGTAAGGATCTTTTCGGCTACCTTGCTACCTGTTTGCTCATAGTGCATGGCAATAAGATCCGATAGTTCCTTCTTATCGTTCAGGTCCTCCACCAGTGAAAGCTCCACCATTCCCATATTGCAGTAATAGTCAAAATCGCCCTCCTCGTCCAGCACATAGGCCACTCCTCCGCTCATTCCGGCTGCAAAGTTCCGCCCGGTCTTTCCAAGGACCACCACCCGGCCTCCTGTCATGTATTCGCAACAGTGATCACCCACACCCTCTATCACAGCAGTTGCTCCGCTGTTCCTGACAGCGAAGCGTTCTCCAGCAATTCCGGAAATAAAGATTTCTCCCCGGGTGGCTCCATAAAGAACTGTGTTTCCAATGATGATGTTCTGGTCCGATTCGAAAGTGGAACCTTCGGGAGGAACCACTATGATGCGTCCCCCGGCCAGACCTTTACCCAGGTAGTCGTTACTATCTCCTTCCAGGTAAAACTCCACACCAGGAACAAGAAAGGCTCCAAAACTCTGGCCTGCCGACCCGGCAAACCTCACCTTGATACTACCCTTGCTCAGTCCTTCACCACCTAAGCTGGTGGCTATGCTACCTGAAAGCATGGCGCCGGTGGTGCGATCCGTATTTTTAATGGACATATGTATAGTGACATCTTCCTGGTTTTCAAGAGCTGGTAAAGCCTGCTCGATCAAACTATGGTCCAGGACTGTCTCAATCTTATGTTTCTGCTCTTCTGTCCGGTGCAATGAATTCTTTTTTGCCGCCGGTAGGAAGGCTGTCAGTTCACTCAAATCCAGGTTTTTGATCTTCCAGTGATTAATTGCTTCATCCCGGGTGAGAAGGTCCGACCTGCCCACCAGCTCATCAAAGGTACGGAAGCCAAGTTCAGCCATATGTTCGCGCACTTCCTCGGCAACAAAGCGGAAATAGTTCTCCGCAAAATCAGCTTTCCCCCTGAATCTCTTCCTCAGTTCGGGATTCTGGGTAGCTACACCTACCGGACAGGTATTCAGATGGCATTTGCGCATCATAACACAGCCCATAGCAATCAGGGCAGAAGTGGCAAAACCAAACTCCTCAGCCCCAAGGAGAGCAGCCATGATAACGTCTCTGCCTGTCTTCATCTGACCGTCAGCCTGCACGCGCACACGGCCACGCAGGCGATGACCCACCACGCCCGGCGATGGACGAAGTGGCCGAAGCGGCCGAGGATGACCTGAAGCCCGGGATCCTGTTCATCGA
>CAYWGP010000076.1:0-1535 GCA_964458155.1 uncultured Bacteroides sp.
TCCGCGGAAAAGGTGGCAAAACGGGCTGTGAAGGCTGTCCAGGAATACCTGGCCTTTGATGTACCTGTGGGGAGGTACCTTGCAGATCAGCTGCTGATACCAATGGCATTGGCGGGTGGCGGTAAATTCCGAACGTTTTCACCAACTCAACATACGACAACCAATGCTGAGATTATCAAAAAGTTTATTGATGTCGATATAGCCATAAATGAATACGCTCAGAATCGATGGGAGATCGAAATATGGAATGGATAAAAGATGAAGATAATTTTAACGTGCCGGTAAAATCATGGTGCCAAGACATAGAAGAGGGGGCGATGGCCCAGGCGGCAGATCTCGCCAAGCACCCGGTCCTATTTGGCCATGTGGCCCTGATGCCGGATTGCCATCAGGGTTATGGAATGCCAATCGGCGGTGTTATTGCTTGTGCAAACGCTGTTATCCCAAATGCAGTGGGTGTGGATATTGGTTGCGGCATGGGAGCTGTTCGGACAAGTATTGATATCTCGGATACAACCAGAGATCTGCTCAGAGATGTTGTCAAAAGGATAAAGGAAACGATTCCATGCGGTGAAGGAAGGGCCCATAAAGAAGCGCAAGACCAAGATGGCTTTGGTGAAATCATTAATTCTTATAATGATAGAAAATGGTTTTCTGAACATGTTCGGGATCTTGCCTTAAGAAATCTTGGAACGCTTGGTGGAGGAAATCATTTTATCGAGATCCAGGCCGGAGATGATAATCATGTATGGTTGATGATCCATTCCGGATCCCGGCACCTGGGTAATGTGATTGCCAGATTTTATAACGGGCGGGCTCTTGAATTAAACCGTAAGTGGCATTCAAACATTCCAAACAAAGATCTGGCTTTTTTACCGGTGAATACACAGGAGGGCCAGGACTATATAAAGGATATGAATTTTGCGCTTGATTATGCCAAAGAAAACAGACGAAGAATCATGGAGAGCTTCATGGCAGCATTTCAATCTGTATATGAAGCGGCTGAATTCGGGGCTCCTGTAAATATCCATCACAATTATGCGGCGTTGGAATCACATTTTGGTAAAAACGTATGGGTTCACAGAAAGGGCGCCACCTCAGCGAAACAGGATGAAACCGGCATAATTCCGGGATCTATGGGAACATCTTCCTATATTGTTAAGGGTCTCGGAAATATTGAATCCTTTATGTCATGTTCTCACGGTGCAGGCCGTGTAATGGGTAGAATGCAGGCAACACTAATATTGACACCTGAAGAATGTGATAAGGCCATGGATGGAATCGTGTATGACCGCTGGAGTAAAGTAAGCAGGGGTAAAACAAAGGGGATGTACGATTTCAGTGAAGCGCCCCAACCATACAAGCATATAGATGCAGTCATTGAAGCCGAACAGGACCTGATCAAGCCGATTGTTAAGTTGAGATCCCTGGGAGTTCTAAAAGTTTAGGACCTGAATCCTGCCTAAAGAACAATAGCCTCTCCCTTAAATTCCTCCGCATAGCGGGATGAAGCATCTATTTATAAATTTTAGAGG
>CAYWGP010000077.1:0-18465 GCA_964458155.1 uncultured Bacteroides sp.
TTTGCCCTTTACAGGAAGAATTCCTTTCTTCCCGGCTTAATTCTCCCTATGGCCTCAAACAGACTGAAATCCATTGATATTCTCAGGGCTCTTACCATGCTCCTGATGATTTTTGTAAACGACCTCTGGACCCTTAGTGATATTCCTGGCTGGCTTGGACACAGTGCTGCCAATGAGGATGGAATGGGCCTGGCCGATGTGGTTTTTCCTGCGTTTCTGCTTATCGTGGGACTTTCCATACCGCATGCCATCAGGGCGCGACAAAAAAAGGGGGATTCCTTATTTCTGATATTCAGGCATATTGTGGAACGCACCCTGGCATTGCTGATTATGGGAGTCTTCATGGTAAACCTGGAGAGCATCAATGCAGAGAACATGATCCTGTCCAAAGTGCTCTGGCAGATTCTGATGACACTTTCTTTCTTTCTTATCTGGAATGTGTACGGCGACCGGGTAATGGGCCGCTACTCTCCCTGGATCCTGAAGGGATTGGGATGGGCCATCCTGCTGTTTCTGGCCATTACCTACTCCGGAAGCGGCGAGGGAGGAAGCCAGTGGATGCGTTTTCACTGGTGGGGCATCCTGGGTCTGATAGGCTGGGGCTACCTTGTGGCTGCCATAAGCTACTTAATACTGGGCAACAGACCTGTCTGGCTCGCCCTGGTACTCCTGCTGCTTATAGTTTTAAATGTAAATGAATTTGTATCTCCGTTCAAATTTACTGTTAAGCTGGTGGTGAGCGCCTCCAACTATGTCCTGGTTATGGCTGGCGTTGTGATCACCTCGGTAATGATCCGCTTGAAGGAGAAAGATCGTTTGCAAGTCCTGGTTCCCTTCCTGCTGGTATTCGCTGCCATATTTATGCTGTTCGGTTTTCTGAGTCGTCCGGTCTGGGGCATCTCTAAAATCATGGCTACCCCGTCATGGACTGCCATAAGTGCGGCTATTACTGCTGTTTCATTTGCACTGATGTACCTCCTGGCCGACAAGGCCGGAAAGTACCGGTGGGCAGCTGTTATCGGGCCCGCCGGTTCCATGACTCTCACCTGTTACCTGGTTCCCTACTTTGTTTATGCATTCAGGACACTATCGGGTCTTACCCTGCCAGATGCACTGACAAGCGGGGGTGCCGGCATCCTGAAATCCATCTTATTTGCCCTGCTGATTATCCAGCTTACTGGTTTATTGGGAAAGCTGAAGATCCGCTTGAAAATCTGATAATGAAAGCTTCATAAATATCCCTGCCCGATGCGATTTTCCATTCAGCCCGAACCCCGTCCGGAGCAAAGCATGCGTACAGTCACTATCGATGAGATAATACATGCATGTGCTTCTGTTCCGGAGGTAAAGCCAGGCCTCGAGAACTACTTCTCTCCATCAAAAAAACAGTCGTTTATAAAAGATTTCCTTCATTTTCTGAATACCGGTCTGCTCGAAGCAAAGCATGGAAACCTGCATAAGGATCAATATCTTGCTTTTATTCTTTCCTTCCAGTTTACAGCGCCTCTGTTGGAAATCCCGGCTGAAAAAGAACTTGGTCTCTTTTATCGGATCCTTCAAAAAAATTACCAGGTCGAAAAGGTGGATCTGAATCTGCACTTCAGCATGGATCAGTACGAGGGTAAGATGCTGGGTGAGAAGGAAGCCCTTGACGCCTTCCGGGCTGAGCTTGAGGAGTATTTCGGAGATTCAATGGATGTTAAGCAGAGTGTACAGAAGAGAGTTAAGAAAGATGCTATAAACTCCATAATGGCCTGGCAGAAAGAGCAAAGTATCCCTGTCCTGGCAGAGGCATTTGGCCGCACCATAGTAATCCCATCCTTCTTCTCTTATTCTGACAGAAAGTTACTTCACTTTTACCGGCAAAGTACCGGAGGAATTACTTACCGGGTAGCTGTTCCTGATTCAATTATGTAGGACTGGAGAACTGAACTTCCCGGCTAGGGGTATTGACTGTATTGAGCTATATGTATATCTTGTACTATAAATCACCCGTATGAATCAGAAAATTTCGCGCAGACATTTTGTTCAGGCAACTGCTGTTGCTGCAGCCAGCGTAGCCATAGCTCCTCTTACCTCTTGTGCAGCCAACTCACCCTATAATGCAAAGGGATTACCCACAGTCAAGCTGGGTAAAACCAATTCAGTAGTACCGCTTATGGGTTTTGGATGTGGCAGCAGGTGGATGGCAATCCAGGATGATGACACTGCTCTGGAGATCCTGGAATATGCCTTTGACCAGGGCCTGTATTACTGGGATACTGCTTCCAGTTACGGAAACGAGAGGATCAGCAGCGAAGAGCGTATTGGCATAATACTGAAGGAACACCGGGAGAATGTGTTTCTGACATCAAAGACCGGCGACAGGGAAGGCGATATGGCAAAAAAGAGCGTGGAGCGCAGCCTGAAGAGGCTCGGAACAGATCACATTGACCTGATGTTTGTACATGCTCTTTCCTCCGTGGAGGATGCTGAACAACTGGGCAAGAAAGGAATGGTGATGGATGTGCTGGATCAATTTAAGAGTGAAGGGATCATCCGCAACATTGGATTCAGTGGTCATGCATCCGCAGAGGGTATGAAAAGGGCAGTGGAACTCTATGACTTTGACGTGATGATGATGGCCCTGAACCATCAATCGACCGATGGAACAGAGGATTTTGAAGGTTTACCTGCCCCCCTGGCCAGAAAAAAGGGGATGGGTGTGGTAGCCATGAAGGTGATACGGCCCCGGGAAACTGTCAATGGTCTTTCTGCAGATGACCTGGTCCGCTATGCCCTGACTCTGGATGATTTTCATATGGCCAATATTGGCATTGACAGCAAAGAGGTCCTGAATTCCAACCTGGAAATTCTGCGGTCTTTCGCCCCGCTGGGCGAAGAAAAGATGAAAGAGTTAAGGCTGGCCCTTCAACCTTTCTACAGAGGTAAGAACCTGGACTGGATGAACCCTGCATACCAGGATGGCTGGAACAGGGAGATACGCATGGCCTGATTCTTTACTCGCTGTAGAACTTCGATTTATGCCCTTCGGCAAGCTCAATGAGTTCAGCCGCAACTTCCGGATTTACTGTGAGAACATTAGTGCTCTCAAAAGGATCTGCCACCATATCAAAAAGTGCCGTGTCGATTCGGGCGCTTCCATATTTCCCTGGTATTCCGTCTGCTCCATCAGTTTCCAGAACTCGATAAGGGTGGGGCAAATGCAGCTTCCACCTTCCATCCCCGCTAATAATTCCTTCAAAATTTCTGTTGTTGGAAAATGCATAATAGGCGTGGGGATATGCAGCACCCTCCTTGCCAGAAATCAATTCCCAGACATTCTCACCGTCTATTTCATTTTCTGGAAGCGGAATTCCGGCCAGCTGACAGAGGGTAGGAAGGAGGTCCACCGAACCAAAGGTTCGCTCCGATACAGCTCCGGCTTTAATTCCTTCAGGGTATTTTATAATGCAGGCCGATCTGATCCCTCCGTCAAAGGTGGTGCCCTTTGCCTCTCTGAAAGGTGTGATTCCGGCATGATTGCCATAGGAGATCCAGGGCCCGTTATCGGAAGTAAGAATCACAATGGTATTCTGATCAAGACCATGCTCCTTCAGGGCCCGGTTGATTTCCCCCACACTCCAGTCGATCTCCAGCATCACATCCCAGTACAGGCCCTTACCCGATTTGCCTTCAAACTCATCACTGCAATAAAGTGGTACATGAGGCATGCTGTGAGGAACATAAAGCAGGAATGGACCATCCTGATGGCGGTTGATGAAATCAACTGCATGTTCGGTATACCAGCGTGTTAGATTCTTCTGGTCGGCATGATCCACATCTTCGATGGTCACCTTCCCGTTCTCCCAGTACTTCAGAGGCCATTGTCCCCAGTACTCCGGGGCCTCCGGATGATTTTTCCACATATCGTTGGAATACATTAGTCCGCAGGTCTCATCAAAACCCCTCGCATAGGACCTGGTCTCGGGCTGATCCCCACAGTGCCACTTGCCAAAGGCTGCAGTTGAATAACCTGCCCTGCTGAATACCTCACCCATGGTGGCAAAGGTGGTGTCGAGGCCCCAAGCATTTGGTCCGTGTGCACCGAACACTTTGGTCCGGCCGGGGTAACAACCACTCAAAAGGGCCGAACGGGAAGCAGAACAAACTGCCTGGGGTACATAAAAATTATAAAATGCAGTGCCATCAGCAGCCAGTTGACTTACATTCGGGGTTTCCAGTGCCAGTTCGCCAAAGGGTTCAAAATCGGCCCATCCGGAGTCGTCGAGAAAAATAATAACCACATTGGGTTTTACTGTTTCCTTCTCAGCATTGCAGGCGAACATTCCAAGTATAGCTGGCAGAAGGAGAAGGTAATATCTGAATTTCATTTGTTGTGTTTTTTAAGTTGATGAAGTGATGGATTCCAAAAATAATCAAAAAGATAAGCTCATGAATATGGGAAGAGGAAGCATGGCAATGCAAAGCCAATGTTTCTTCATCTTGAATAAATTAGTTTTCAATTTCTATACAAATGGGCGAAAAGACTTTGCCTCCGATCTGGTACCACCCTTCAAATGTTTGATTACCCGGGTCAAAGAGCAAATTGTCCATAATGACTTCACTAATGCTTGTATCCCGCTGGGTGATCTCGTACTGCCGGGTTCCAACCCTGACTTTGGCTGTACCCGGACCAGGAAGATGATCCTTGAAGAGCATGCGCACCTGGTAGGGTCCCGGATCCTCCACGCTGATATCCCAGTAACCAAATGCCTCCACAGAGCCCCAGTCCATGGCCGCGGGCCCTTTCCAGTCGTTACGCCCCAGGATCACCGGGTTCTCATGATCGCTGCCAATAATTGCCCTGGGAGCTTCCAGCAGATTGGGACTTAAAATAATATCGTCATACCAGAGATCCAGTTCCTTCAGTAATCTGGATTTCACCTCCGGTAGATCCTTACTCACATCCTCCAACTCATAAGGATCATTTTCAAGATCATAGAGCTTTAATTCTTCGGTGGATTCTCCATGTTCGGTGTGCCCCACAAGCTTATACCTGCCCATTCTGACTGCCATGTTGCTATAGCGCTGGGGATAGCCCCTTGCCCAGACAAAAAAGAGGGGACGCTCACCAGCTGCTTCAGCATTCCCTGTCAGAGCAGGATACAGACTGATCCCATCCACATCACCCTCATAAGGAATACCTGCAAACTCCAGCAGGGTAGGCATCATATCAATATGGGCAGAGGGGCTGTGAATCATGCGATTCTCCTCCAGATTCCCCTTCCAGTAGAACATGCAGGGAACCCGGATACCTCCCTCCATTACACTTCCTTTCCGTTGATTCAGCCCGGCCGTATAACGCCTCTGCTGCGGACCATTATCGGTCATAAAAATCACCAGGGTATTTTCCTCAAGGCCCAGCTCGTTCAGGGTATTCAGCAAACGCCCCATATTGTCGTCAATATTGCTTACCATCCCATATACTTTCCGGGCATTATTCATATCCCGTTCACTCATGTCTGAAACATTATGACCGCTCAGCAAAAAATCTTTACTTCCATATTCCATTTCCTCATATTCCCGGGCGTATTGTTCCGGAAGCTGCAGGGGAGTATGCGGGGCATTGTAAGAGAGGTAGAGGAAGAAGGGGGCCGAGGCCTGGTCATGATTGTGTTCCTGAATGAAACTGATGGCCTGGTCGGTAAAAATGTCGGAGCAATATCCTTTTCTTCTTACCCTTTCCCCGTTTTCCCACAGGTAGGGATCAAAATAGGAACTGTCGTTTCGCATGAAGTTGCCAAAATCATCTCCCGGCTGACCAATCCCACCACCCTTGTGAGCAAGGTAATACCGGAATCCCTGGTCCATGGGCCTCATGGGATAGGTATCGCCCAGGTGCCACTTACCCACCATGGCCGTATGATACCCATTTGCGGCAAGTACTTCAGCTACAGTAATTTCACCGGGGGCCATTATGGCTCCACCATTGTAAGTGTCATAGACTCCCGTACGAAGGTGGTATCTGCCAGTCATCAGGCTTGAACGGGTAGGTGCACAGACAGGAGAAACATAGAAGGGATCGATCCGGGTACTCATTTCCGCCAGGGAGTCAAGAACAGGTGTCCGGATAAAGGGATTCCCGTGAATACCCAGATCTCCGTAGCCCTGGTCGTCTGTAATTACCAGGATGATGTTTGGTGGAGTGGGCTTTGTTCCATCCCGGGAAGAGTCGCACCCTGCTGAAATTAGAAGTGTAAGAAGAATGATAAATAGAGGCTTCATATAAGTTCAGGTTAAATAAGATTTTCTTAATTTCATCGTCAAACTCCAAAACTCCTGAGATGAACAACTTTAAGCTCATCCCAAGCCTGGGTATGCTCTTGCTTCTGCTCCTGTTTTCAAGTTCTTGTGAAAATAGTGAAAAATCAGGCTCTGACAAGCAATTTTCTGCAGATGTAATTGTCTATGGCGGAAGTTCAGCAGCGGTAATTGCCGCAGTGCAGGTAGCAAAAATGGGGAAAGAGGTTATACTGGTTTCACCTGACAGGCATCTCGGGGGACTAACTTCGTCGGGACTGGGATGGACCGATACGGGTAATAAGGCAGTGATAGGCGGATTGGCCCGCGATTTCTATCATCGTCTTTATCTCCATTACCAGGAGGATTCTGCCTGGAGATGGCAGAAAAAAGAGGAATACGGGAACAAGGGACAGGGGAATGTGGCCATCGACGGGAAAAACAGAACCATGTGGATATTTGAGCCCCATGCGGCCGAACAGGTATTTGAACAGCTGGTGGGAGAATATAAAATTCCTGTCCATCGGGAAGCCTGTCTGGACAGGGAAAAGGGAGTAAGCATGGAAGAGGGGGCCATTGTCTCCATCCGGACACTGGATGGCCTTACTTACAGGGCAAAACAGTTTATTGATGCCACCTACGAGGGTGATCTGATGGCTGCCTCAGGCGTCAGCTATACCATAGGAAGAGAAGCGATCGATCAGTACGGAGAAGAGTGGAACGGAATTCAGACAGGTGTGCTGCATCATGGACATCATTTCAAGAGTGATATCAGTCCATATGTAGTACCCGGTGATCCCGAAAGTGGTGTACTGCCCAGGATATCCACAGAAGATCCGGGAATCTATGGCCAGGGAGACCACCGTGTACAGGCCTACTGTTTTAGAATGTGTCTTACCGATCATCCTGAAAACAGGGTGGCCATCACTCGTCCCCCTGATTACGACTCCACGCAATATGAACTCCTGGGAAGGGTCTTTGCTTCGGGCTGGAGGGAATTGTTTCATAAATATGATCCCATTCCCAATCATAAAACAGATGTGAATAATCACGGACCCTTCAGTACCGATAATATCGGAATGAACTACGATTATCCCGATGCCTCATATGAAAGGCGCCGGGAGATCATAGAGGAACATACCAGTTACCAGAAGGGTTTGCTCTGGTTCATTAGCAGTGATCCTGCTGTTCCATCCGATATCAGGGAGAAGATGAGCCATTGGGGATATGCCAGGGATGAGTTTACCGACAATGGATACTGGCCACACCAGATTTATGTACGGGAGGCCAGGCGGATGGTGAGTGATATGGTAATGACTGAGAATGAAGTCCTTGGAAAATCACCGGTAGAACAATCGGTGGGCATGGGTTCCTATACCATGGACTCCCATAACGTTCAACGCTATATAAAGCCAGACGGATTTGTGCAGAACGAGGGCGATATAGGCGTGCATCCCGGGGATCCCTACCAGATAGATATGCGTTCCCTTCTGCCATCCGAAGCCGAATGTTCGAACCTGCTGGTGCCGGTCTGCCTCTCCTGTTCTCATATTGCCTTTGGTTCCATTCGAATGGAGCCGGTCTTTATGATCCTGGGACAGAGTGCGGCTACACTTGCAGTACTGGCCATTGAAGAAGATGCCCGGATTCATGACATTAGCTATGAAAAACTAAAAGAGCAGCTTTTGCTTGATGGACAGGTGCTTCAACAATAAGAAAGAAAATTCAATGAATATGATCAGATCAAAAAGGTATTTTACATGGGTTCTTTTACCCGTTTTTCTGCTTTTGTTGAGCAGCTGTCATAAGGAGATATTTGTGGAATGTGAAAGCTTTGAAAACAAAGGGGGATGGGTGGTTGATCCTCAGTTTGCAGAGCAGGTGGGATCGCCCTACCTGATGGCACATGGCATGGGTGTGCAGGTTGAAAATGCCTCCACTACCATTGAGCTTCCTGCAGGCGGGACCTATCATGTATGGGCCCGGACCACTGACTGGGCACCTGGTCCCTGGTCCCCGCCCGGACAGTTTAATATCTGGCTGGGAGAGGAGCAACTGCCCAAAACCATGGGCCACTACAGGGGCTGGGGTTGGAACTATGCAGGAAAAGTGAGGGTAAAAGGCGGCCCTGTTCTTTTACAGCTGGAAGATCTTACCGGATTCAATGGCAGGTGCGATGCTCTTTACATTAGCAACAAGTACAGAACACCCACCAATCAGCAGGACTACCTCAAGGACATGAGAGTACGTTTTTCAAATGAGGGTGAAACGCCCCGACAGACACTGGAGTTTGATCTTGTGGTAGTGGGAGGGGGACTGGCCGGTTGCGCGGCCTCCATTGCAGCGGCAGAACAGGGACTAAAAGTTGCACTGATTCATGACAGGCCCGTTCTTGGCGGCAATGCCAGCAGCGAGATCAGGGTCCATACCCTGGGTATTTACGGCTATTTTGAAAGAATTTTGAAGATGCTTGATACAGAACATTACCCCAATGGATCACCCATGGCCCTGGCTGACGAAAGAAAGCGGCATGAACATATGGAAAGCTATTCAAATATCAGCCTGTATCTGAACTACAGGGCATACCAGGCAAGTACAGCTGATCAGCTTATCAGCTCGGTGGATGCCAGACATACTTCCACCGGGGAGCAAATCCGCTTTTCAGCCCCTTATTTTGTGGATTGCACGGGTGATGGATGGATCGGCTACTGGGCGGGTGCAGAGTACAACTATGGACGCGAGCCTGATTCCCTGTATGGAGAATCATGGGAAGAGTTTGGAGAGTTATGGAGCCCCGAAAAGGAGGACCGGCAGATCCTGGGAGCTTCTGTTTTATGGAGGACCATGCGAGCAGACTCCTTCTGTGAGTTTCCCGAAGTTCCCTGGGCCATGGAAGTTGCCGGGGATTATGCTGCGCGAAAAGGTACATGGAACTGGGAGCTCATCAGTGATAAATGGCACCAGGTGGACCATGCAGAACAGATCCGGGACCACATGTTTAAAGCCATTTTCGGCTCATTTTACAACGAAAAGCAAAAAGAGGGAAACAGCCACCTGAAACTGGAGTGGGTCTCATATTTGCTCGGAAAAAGGGAATCACGCCGTCTTGTGGGTGATTACCTCTACACATTTAACGATATGAGGGAAGCCCGAAGCTTCCCGGATGCTGTCGTGCACGAAATCCGCGAGGTGGATGTGCACTATCAGCAGAATAAACTGGATGAAAGCAAGCCGGACTTTCTCACTGAAGCCATGTATTATCCTGCAGAGCCTTACCAGATCCCATACAGATCCCTGTATTCCAGGAATATCTCTAACCTTTTTATGGCCGGAAGGTGCTTTAGCTGCAGCCATGTGGGACTGGGCGGACCGAGAGTAATGCGGACCACGGGACAAATGGGAGCAGCCGTGGGCTACGCCGCTTCCCTGTGTTCGCTGCATCAGTGTTCCCCTCGTGAATTATATGAGGATCATCTGGCTGAATATATGATACTTGTTAAAGGATCAAATGAAAATTATAATTAATATAGCTTATAATATATAGCTATCAAGACTTATCCAAGTCAATATATTCTGACTTTTAAATAATCATAACTGCTTGTTTTTCAAATAATCCAGTTATCCAACTTCAAGAGATCGAAGAAGATAATTCCCTGAATGACGAATCTGAACAGACGGGCCAGGGCAAAAAGCAGGAAACTCCTGAAAGGGTAGTGAAAAAGGGTAATGGCAATGACAACCAGAGAAAATGGGGTAAAGGGAAAGAGTGCTGCAATGATTATAAATGCACCTCCCCATTTGCGTATAAAATCTATATAGCCTTTTAAGTGACGTTCTGTAAAAGCCTTTATACGTGGCCTTTTGGCAATCCAAAGTCCGATTCCATAGGAAATTACCCCGCCCGCATAGGAGAGAATTCCCAGCAAAGCCAGCCAGATCAGGGGTTGTTCAAATTTCTGCGTCCAAATGACAAATAAATCCACCGGGATCATCCCGGTAATTGACTCAGAAACAAAGAATAATATTAAGACAAAGCGGTCGGAAAGACGTACAATAATTCCTGCAAAAAATGCACTAAAATCAATCAGGTGCTTGCCACTCAGAAAAACGATCAGTACAATAAGCATGTAAACCGAAAGAATTATGAGAACACTGCGGCCTAAATACATGAAGAAGCCTCGCTGTTTGAGACTGGCGATAGATTCTTTCAGGCGGAATCCTCCCTTTTCTTCAGCGGACTCGAGCTGGTCATTATTCATAGCACCAAATCAATTTCTGCATAATAAATTACGGAAAATGACCTAGAAATCAAAAGAATCAGGAACAAGAGTCCGGGGATCTGAAAAAAGATTTGCAAATTGATGCTGAAATATAAAAACAGCCATGAAACTGATGAACCGTTTTACGATCCTTCTTATAATGAGTGTTGCCTTGGAATTAGCTGCTCAGCCTACAAACGAAAACCTTCCTAATATTATTTGTGTCCTGGTGGATGATCTGGGTTTTGGCGATCTATCCTGTCAGGGAGCAAAGGACCTCTCTACCCCGCATATAGACCAGCTGGCGGCACAGGGGATGAGAATGACTAACTTTTATGCCAACTGCACTGTTTGTTCACCCAGTCGGGCTTCACTGCTTACTGGCAGGTATCCCGATAGGGTAGGTGTACCCGGCGTGATCCGGCAGTTCGAAAATAACAGCTGGGGATACCTGGATCCCTTAGCTGAACTCATCCCTGTACCTTTGAAGAAGAAGGGCTACCATACGGCCATGATAGGGAAGTGGCACCTGGGATTTGACTCGCCAAATACTCCCAACGACAGGGGCTTTGATTACTTCAAGGGCTTCCTTGGTGACATGATGGACGATTACTGGACTCATCTGAGAGCCGGGGAAAACTGGATGCGCTTAAACCAGGAGCCCATCAATCCACAGGGACATGCCACCAATCTATTTACCGACTGGAGCCTGGAGTACCTGGAGGAGCGGGCCAACGACAGGGAGCCATTCTTCCTTTACCTGGCATATAATGCGCCTCATTTTCCCATCCAGCCTCCTCCTGAGTTTCTGGTAAGGGTGAAACAACGGGAGCCCGGACTCAGCGAGAAAAGAGCAAAGAATGTGGCCTTTATTGAGCATCTGGACCAGCAAATTGGCAGAATCACAGACTACCTGGATGCATCCGGACTTATCCAGAATACGCTGGTCGTATTTACCTCCGACAATGGAGGGGCCCTCAGATATGAACAGAGTAACGGTCCATTGAGAGGAGGAAAGCAGGATATGTTTGAAGGAGGCATCAGGGTGCCTGCCTTTGTGTTATGGAAGGGGAAGATTGAAGCCGGCAGCAGTTCAGACAGGCTTACGCTTTTGATGGATCTCTTTCCAACTTTTACTGAGCTGGCAGATGCGGAGTTAAACACAAACATTGATGGAGAGAGTTTCTTGCCTGAGTTACTGGGAGAGCAAAGGCCTCCCTCAGATCGCTTTGTATTCTGGGTCAGACGTGAAGGTGGGGGCTATGGCGGTCAGGCCTATTATGCCGCCAGAAGGGGGGATTATAAAATCCTTCAAAACACACCTTACGAACCATTCCAGTTTTTCAACATGGAAAAAGATCCCTACGAGACCAATGCTCTTGAAATAACAGAAAACCAGAACTACACCTTACTACGTTCAGCTCTCATGGATCATATCAGAGCCTCAGGCAGCATTCCCTGGCAGGATTCTCCTAGGGAGTAGTTTCCCTGATATCATATGCCATCATTGCCTCACCACGTCGCTGGTAAAGTACACCCCGGTGGATCACCGGATGAGCAAAGTGATGTCCTGTTCCTTTGGTAATCTTAAAGGAACTTAGCTCTTTCAGCTTGCCCTCTGAATAGCTGATCAGGTACATCTTACCCCTCTGGTTGTAATAATACAAGGTTTTATCGGCGGCAATCAGAGCGCCCTGTCCGATATTCATGGAATCGCTCAGGATCCCGGTGGTGGCATCAATGGCATACAAATACTGACTGTGCGTTCCGCTGGTGTAGAGATAATTGTCATCCATAACCACTCCACCAAAAAAACTATCAAATTCCTGATTGCGCCATACCTGGGTAATCTCACTACCATCTTCCGAAAGGTTGAGCTTTACTCCGCCATTCCCGTCACCTGCTACATAATAGACAGAAGCATCACAGTAAATTACAGAGTTTGCATGGGAGTCCCCAATGCCTATTTTCTTACGCTCCTCTTCCGTATAAACATCCTGGTGCTGGGACCACAACAATTCTCCTGTCTCTGCATCCAGACCAAGCAATTTGGCAGATGTAAAAGTAACAAAGAGCCCCCTTCCATTATGCGATACCAGTTTCCCGGGATTATAGCCCGAACGCTCTCCAAATCCGGGATTGCTCCAGATCAGCTCCCCGGTCATACGGTCAAGAGCTACCACATTATAAACTTCCCCACCCGGGGTCCAGAAGACTCTGTCACCGGAAATAACCGGCGCCTCCGAGTGTCCGTGCAGGGGATATACCCCTTGAAAATCCTCTGCGAAATCCCCGGACCACAGCAGGCTGCCATCGGCCCTGTTTACACAATAAAGGTCCCCCATGCCGGTGCCCACATAGATCAGATCATCCACGATGGTGGGTGCCGAACGTGAACCGGGATAGGTGCTAACCCATTCCCTGCCCAGGCTTGTTTGCCATAAGCTGTTTCCATCCAGGTCAAAACAGTATAAGAGGGCCAAGCTGTCCACCTCACCCGTAATGTAAAAGCGGTCCTCCGCAAAAGTGGGAGATCCATAACCCCTTCCCAGGCTGTCAATGGTCCATATTTCTTCGGGCCCTTCTTCGGGCCAATTCTGCAAGAGTTCAGTATCTGGGTAAATCCCCGTACGATCTGGCCCCCTCCATTCATAAAGCTCAGGTTGAGAGCCGGAGCAGGATACAATTATCAGAAGTAGCGGGAACAAAAACCTGCTCATAGCGGTACAAATTGTGGTTTGAAAGGCCCTAAGTTAGTATATTGTGCACATGTTTAGCAAAGAAACCTACACCGCGCGCAGGAAAAAACTGGCCGAAGCCGTTTCAGGCGGCCTTATCCTGCTTCCAGGGAACGAAGAAGCTCCCATGAATTACACAGATAACACCTACCATTTCAGGCAGGACAGCACTTTCCTCTACTACTTTGGGATTAACCAGGCATCCCTTGCAGGAGTCATTGATGCAGATAGCGGCGAGGCCATGCTTTTCGGCGACGACTACAGCGTTGAAATGATCGTGTGGACAGGAGTTGTTCCCAGCATTGCCTCTCTTGGGGCAGATATTGGAGTTACAAATGTAAAGCCCTTTGCAGCCTTGCAAACTGTTGTTTCAGAGGCTCTTTCAAAAAAGCGAGAGATCCATTTCCTGAATCCCTACAGATCTGATATTCTCATACGTCTGTCAGAACTCCTGCAATGCAGCTACCAGGCTATTCCGGAAATGGCTTCCCTGGAACTGAGCAAGGTAGTGATTGCCCAGCGCGAAGTAAAATCTGATGAAGAGATTGCTGAAATAGACAAAGCAGTAGATATTACCGTGGAGATGCACCTGGCGGGAATGCGACATGCCCGACCGGGTATGCGCGAATCAGAGGTGGCTGCAAAAGTAGCTGAACTTGCTCTTGCTGCCAATGGACATCCTTCCTTTCCAATCATAGCAACCATAAACGGGCAAACCCTGCATAATCATTATCATGGCAACATCATCAAAAGTGGAGACCTTTTTTTACTGGATGCCGGGGCGGAGATTGAAAGCGGTTACGCAGGAGATCTCTCCAGCACCTTTCCTGTGGATCCCACATTCACAGCTCTGCAAAAAGAAATCTACCAGCTCTGTCTCGATGCACATATGGCTGCCGTCGACATGCTAAAACCAGGTACGGCCTTTAAAGATGTGCATCTGACTGCATGCCGACACATCTTTGAAGGACTCAAAGTCTTTGGCCTTACAAAAGGAAATACAGATGAAGCGGTGAAGGCCGGGGCCCATGCCTTATTCTTCCCCTGTGGAACAGGTCATATGATGGGGCTTGATATTCACGATATGGAAAACCTGGGGGAACAATGGGTCGGCTATGATGGCGTGCCCAAATCCACCCAGTTTGGTTTGAAATCCCTGAGACTTGGCAAAGAGCTCAAGCCCGGATATGTCCTAACCATTGAGCCGGGGATCTATTTCATCCCTGATCTGATGGATCAGTGGAAATCAGAGAAGCACCTGGATCAATTCCTGAATTATGCTGAAATTGAGAAATTCAGGGATTTTGGGGGACTTCGTAATGAAGAGGATTTCCTGATTACTGAGGAAGGCGCCCGCCGTCTTGGAGAGGCACTCCCGCTAACAATAGAAGGGGTGGAAGAAGTCAGGGCTCTTTAAAAACTACAATCCAGTAGTTAAAACCGACAATTCGGTAACTCTTTTTTCTATTTGATGAAGGAGTGAGCCAGATTTGCAGTGTCTCATTGTGGAACACTGCGAATTTGCGATCATGAAACAATTTTTATTTCTAATTCTTCTAGCTCTGACCCAGATCAGCCTGGCAGCCCAGACCCGGATCACCGGTCAGGTCATGGATACCAGTGGTGAAGCCCTGACCGGGGCCAATATATACCTTGATGGCACCTACGATGGATGCACCAGTAACCTGGAGGGCCGGTTTATTCTGGAGTCACCGGAAACAGGCGAGCAGGTACTTCGCATCGAGTTTATTGGATTCAAAGGTTTTGAAAAAAGCATTATTCTTGATGGCGGGACCATTGATCTCAGCCAAGTCACCTTAAAAGAGGAACTGAATGAACTTACCGCGGTGACCATCACTGCAGGCACCTTTGAGGCAGGTGACAAAAAGAAATCCATTGCCCTCAGTTCCATCGACATGGTAACTACTGACGGATCCTCCGGAGACGTATACGGAGCTCTACAAGCCCTGCCCGGGACCACTACCGTGGGAGAGTCGGGAAGGCTCTTTGTAAAAGGAGGAGACAGCCGTGAGTCAAAAACCTTCATCGATGGCACCCTGGTTTATGTTCCATACAGCTCTTCATCCCCCAACCAATCGGTCAGGGGCCGGTTCAGTCCCTTTATGTTCAGCGGGATGATGTTCAGTACAGGAGGATACTCAGCTGAGTATGGCCAGGCGCTCTCCTCGGTTCTTTCCCTTCAGACCAACGCCATGCCGGTGGAGGACCAGTTGAATATCTCCCTGTTAACAGTGGGTGCAGAGCTTGGCGGGACCAAGACCTGGAATAAGGCCTCGGTCTCCACAACTCTTTCTTACAATAACCTGACTCCCTACATGAAAATCGTTCCTCAGTATACAAACTGGGAGAAACACCCTCAATCACTTTCAGGAGATTTGAGTTTCAGATTAAAAACCGGGAAATCCGGTCTGCTGAAATTTTACGCTACAGTCAACCGCTCTAGCCTGACTACCATTGAAGAGAGCCTGAATCAGCCAGCCAGCTCCATAAGCTACAAGCTGGTCAATAACAATTACTTCGTTAACACCTCCTGGACAGGAGAGTTACGCAAGAACTGGATTTTGAGCACAGGTTTTTCTTACACCAACAACATGGATAAGACGGTCATAGACAGCATAAATATAAATGAAGCTCTTCAGGGAACCCACACCAAGCTCAGCCTGAAACACAGAATCAGTGATCGTATAAAAATCCTGGCCGGAACTGAATGGTATTCCAGGTCCTATGGAACTGAATTCCCCGGGACTGAGACTGCTAATAGAAGCAGCTATGTGAACAACACTCTCGCTGGCTTTATGGAGAGCGAATTGTATGCATCCTCCAGGTTCATAAGCCGGGTCGGGTTGCGTTTTGAATACTCGGACTACCTGAAGCGCTCATCCCTTGCACCCAGAATCTCCACCGCATGTAAACTGGGTATGGCCGGACAGGTCTCCCTGGCCTATGGCTGGTTCTTTCAGGACCCGGATGATGAGTACCTGATATATACCCGGGAAATGGAGTTTGAGCGGGCCGATCATATTACTCTCAATTACCTTTTTAACAAGGATGAAAGAATGTTACGCAGTGAGCTCTATTTCAAGAATTATAAGAACCTGGTAAGATATGGATGGAGCGAGAAACAGGCATACTCCTTTCTGAACAATACGGGGAATGGATATGCCTATGGATTGGATTTGTTCTGGCGGGATAAGAAGAGCATCAAAAATGGGGAGTACTGGATTTCCTATTCCTATATTGAGTCAGTCAGGGACTACCTGGATTATCCTGAGCAGGCTATACCCAATTTTTCCAGCAAACATAACCTCTCCCTGGTTTACAAGCATTGGATCGAAGGACTAAGGTCTATGCTGGGCACCAGCTACCACTATTCTTCACCCCGCTATTACAACAATCCAAATTCCACCGAATTTAACGGAGAGATGACCAAACCTTATCATTCTCTGAACATGAACTGGAGCCTGCTGCTCAAACAAAATGTGATCATGTACTTCACTGTATCCAACATTCTGGGGTACGACCAGCAATATGGGCAAAGCTATGCCTCATCCCCGGGGCCCGATGGTATTTATAGCAGCAAGTCCATTCTGCCGGAAGCAAAACGCTGGTTCTTAGTGGGATGCTTTATTACACTGTCTAAAGACAAAAACGTAAATCAGCTTGATAAAATCAACTAAAACAAAGATCATGAAAAAGACAACATTATTTGTATGTGCCATGCTCGTTGCAACAATTGCCATGGGTGGTGATGATAAGTATTACCAAAAAATGGGTGAAACCATTCAGGGTTTCAGTACCTGCACCACTGTGGATGATTTCCAGGATCTGGCCAATAAGTTCCGGGTCATCGCCAATGTTGAAAAAGAAGAATGGTTGCCACTCTACTATGAAGCACAATGCTATGTCCAGATCAGCTTTATGGGAAATTTATCAGCCCAGGAGAAGGATAGCTACCTGGAAAAAGCCTCTTCTGTCATCGAAAGCATGACAGAACTTGCCCCCGACGAAGCTGAGGTACAGGTCATGACTGCCTTTTACTACACGGGAAGCCTGGTGGTGAATCCGCCTCAGCGGGCCATGAGCACCACCCCCCTTATCCACGCAGCCATTGCAAAAGCCCTGGCCCTGGAACCCAACAATCCACGAGCTATCTTCCTTCGCATCTCCAATGAAATGGGAACGGCCTCATACTTTGGTGAGGATGTTTCGGAGTACTGTACCCAGGCCACCGAGTTGCTTGAAAACTGGGACAGCTATGAGTTAAAATCTCCTATTCATCCCAACTGGGGAAAAGGCGAGGTAGAAGGAATTGTCCAAAGTTGTGGTGAATAATCAGGACAAAACCTGTATTTTGTGTAGACAATGAAAGATGCTAATTTGAAAAGCGGTCACAGGACCTACCATCTGGTTGTCCTGGCAGGGATTCTTGGCCTGGCATTGCTGATTACCCTTATCTTCTTCAGGAATTATGAAGATTTCGGGGAATTCATGCTCAGCTTTGTCTGGGCCCTGGTCCTCTGCGCCACTCTGTGGCTGGGGAACAGCTTCATCTATAGTTTGCTGGACAGGAAATACAGCTGGCAGGACCAACTTGTAAAAAGGGCCATCTTCGGGAGCCTGGCCCTGATTGCCTATTCGGCTACTGCCTACCTGGTAGTACAGATGATTATGTTCAAAATTGTGACGGGCTCTTTGCCTGATAATCCTGTATCGTGGGGACTTCGATCGAGTTATGTTGCAATTTTGATTTCCTTCATCATATCCCTGATCTTCGTGGCAGTGGCTTTTTTCCAGTACTGGAAGAAATCGCTGGTGGATGCTGAAAAGTTCAGGGCGGAGATGTTGATGTACAAATATGAGGCACTCCAGAACCAGATCAATCCGCATTTTCTTTTCAACAGTTTTAATGTGCTTAGTGACCTGGTTTATGAAGATCAGAAAAAGGCTGTCGACTTCATAAGGCAGCTGAGCCAGCTCTTCCGTTATGTGCTGGACAGCAGGGACAAGGAGCTGGTACCAGTCAAAGAGGAATTGGAGTTTATTAAAGCGTACAGTTCACTCTTGCATTCAAGGTTTGAGGAAAAATTATCCATTCAACTGGACTTTGAGGCCAGGGAGTATGAAATGATTGTTCCTATGACCCTTCAGCTTCTGATTGAAAACTG
>CAYWGP010000078.1:0-2158 GCA_964458155.1 uncultured Bacteroides sp.
CAGGTCCGATCATCTTTGAGAATGTGAGCAGATCATTGGAACTGGATCCCGATTTTGCTGCTTCCTATTTCACGCAGGCGCTCATCACTACCTGGGTCCAGTGGAACTTTGAGGCTGGAGAACAGGCGTTCAGGGCAGCCCTCAGGCTTAACCCCAATGATGCAATGACGCGGATCTATTATGCACACCTGCTGACAAATCTTCTTCGGGAGGATGAAGCGCTTGCCCAGGCGGAACAGGCTGTGGCACTGGATCCCATGAATCCTCTGCTCCTGGCCTTAAATGCGGTTGTAATTGCAAGTGCAGGCCAAAGAGAATATGCCCTGGTGAACCTGGAAAAAGCTTTATCCATCGATCCATATAACTTTTTTGCCCACCATATCATGGAATTTGTGGCCTATGATGTGGGAGACAGGCAGAATTTCCTGAAAGCGATACGCTTCATATTTCCGCTGGAAGAAGAGGTTTTTCAATCCATCGAGCGGACCGCAGCGGAAGACGGTCTTCAATCGGCCTATACTGAACTGGTTAACCATCTGGAGATCCTGCAGCAGTCCACATTCCTGGTGCCTGTACATATGGCAAACAGGTATGTGAGAATTGGAGAGAACGAGAAGGCTCTGGATCAGCTGGAACTGGGGTTTCAGATGCATGATCAGAACATGACCTATCTTACCTGCGGATTCCTGAAATATGATCCCTTGTTTGAGGAACCGCGTTTCCTGGCCCTTGTGAAGGAGTTAAAACTGCCCTTACCTTGAAAGTGTTGATATCCTAATTGAATTCAATTCACTTATCCGCTATCTTGGCTAATATTAAGCCATAGATTGATGAATTACCGAATTGAAAAAGTCCTGGCATTTGGATTTCTGGTGGTAATACTGCTTCTGACCTGGTATTTGTTCCTGATTGATGACTTTGTGAGTGAAAGCGAAGAAAGAATTACGGGGGGTTTTTGCATCACTGGCACGGGGATTTGGGATATTCCAGTTCTGGTTAAATGAGCTTCATACCAGCAAACACGACTTCTACAGGATATTAAGGGATCATTTTTAAAAGTTCCGGGGAGATACTATGTTTAGTTTGGTTGAAACTGTCCAGGTAAGGGATGCTACATCCTAATCCCGATCACCAGTATATCATCCGTCTGGGAATTATTGCCCATCCAGCTGCTCAGGGTCTGGTCCATTATCTTTCGCTGTTCTGGCATGGGGAGGTCCTGAATTTCCAGAAGCAGGTTCTTAAAGGCCTTGCTCATATATCGCTTATTATCCTTGCCCCCTTTCTGATCAATAAATCCATCAGAGAATAGATAAAATGTATCTCCCTGTTCCAGGGCTATATCATGGTTGGTGAATGAGCTGTCCTTGCCCTGATAATACCCCAGGGGCATACGATCTGCCTTAATCTCTTTCAGCTCAGGTTTTCCATCCTTATCTCTGATGAGGTATAATGAATTGTTTGCTCCCGAATATTGCATCATGCTGTTTTTCAAATCAAGAACGCACAAAGCCATATCAATCCCATCTTTCGCTTCATCGCGTCCGCCGTGTTGCCTGAGGGAATATTTAATCTGCTTTCTCAGTTCATTTAGCACCTGGTTGGCCTGCGTTATTTCCCTTCTTTGCACTATTTCAGTTAAATAACTGATCCCAAGCATACTCATAAATGCACCCGGCACTCCATGACCTGTGCAATCGGCTGCCACCAGAACTATATATTGGTTCACCTGCTTTATCCAGTAAAAATCTCCACTTACAATATCTCTGGGTTTAAAAAGGATGAAATTCTCATTTAGCAGCTCAGCTATATAGCTTTCAGGAGGCAACATGGCAGACTGGATCCTCTGGGCATAATTTATGCTATCAGTGATAGCCTTATTCTGAGTGAAAACATAATCTCGCTGGGATTCGATTTCTTCTTTCTGGGTATTAATTTCTTCATTCAATTGCTGCAGTTCTTCATTGGCTTCTGAGATGAGCTCGTTTTGTTCCATGATCTTCCTGTTGGCCCGTCTCTTCTGGATATACGCCTGGATAACAACCAGCACAATTGCAACTACTGCCAGGAACCCGGCTGCCAGGGCATTTCTGAATGTTTTCTGCTGCTTGATCGTGGCATCTTTTGCAATTAATTGTGTCTCTTGCAGCTCGATCTG
>CAYWGP010000079.1:0-6428 GCA_964458155.1 uncultured Bacteroides sp.
TCTGTAACCATGGAAGATTCCAGCAATTTTTCAAGCTTGACAGCCGGCACAATGCTATTCTCGCGATGCAGATCCGAAAGGGACATAAAACTGAGCCTGAGATCTCCGCCAATACCGATCCCCTGTTTGGGAAACAGGAAGGCTAGCAGGAGAAGCAAAAACAGAACAGCCAAAAAGAATATGAAGATCCTGAACGGCTTCATGCACAAATATAATAATTAGCCCTTGGGCTTGATCTTAAGTAGCTGCCCGGGTTTGATTTTTGATGCGTTCCTAATATTATTGAGCCTGCTAATATCTGTCTCGGATACTCCCGGGTATTTCCTGGCAATCAGCCATAGTGAATCTCCCTCCTTTACCCGGTATGTAATATATTCAACACCCTCCGCGGCAGTGGAGGCAGAGCTTGATGCAGAGGATGAGCCTGATGCAGAGGCCGAGGCTGATGCAGAGGCTGAGTTTGTGCTACCCGATGAAACTGAACGTCCTGCAAAAACCTGTTTCTCCGAAAAGCTCATGTTTTCAAGTGCCTTGTACCTGGCCGAACTACCCTTTGGCTTATAGATCACCATTTTTTGGCCCACCCGTATCAGGTTGCGGCTGATATTGTTCCAGTAACGCAAATCGGATGCCCTCACATCATACCAGTCGGCAATAAAGCCAACATTGTCGCCCGATTTAACCGTATAGCTGAGCTTATCGTACTTGTCAGCCGGCAGGTCGACCTTGTAGCTGGAACTATAGCGCCGGGGTGAGGCCACCATTTTCCCGGGATCAAAATATACCGAGTCTTTATAGGCAAAAATACTATCCTGAAGGTCTATGAATGCTGCAACCTGCTCCTGGGGAATTTTAATGGCATAGCCATGTTCTGCAGTACCCGGTACAATATCCACCCGGTACTGGGGATTGATGTCCCGAAGCAAATCAACAGGTATATCAAGCACCTCTGCCACCTGTTTCAGATGCACCGCTTCGTTTACCATAATGGTATCGGTCACCCTTGGAAGGGTAAGTGGTGCCCTGGTAATCAGATGCTCATCATAGTAATTCATGGCATAGGTAGCTGCAATAAAAGCAGGTACATAACCCCTGGTCTCCCGTGGCAGGAAGTAATATATGTCCCAGAATTCACGCTTTCCCCCTGACCTTCGAATGGCCTTGTTCACATTTCCCGGTCCGCAATTATAGGCTGCAAGAGCCAGGGTCCAGTCGTGATAGATTCCATAGAGATCCACCAGGAAGCGGGCTGCAGCATGAGTGGCTGCGATGGGATCGCGCCTTTCATCCACAAGGGAGTTTATGGTCAGACCATAATGCTTACCTGTACTGTACATAAACTGCCAAGCTCCCACGGCCCCCACCCTGGAAACCGCTCTTGGATTCAATGCAGACTCTATTACTGAAAGATACTTGATCTCGTAGGGCACCCCGTAGAGATCGAAAATCTCCTCAAAGTCCGGAAAATAATATTCAGAAAGCCCCAGCATAATTCTTACCTGTTCCCGGCGCTGGCGGGAGTAAACATTGATGTAATTTTTGACAATCCTGTTATAGGTAAGATTGATCACTGTCGGGATCTCGGCCAGGCGCTGCATATACACCGAATCGCTGAAATCGGGCAACAGGGTATCCGCTTCGGCCAGATAATTGTCGGCAGCTGACTCCAGACTCTGGTTCACATACCATAAACTGAGCAGGCTGTCCAGGTTTTCGCCTGTTCTCAATACCAGCTCTTCGTCAAGGGAGAATGAATCAGCTTCTGCAAACTGAAGACTATCTGCATCCTGTGACAGGACTGCAGATGTAAAAAAAAACAAGCCAATCAGGCTTGCAATACCAAAGCGAAATAGGGAAGAATATTTTTTCATCTGCTTTTGATCTTAAAACTACATGTTAGTCCGCCGGATATCCCACTCAGATTGTCGGGCGACATCATAGGTTGAATCGAGGGGGATACTCTCATTGAAAGATTTTCATTCACATCCCAGGTGGACATGTTGGCATCCACATAGGCATCAAGAATCTGGAGACCATATACGAGAATGGCTACAATATAACTCAACTCCATATTTCTTTTCCAGGCATCCAGATAGAATTTGGTTTCATCATTCTCATTGGCAATATAATCAGTGACGGCTCCTTTGTACCCGTTTGTATTGAATACAATGGCGTAAGCGGCCCCTCCCAGAGCACCCCAGACAATGGGCAATTTCCAGTACTTTCCGTTATAGGCCTGCCCCAGACCCGGGAGGACCAGTGCATACATAAGGGCCCTGGTGGGATCTTTGGCTTCCCGTTCTTCAATTTCCACTGTATCGGTCACATAAAGATCGCCCGTACCCGGGCGGTAGATTGAATCGGAGTGCGCGTTATATATGGAATCGACCTTTTGAATACGATAAACGGTATCACTCTCCTGGCTGAAAGCCGGAAGTGCCATGAAGAAAAAAAGAAGAATCGCTACAGTGAATCTGCTCATTTACCCGGTTTGTCGAGGATGCTGACTATGCGCTGCAGGTCCTCGTCCGATTTAAAAGGAATAACGATATGGCCACTCCCTTTATTGCTTCGCTTGAATTCGATGGTGGCTCCAAAATGATGTGAAAGGTGCTCCCTCAAATCTTCATAATCAGAACGTGTTGCCTCTTCCGGGTCCCGGACAGGCACCCCATTGTTCTTGGCTTTCTTGGCAAAACCCTCCACCTGGCGAACCGAAAGGTCCTGAGAGAGAATTTTACTGAAAACTTCCACCTGGTAATCTTTGTCCTCGATGGCCAGGAGTGCCCGTGCATGACCCATGGAAATCTTCTTTTCGCGGATGGCTGTCTGTATCTCCACCGGGAGGTTCAGCAGCCTGAGGTAGTTGGCAATGGTAGCCCGTTTCTTTCCAACCCGGTCGCCCAGTGCTTCCTGTGTAAGATCGAATTCTTCAATTAACCGGGCAAATGAAATGGCCACCTCGATGGCATCCAGGTCTTCCCGCTGTATATTCTCCACCAGTGCCAGTTCCAGCATATTCTCATCACCTGCCTCCCTGACAAAAGCCGGAATTCTTTTCAGTCCCGCTTTTTCGGCAGCCCTTATACGCCTTTCACCACTGATCAGCTGGTAAGAATTATCAGCCGCCCTGCGGACAGTAATAGGTTGAATGATTCCATGCTCCTCCACCGACAGAACCAGCTCATTAAGTGCCTCCTCATCAAAAGAGGTTCGGGGCTGAAATGGATTGACCGAAATGTTTTTTATAAGTATTTCATTTACAGCCGAGGGGGAGTGAATAAGGCTGCGATCCTGTTGCTCATCACCCACATCGATTAATGCGCCCAATCCTCTTCCCAAAGCGTTCTTTTTTGCTGCCATAAGTTTCTTTCTTTAGTCCATTACTTTTTCTTCCTGCTTAAGAAGGGTCTCTTCATTCTTTTGAAGAATCTCTCTGGCCAGGTTCAGGTAGCTGACCGCACCCCTCGACTCAGCATCGTAAAGAACCGCCGGTTTTCCAAAGCTTGGCGCTTCACTGAGTTTAATATTCCGCTGAATGATGGTTTCAAAAACCATCTGCTGAAAATGTTTCCGTACTTCGTCCACCACCTGATTGGAGAGCCTGAGCCTGGCATCGTACATGGTAAGCAGAAAGCCTTCTATCTCCAGCTCGGGATTGAGACCACGCTGAATAATATTAATGGTATTCAGCAGTTTGCCCAGTCCTTCCAGGGCAAAATACTCGCACTGCACAGGCAGGATCACTGAATCGGCGGCCGCCAAAGCATTGACTGTTATCAATCCCAGCGAAGGAGAACAATCGATCAGGGTATAATCATACTGGTCGCGGACCTGTTGAATCACATTCTTGAGGATATACTCCCGCTCATTCATGTTCAACATTTCGATCTCGGCACCTACCAGATCAATATGTGAGGGAATCAGATCCAGGTTTTCTATTTCGCTGTTCAGGATTATCTTATTGGGATCGGCATCCTCGATCAGACACTCGTAAATGCTGGTCTTGACTTTTTTAGTATCAAAGCCAGTACCAGAAGTGGCATTGGCCTGGGGATCCGCATCAATGATCAATACTTTCTTCTCCAGCACTGCCAGGCTTGCACCCAGATTAATGGCTGTGGTAGTTTTACCTACCCCTCCTTTCTGATTTGCTATCGAAATTACTTTACCCATCGGCCTTTTTCTTTAAATTTAATTGGTTTTAAAACGGGCTTCAAATTTACTATTTTCGAGTCCCCCGTTAATTTTAGCCATTTCGTTATTGTAAACATTAAATTTTCATTTATAAACAGCTTTTCAACAAATTTCATTGATAACTCTCTATTACCTATCTTTGGACGGGGATAGCCTGACCTATGAAAAAAACAAACTGGATAGCCATTATTAATATGGCAGCGGGAGGGGGAAAAACCAGAAAGGACTGGCCCATCATTGAGCAAATACTTCAAAGAGAAGAGCTTCAATATGAACCTTTCTTTACCGACAGAAGACTGCATGCCTCCATAATTGCCCGGAACAAAATTAAAGAGGGCTATTCAAAAATCATTGTGGTGGGCGGCGACGGAACCATGAATGAGGTAATCAACGGCTTATTTGCACAGAACCAAATCCAAACCACAGAGGTGATGTTGGGAATGATTTCTGTTGGTACAGGGAACGATTGGGCAAAAACCTTCAATATTCCTTCCAATTACGAAGGTGCCATCAGGACCATTAAGCAGCAGCGTACCTTTATCCAGGATGCGGGACTGGTGCATTACCGGAAGAACGGAAAGGAATGGAAGCGTTACTTTATCAATATAGCCGGAATGGGTTTTGGGGCCAGGGTAGTAGAGCGGACTAACCGGATGAAAGAGAAAGGAAAGAGTGGACCATTTCTCTACTTTTACAACATCTTCTTCAGCCTGTTGGGCTACAAGGCAAAAAATGCGGTTATTGAGATTGACGGCACGTCGTACAACAGGAAAATCTTCTCCCTGAACATAGGTATCGGGAAGTATAACGGCGGTGGAATGATCCAGGTACCCCATGCCATAGCCGACGATGGCCTCTATAGCATTACCCTGATCAAGAAGATTGGAAAACTGAATATTATTGCCAATATCAAGAAACTCTACAATGGCAAGATTACCCAGCATTCAAAAGTGGAAACCTATATGGCCAGTTCAGTGCAGATTAATGGATCGTCATTGCTGAAGGTGGAAACCGATGGTGAATCACTGGGTCATGGTCCGGTGAGTTTCGAAATTATTCCGAGAAGTGTTACGGTAATCTCCGGAGAGCTAAGTGCCTGATTCCCTGATAAGGATCTCAAATAGTTTAGGCCAGAGTTTACCGGTCAGAAATAGCCTTTCATTTTCGCTATCCCATGCAATGCCATTAAGTACATCTGTGGTGGGCCTTCGATCTGCGGCCTTGAGGATCCCCTTCAGATTGATCCGTCCTTCCACTATGCCGGTCTCAGGGTCGATAATCACAATCTCATCTGTGAAGTAACGGTTGGCCCAAATCTTACCATTGATATACTCCAGCTCGTTCAGACTGTTGGCAGGTCCCTCATTGTGGTAAACCTCTATCTGCCTGTTGATGGTAAACATCTCCGGATCGAGGAAATAGATGATATTGGTTCCATCGCTCATAATCAGCTCCTCGCCGTTGTTGGTCAGCCCCCATCCCTCCTTGTTCTGGTAATAAACTTTTTGAATCTCCTGGAAAGTGGAAAGGTCATAGATAAAACCAACCTGCGATTTGTAAGTAAGCTGATAGATACGCTGGCCCAGAATGGTAATGCCCTCCCCGAAAAGGGATTGATCCATGTCCCTTTGCCTGATCACTTCCCCGGTTTCAAGCCTGACCTGCCTGATGTATGAGGTGCCGTAATTTCCGGTTCCTTCATAGAGTACTCCATCCAGATACTCCAGTCCCTGGGTATAGGCCTTCACATCATGTGGATACTCCTTCACAATCGTGTACGTGTATTCCACGGGCGCCACATCCGATAGAAAGGTCAACTGCCTGCTATGGTTCTCGCTCTCACCTCCAGCAAAAAAGAGCCTGAGGCGAAGACCTGATTTTCCCGTGTGCTCCCCTTCTGTGCCCATTGTGAATTCATAGTTCCCCTGACCCGGGCCGAAGGAAGACCCGGGGATCATGAGCTTCAACTCTCCACCCAAAAAAACCTGTGCCGAATCGACCTTCACGGTGTCGGGTACAGAAAGGACTAAGCTGATATTGTCGCCCAGGGGGAGGGTCACTGAAGCAGAAGGTTCCAGCAGGCTGGTGATCCTGGATCGCTGTTTATGGATTTCGGGCTGGCCCTGGGAACTTCCGTTACCCGGACTGCATCCCGGGGTGGTGAGAAAAAATATGGCAATCAGTAATACTCCTGGGATTCTCATTATACTTGATCCTTTATCGCCCCTTCA
>CAYWGP010000080.1:0-1585 GCA_964458155.1 uncultured Bacteroides sp.
TCTCTGCGGTGAATTTTAGTCTTGTTTCTGCAACTCGTAACCTGCAACACGTAACTCGCAACCTGTTACTCATTACTCCAATCCCAAATCAGCCTCTGTGCCCTCTAGTGGTAATGTGGTTCAGGGGAGATACCAGTCACAACGATCCCATATGTCGCACTGTTCCTTACGAAGGTCTTTTCCTGTTGCAAGTTCCTTATTGATAACAAGGTAATTTTGATGCTGCGACGTGAAAGGCTGCCATGTTGTTGTACCACAGGAAGGAATGCCTTTATAAGCAAATGATGTCCACAACTCGGAAATATTGTGCGAGACTTGTTCAGCCTCTTTGAGTTCTTCCTTGAACGTGTGAAAAATGTAGCTCAACTCCGCACCGTGAAAGGCCCCGACACCTAACTTCCTGGTAGCTTCAGGCGGGTAAGTAAAGTAGTAATGGTACAGATTTTTATTTACCTCTGAGAAATTCTTCAGTGCTTTTCTCGTTGAACATGCAAACATGGCATCCCCCAGCACAGCGGCGGCCGCCTGGTCGGGCCTTTCATACTGTGATGGAGAATATGCACTGAGAATTGAATTGGCCAGATCCGGATAGGTGTTATGCACCCATTTCGCATAGTCCTTTTCCGTTTTGATCCCGAGTGTAAATGCAAAAAAGGCCCCCTCATCTGCATTCAGTCCCATGATAAGCGGGGTATTTGCTCCCTTTCCATTTTTTATGAGAGAAAGGGGCGCTGCGGTAATAAATTCTCCATCCAGTAGAGGGCCGTAATGTTTCCTGCTGCCTATCTTAAAGGTGATACTGCCGGCGGCAAGCACATCTTTGGCAGATTTTGACCGCAGGCATGAGGCAAGATCTTCGGCATCCGCACAACCGATTTCCCGAACAAATCTTTGTCCAATCTCGGATAGGGTATCAGGTGCCATCGTTTCTGGATTACAAGGGATATAACCGCTTTGAATGATTGCTTTATGAAAAAGCTCTGGTCTGAGGCCAAGCAGCAGTCCAACACTGCCACCTCCCGCCGACTCTCCAAAGACGGTGATATTATCCGGATCACCGCCGAAGGCCGTGATATTATCATGTATCCATTCAAGGGCTTTTATCTGGTCGCGGATACCGTAGTTACCCACAATATCCGCTTCGGGGATATAGAGAAATCCGAATTGTGCAAGACGATAATTAATGGTTACCAGGACAACTTCTTTGTTTTGCGCCAGCCATTCTCCATCTAAAGTGGATAGAGACGCCGCACCGTCCATGAAGCCCCCTCCATGTATGAATACCATAACCGGAAGATTCCTTTTATTTTCTTTTGGCCGGTAAATATTAAGGCACAGGCAGTCCTCGTCCCATTCAATCTTCTCCTGGATATAGACTGGCTGTACCTGGGGGCATGCTTTCGAAAAGCTATCGGCTTTCAGGGGGCCCTGCCAGGGTATTTTGTCGGAAGGGGGCTTCCAGCGTAAATTCCCCAGCGGCGGCTCTGCATAGGGAATACCTTTGAAATAATGGGAGATCTTGCCTTCCTCACCCTCTATCCTGCCTGCTACCGTTTCGACCACTAAAGGAAATTGGCTGGGGGCA
>CAYWGP010000081.1:0-21793 GCA_964458155.1 uncultured Bacteroides sp.
AACAAATCCTGGTCAGCCAGTAATGGAAGCTGGCCGGTGTAACGATCGCCCCTCCACTTTCGCTTGCCGTCTTCAATATCTATGCATGCCAGGTTAGGACCATCAAAACCAAAGACGTAGCCATTATGAATTATAAAATCATTAAAGTTGGGCCGCATGCGGATGGAGGTCCAGCGCTCTACGGTGGTCCATCCATCGGGACTGTGATTGACACCAATACGGCGCATCCCCTTTCTTAGTCCGGCCGAGATCAAAAGGTCTCCGCCAGCCCGATCATAGGCCATAAGCTTGCCGGAAAGGGCTATGACAACCACATCGTTGATAAGCAGAGGTGAAGCCGTATAGCCCCACTCCCGGTTTGCGGGATCGGTGTCGTCAGCTGTATTGCGGGACCAGAGAACATTTCCATTCATCACATCAAGAGCATTCAGAATCCCTGTTGCACCCAGGGTATACAAACAACTATCGCTCAGGGTAGGTGTGGCACGTGGACCTGCTCCCACATGGGAGTCCCAGAACCTGGCCTTATCGCCATGTTTCCACAGCGGTTCACCCGTGAGCAGGTGGTAACAGGATACTAGCTCCTCTTCTCCCCGCTGTTCCTGTGTATAGATCATTTCACCCCGGACTGCAAAGGAAGAACAACCTGGTCCGATGGGATGGCGCCAAAGCTCAACAGGTGGGGAAGCTGACCAGTCTGCTCCGATCTGCAGGTCATGAATGATGCCGTCCCGATTGATGCCCCGAAAGCCGGGCCAAAACGCGTCAGTCTCTGAAGCATCCAGTGAGAAAAAATCCCCTGCTCTTTCTTTGTCTGATGTGGCCAGAAGCCGCTCCTCAGAAGTAGGTGCCCACCGCCAGGTAAAATCAGGAACGCCATAGCCAAATATACCATCGGAGCGGACAAGTGTCCATACTCCGCATGCCAGCAGGATCGATGCGACCATCAGTATGTGTCGTGGACGAACCGAAAGGCGACGACAGACCACAGCCCAAATAACGAAAGCGAGACACAGAACCGGTGTGGCATAGATGGCGAACATCATTCCCATATTCCCTGTCTGAATCGATTCGTGCAGAAAGCGTGAAGTGAGGATCATGGCAACAAACATTAGCAAAGGAGCGCTCCAGCGTTCAAAGCGGCTTGCCCTGCTGAAAAAGGCCCACCACAGGACAATTAAAAGGCCACAGAAAAGTCCGCTCATCAGCCCAATTGCCATCGCCATTGGCACCATCATGGGGAGAACAAACATTAGGAGCCATTGGAGCAGTACAAGCACAATACCAGGCCATAATCTGAGTGTATTCTTTGATTCAGACATGATTTTTCATTTGATTACTAGCTAACAAAAAACAAGTTATAACATAAATCCACAGGCTCCAAAAAGGGTATTTCCCATCAAGATCATCTTACTATTGAATACTAACTAAAAACAATAAGACGAAATCAACAGCACTCATGGCAATTATTATAATTTTTGCTCTTATTCAAATTTTTTTGACCTGATCCGGGGCCGTTTATCCGGAGTAGAAGTCATGGGAAATGAAGTGTATGTAAGGGGAGGAAAGAATTCCTTCACTCCCGGTACTACTATGGCTCTTTATGTGGTCGATAATCAGACCAGCAGCAGCTTAGAATGCCTTCAGCCTTGTAACATAAAATCAATTAACGTTCTAAAAGACAGTAATGCTGCCATCTACAGAACACGTAGCGGAAACGGAGTAGTCCTGATTGAAACTAAGAAATAAATCAGTCAATGTTACAGGGGTTAGTAACAGAGAGGAGAAGCCGTCCCAAAGTCAGATGGGACGGTTTCTTATTTATATTCTTATACTACCTGAACGCCCTTCCAGAAGGCTACCCTGCCTTTGATTCCATCAGCTTGAGGTCCCGGCTCCGAATAATACCAGGCAGCATCCTGGTTTAATTTTCCATCAACCTTCAGGTCGTAATAGGAGGCTGTTCCCTTCCAGTGACAGACAGTCTCTGTATCACTATCTATCAAAAATTCCTTCTTCACCGCCTCAAGGGGAAAATAACTGTTGCCTTCAACTTTGATGATGTCATCGCTTTCTGCAATGATCTGATTGTTCCATATTGCTTTCATCGTTCTGATTTTTCTCTTTATAGTCGGCCCACATAGCCATGCCTTACAAAGGTCTGTTTTTTATTGCTTATTGACTGATATACTTTAAGAGCTTATCTTGCCATACACTATTCAAAATAACCCAGGCATGAAAAGCTTCAGATTATTTCAAGTACTGACTCTATCCCTGATATGTTCCTTCCTTTTGACTTCCACAAGCTCATTTGCCGGAAAGAAAGTAGATTTTACGGCTGAGTGGACCCTGAACGAAGATAAAAGTGATTTTGGTGACGGTCCGGCTTTAGCTGCTTTTAAAATCGTCGTGAAGCAGGAGGGGGAAACCATCACCATAGAACGGACCCGCATGGGAAGAGACGGGGAGGAAAGAACTTCCAGCGCAACATTGACCATGGATGGGAAAGAGAATATCAATGAGAACGAAAGGGGGACCTCCAACTCGGTGGTAAGCTGGTCCGACGACGGAACCAACCTGATCATTAATTCCATAAGAGAATTTAACCGTGATGGTCAGACTTTCGAAATGAACAGTAACGAGGTATGGACGCTGTCTGAAGATGGAAAGATCCTTAAAATTCAATCTAATGTGTCCTCCCCGAGGGGAGAGCGTTCAGTGAGTTTGATTTACGATAAAACATAGATCGCTTTGAGAAAATTACTTAGTCTGGCAGTACTCCTGCTTATACTATCCGGCTCTTTGAATGGCCAGAACCGCCTTCCCGGATTTGAAAACAACTGGGCCCAGTGGCGCGGACCTTATGATAATGGAATCGCGCCTGCCGGTAATCCCCCGGTAGAGTGGAGCGAGACCTCCAATATCAAATGGAAATCTGAAATCCCCGGCATTGGTCATGCCACTCCTATTATCTGGGAGAATCAGATCATCCTCTTAACGGCCATTCAGACGGACCAAAGAGTCCAGGCTGATACAAATGGAAGTGAGCAGGAAGAGGCTGATTGGATGAATCCTAAGTCAACGGACTATATACATAAGTTTGCAGTCATACTGGTGGATCGAACCAATGGGGAAATTCTATGGCAAACAGTTGTAAGAGAAGAATTACCCTACAGTCATACCCATGAATTCGGAAGCTGGGCCTCCAACTCACCTGTTACTGATGGTGAGCATATATATGCCTATTTTGGTTCCCACGGCTTATACTGCCTGAATTTTCATGGTGAGATCCTGTGGGAAAGGGATCTGGGGCGAATGGAGAAAGTAATGAGCTTTGGGGAAGGCAGCTCACCCTGTCTGTATAAGGATAAACTGATTGTGCTTCGGGATCACCAGGGTCAGTCCATGCTGCATGCACTTGATAAGAGCAACGGGGAAATCTTATGGGAAGTTGAACGGGATGAGGTAAGCTCATGGTCAACACCCACTGTGGTAGAATTTATGGGATCGCCCCAACTGATCACCAGCGCAACGAATAAAATCAGAAGTTATAATATTGAAAACGGAGAGCTGCTCTGGGAGTGTGGGGGACTGACCCGGAATGTGATTCCCAATCCTCTCTATTACGATGGAATGGTATATCTGATCAGTGGTTTCAGGGGGAATGCGCTTCTGGCTATAGATCTTTCCAGGGCCTCCGGAGATATCACAAACTCCGATGCCATTGTATGGAAATATGACAAGAATTGTTCATATACACCCAATCCGATCCTGATGGATGGTCTTCTCTACTTCCTGAAAACAAACAATGGATATCTGAGCTGCCTGGACTCCAAAGACGGGACTGAATACTACACAAGCGTGAAACTGGAAGGTATCAAGAATATATTTACTTCCCCCGTTGGAGTAAAGGATCGCATCTATATTGCCGGGACCAATGGCAGTTTCAGTGTAGTGAAAACTGGAAAAACCTTTGAGTTATTATCTGAGAATACCCTTGATGACAGGTTTTTTGCCTCTCCGGTTATACTGGGCAACGATCTTTTTCTGAGAGGTGATAAAGCACTGTACTGTATTTCTACTCCCTTGTAATCTTCAGAGCCACTTCCCCATCGGGAATATCTAATTCCAAGGTCAGAATACCTTCGCTGGCTTGAATCATTCGCGGCCCGGAATAGAATCCCGTGATGGTATTCAAGACCTGAACCTGAAAATTACCATCGCCCGTCTCCAGTTGCAGCGAGCTGTGATCTGTCCCAATGGCTCTCAGATAGACAGCATAGGCATTATCAGAATCTCTTAGCACATAAGGAATCAAACCTGCTGAACTCCTTACACAGGACAGGTCTGGATGCAACTTTGGCAGGTCAAAGCCATGCAGGAATTCACTCAGTGACTTCAGCTGAAAGCGTAATGTTTTGCTCCCTCCACCGGGGGCACTGTTCTCGCCCAGACCATCTTCATGTCCCACAAAAAAGGAGTAGTCCAGGTTATTGAAAAGTCCACCTCCACTGAGCATAAACTGCCATGCCTGCCTCCTGTATACCTGGTCGCCGGAACCCGCAAAGCCCGATTCATCGAATCCCAGAACCTTATTATAATGATAATTCCACTCAGCTGCTTCCGGCCAGGCATAGTGGAAATTAATAATGGAGATATGCTCATTTACTGCCGGAACAGGTGCCCTGAAATTGGTATAATTTTGTGCGATCAGGTGCTTCTTGTCAAGCCTACTTTCCTCCTCAGCAATAACAGAGCTCAGCCTGTCCTGCCAGGCCAGGGACTGCTTATCGGCAAAATCGGCTTTAAAAGTCCAGTCGTTGGCTTTTAATTCATCCTTGTTTATGATGTTATATACCGGAACTGTATGATCGGACCAGGGCTCGTTTTGTAATTCAAAGAAAAAATTATCGTAGCCGTTCAGCTCTTTCACCATCTTACTTACAAAGTTTAGCTGATAGGAGAGCAGCTCCCCGTTGTTTAAGGTCTGGGCTTCATGCCGGGTCACTTCACCAGTAATGTTGATGTTATTGGCCGGATTCTGGGGACAAATATCCCAGTGTTCATCTCTGTATATGGACGAAAACAGGCTTACTTCAACAATAATATCATATTCCGCGGCAAGCGTCATAAAATCGTGAAGTCTTCGGAAATAGGCTTCATTCCAGGTGCTCAGATCATATTTCACTTCTCTGCTCAGATCATCTTCAATTACGACCCAGGGTGTAATGATGCTTTCTTTTTGCGGGGCCAGGGTATTGTTTTGAATTCCAAAACTCTCTCCGGCAATCTCAAAATAAGTACCGGTAAAGATCCGGGTGTAATTCATGCCATCCCCGGACAGGGACTTCAGGTAGGTCCGGTAATCAAAATCCATATTGAGCAGGGCCCCATAGTGTTCAGCTGAAGTAATCAGTGCCAGGGGCTTGCCCTTATACAGAAAGTAATGGGGATTCTCAGGATGCAGTTGAATGGGCCCCCCGGAAGGCAGGTCAACATCCCCGGGTGCTTCATTCACATTACAGGCAGCTGTTATTATGGCCAATGCAAATACGACAATTTTGTTTTTCATATATTGATGGAATTAAGTGCTTTGCCAACAGGCATTTCATGATAAGCTAATTTAACGACTTTGGAGAATTATCCCGGTCATTTTTTTATCATTGTGATCACTGGAAAAAATAAGCCAAAGACCATATGTACCTGATATTCTCACTTTTCTTACTACTCGGAGGTCCCTCACCAGCGGATAATGGAACCATGCTGTGGACAAGGTTCAGAGGATCCGATGGCCTGGGAACTGACTTGAATGCCATTGCCCCGACCAGCTGGGAGGAGTCCGATTTTTTATGGAAAACAGCACTTCCGGGAACAGGACATTCATCACCGGTGGTCTGGGAAAACCTTATCATCGTAAGCAGTGCCGATGATGACAATGACATGGGTTTCCTGATGGCCATCGACGAGCATGATGGAGAGTTTCTCTGGAAAAAAGAGTTCAGGGTAAGTGATCTTTACCCGTGAACAGGAGAAGGGTAGTTCATTGTCATTGCTGGGGAAGTGAATATCGCCTACTTGTATGTCTGGGTTTGGGATATGAGTTAAATAAAATATTAAATTTGAATTACTGTATAATCTAAACAAATTACAGTATGATAAGAATGGTATCAATTTTCAGTTTGTTGCTTCTATCCTTTGTAGTCCTTGGGCAGGATTCATTGCAGGTTAAGCAGGAAAAAGAAAAAAAATTCCGCTTTCTTCCCTTACCCGCTGTGGCGGCCTCCCCCACCACAGGTTGGATGCTGGGGGTGGCTCCGGGTGCATACTGGACCGTGGGAGATCCATCCATCACCTCTCCTTCCTCTGCCCTTGGATCTATCATCTTTACACAGAAGAAACAATTGCTTATCACCGCCAAGGCAACCACCTATTTCCAGGGGGACCAATGGAATATGCTCACAGATATTCGCTTTTTTATAAACTCCCAACCCACTTACGGACTTGGGACGGGACCACAATCAGCAAAACCGGTTGGATCTGGAGGAGTTGATTTTTCTGACAATCCTTATCAGCCTATTTTGACAGAGCAAATGATGGATTATAACTATTTGCGAATCCACAATACAGTGATGAAAAGATACAAGGAGACCAGGTTTTTTATGGGCGCTGGCTATCACCTTGATTACCACTATAAGATCAATGACAGATTGTTAAATCTGGATACGATCCCTCCAATTGTCACCAGTCACTATGGTTATAGCACATATTATGGCTTCAACCCGGAGCAATACACCCTTTCAGGAATTTCATTAAACTTTCAATACGATAGCAGGGATAACCTTGTGAACCCTTATTCAGGTCGTTATGCCTATGTCAACATTCGAATGAATCCAAAGTTTTTGGGCAGCTCAAAAAGCTCAAGTATACTCTGGCTTGAATACAGGGACTACCTGCATTTGTCCAAAAAACGTCCACGGCATCTAATTGGTTTCTGGGCATATGGATGGTTTCAGACCAGCGGGACTGCTCCATATATGGATCTTCCGGCAGTTGGCTGGGACCAGTACGGGCGCTCGGGCCGGGCATATACCCAGGGTAGATTCCGGGGGCAGGACCTCATATATACGGAAATTGAATACCGAGTTCCCCTTCAAAGGAAAAAGGAGACTTTTGGTGCCGTGGCATTTATAAACGGAACCACTGCCGACAATAGAGATGGGGATATTTCCCTATTCGAATATTTTGATATTGGCTATGGAATCGGATTGCGTGTGATGGTAATGAAGAAAACCAGGGCCAATTTGTCCATTGATTATGCCTGGGGAAGATATGGAGCCCAGGGCTTCTACTTTGGAATCAACGAAGTTTTTTAAAGGAGCAGGGGATTGCCAAACTTAAAAATAACAAGATGAATAAACTTGCCAGTGAAGAAAACATATTTGAATTTATCATCAAACTGTTAATCCTATTCTTGATTATTGCCTGGTGCTTGATGATTATATACCCATTTATCAGCATTATGTTATGGAGTCTCATCCTTACCATTGCATTTAGACCCCTCCACACCAGGCTGTCAAAAAAGATGGGCGAAAAACCTAAACTCGCTTCATTCATTATATTAGTTGTAGTATTGGGCATCATCTTTGTTCCCACATGGTTCCTGACATCTTCCCTTGTTGAGGAAGTGAAGTCCCTTAAGGCAAGTTTTGATAGCGGTTCGCTCTCAATCCCTCCGCCCACCGATAAAGTAAAGGAATGGCCGATCATCGGTGAAAAAGCATATGACCTTTGGCAAAATGCCTCTGTTAACCTGGGACAGACCATTGTGAAGTACAGCGACCATCTTGCCGGTGTGGGGACAAAACTGGCAAAAGGTATACTAAGTACTGCGAGTGGCATCCTACAAATCATGATCTCGTTTATTATTGCAGGGATATTGCTTACTCTGGGAGGAGTTGGTGAGGGCGCCCGGAAACTTTACAGAAAAATAGCCGGGAATATGGGGGATGAATTTGCTGATATCACCTTGAAAACAGTTAGCAATGTTGTAAAAGGCGTTATTGGTGTAGCGTTCTTTATGGCCTTAATAAACGGGACTTTATTTATGCTTGCCGGTATTCCCTACGCTGGAATCTGGACCCTGCTGGTATTTATTCTAGCTATACTTCAAATACCAACTCTAATTGTAGCGCTGCCACTGATTATCTACATGTTTGCTACCAAAGATACTACTCCGGCCATCATATGGGGCACCCTGTTTCTATTGGGTGGCGGTGCAGACAATTTGCTCAAGCCCATTTTGCTTGGTAAAGGATCCCCGGTCCCCATGCTGGTGATTTTTATCGGCGTAATTGGCGGATTCATGCTTTCCGGCTTTATTGGTCTCTTTACGGGAGCAATCGTGATGTCCATAGGGTATAAATTATTTGAAGTCTGGATTAACGCAAAGCCTGAGATAGATTCAGAATGATCCCATCTGTCAAGAGCTCTATTTTCTAAGGAAGGATTGTCAATGCTGATGTTGAAGCCTGCTAAGCTCTTTCAGATTTAACCGTAAATTCTGACAATCATCTTCCAGATAAACAAAATTGAGTATCTTGTAATGGAACCAGAAACAACTCATTCCGGTATTGGTTCAAGTTATTGGTAATAATCTGAAATACAAGCTAATTTTGATAATAATCCTATTTCGATAAATATGAAAAAGCTATATAAAATTGTTCTTCTGTCAATAATAATGGCGACACCCGCAGCACTGAACGGCCAGGTACTGATCAGCTTTATATTCGGGGATGCCCTGAATTCTGAAAAAATAGAATTTGGTCTGGTTGGCGGCCTGAACCGCTCATACATCAGAACCATAAGCGATGCCGAAGGGCTGAATAATTTTAACATCGGATTCTACTTTCACATACAAACGATGAAGCACACTTATATAAGTACCGGGGTGTCGGTAAAATCGAATGTAGGCGCCACTGGAATGCCCACATATCCCATTGGGGACCCGGATTTTGATGCAGTATTTGAGGATGGAGAGCTGACAAAAAAAATCCCCGTCTTTTTTGTGCCCATCCTCCTGCAACAGCGCTTTAATCAACGATGGTATATAGAAGCAGGACCACAGCTGGGTTTGGTACACAAACCGGTTGATATATTTGATCTCCAGGAACTTGGGGGTGATATTCAATATACGGTCGAAACAAGGGGACAATACCAGTACATCGATTTTGGCTTCTATGGTGGCATTGGATTTAAGACTAGAAAAAAGCAAAAAAGCACAAGTATAGGAGTTGGTTATTATATCGGACTTTCAGATGTGGCCAAGGATGCCTATCCCGAAATCAAAAACTCATCCTTCTATCTTTTCTGTAAAATACCTATTGGTATTGCAAAAGAAGATAAGGATGTAGACTAAAAATAAACGCTAAACTTTACCTCCATCTCTTCAAATGCAAATTTGTTGCCATCACAGGTGTTAAACTGAGATTTTTCTAAATGAACACTTGTAAGGTTACGATTGTTTTACCGTACTAATTAGTATTGCAGCTCCTGAAAAAGAATGAAAGCACTAAAAAACATACCACTGAGTATTGACATTAATCAACTGAACCGCTAATTTTATTAAACTAGGTTTATATGCACTAAAGGCAAAATACTACCACAGTTCTTACATAAGTTCCACGATCCCAAGAACACCAAATATGGTTTTTTCACCATATATGATGTGCTTGCTCGTTCTTTCTCAGATTTCCAACTCGTTTCGCTCATTGTATACTCATGATTATTAGCCTAATACAATGTGGGCAACACCATTGATCCACTTTGGCATGATTTTGACATAACTTCGAAAGAGTTTAATCTTGAAGAAAAATATTTTGCATAATGAAAGGATGAAAATTATTAATAATGTAATTTTAAACTACAAATATGAAAATCATGAAAACGAAAATTCTTTTGTACCTCAGTTTGATCCTTGCTCTGGGGGCCTGCTATCCGGGCGGTGCTGATTACTATTCAGACCTGGATGTTACGTATACCAACTATGATGATGAGTTTGACTTCGCAAGCCTGAGAACTTACGCGATGCCCGATTCAATTGTGAAAGTGGAGGGCGACCTGGCTGAAGGGGAAGAACCAGAAATTGTGAAAGAGCCTTATAATACACAAATGTTGACCAGAATCAGTAGTAATATGGAGGCTCTTGGCTGGACAAGAATTGATAATCCTGAAGAGGCAGATCTGGTATTGTTCCCTGCAGCATGGACCAATACAACCGTGTATTACTGGTACGACTACTGGTGCTGGTATTGGTACTACTATTGTGGTTGGGGATGGGGTTACCCTACTGTTTCCACCTACACGACAGGCACTCTGGTTATGGCTCTTATTGCTGATGGTGAAGATTACATCGACCCAACTCATGTCTGGACTGGTGCCGTTAACGGACTGCTTGCCGGCTCATACAACTCAACAAGGGTAAATAATGCTATCGATCAGGCATTTGCACAAAGCCCCTATTTGAAAACAAACTAAGTAGAAACTTCTAAAAATATATACCATGAAAAAGATATTTTTCTCACTGATAGTTTGTCTCCTGCTCATTGGCTCAAAAAGTTACGGGCAGCAAGACAGCTATATTTCAGTTCAGTATGCTGTAAGCTTTGGTGCGGGTGACCTGTCAGACTACATTTCAAAAGCCAGCTGGCGTGGATTCCTTATTGAGTACAGGGCTAGTGTAACAAGCAATCTCCTCGTTGGGGTTGATGTTGCCTGGAACGTGTTCTACGAACAGACAGACTATGCCACCTATACCGTTGGTACGGAATCGCTCTCCGGGATTCAGTTCCGCTATCAAAACGAAGTTCCCATACTGGCAACCATAGACTATATGATCTCGTCGGAAAATGCCCTGAGACCCTATGTCGGATTTGGTTTGGGAACCATCTATTCGGCACGGGAAACAGATATGAACCTCTACTACCTGGAGCAAACTACCTGGCAATTTGCTTTGAAAGGCGAGGCGGGGCTGCTTTTTAATTTAAACTATACCACAAATATAAAGTTTGCCGCCAAATACTATAATGCCTTCAAAACAGAAACTCTGGACAACCAGGGATATTTTTCTTTGAGTCTGGGTATGGCCTTTGACCTGTAGTCAGAAAAGGATAAACGATTCTTATTAAAGGGATGCTATTGATTAATATGGCATCCCTTAATTTTTATTCCTCCAGATGTTGCTGATCCTTATCCTGGATCCAGACTTTGATTTTAGCCCTTCCTTTTAAGGTATCAATCTCTCCAACCTGGATCATGTTGATCTTGTGAATCCCGAATCGCTTTTTCAGGTCCTCTTCCATCTCACTACGCAAGGACTCATCAAGTAAATCAAGCCTGTCGTAGTTGATCATTTTTGAAACTCCACGGTCCTGGAACAAGAAATAATCTGCTACACATATGATTGCCAGGATCAACAGATTGCTTGTGACAAGCCTGATGAAGGGATCATCCAGGGGTACCAGTGCATTCAAAAGGGCCAGACCGAGACTTACAAAAAGGAATGATAATTCCCTGGGTGTGGCCAGTGTGGTTCTGAACCTGATCACACTGAATACAGCAAAAAGTCCAAGAGCGATACCCATTTCGACTTTAACCTGGCTCAGCATGATGCAAACAATGAAGATAATCAGCGATGTGGAAATGTAGGTAAATAAGTATTCACGGGACCTTCCCCGTTTGGGATAGTAGATGAAACGGCCCAGCACAACAACAGCTGCCAGGTTCAGAAACAATCGACCAATTATGGTCCAGTACGCCTCATTAAAAATTTCCGCAAGTTCCATTTAGAAAATCTTTAGAAGTAAAAATATAAAATATTTCTTTCACTGTCAGGAAAAGTGTCCGTAACCCTGGAACCGGGTTCAGGTACCTGTTAATCCGGAAATTCGGGGCAAGGATGGAAATAGACTTTGCAGTAAGTCAGGATGACTTTGCTTTTTATATTATCTTCGGCAATGGATGGTTGAGCTAACTGCCATCATCTGAATAGATACTAATCAAAACTAATGGAACCAAAATGAAATCTACACTACTCTATACATTGCTCCTTGCTGTCATACTCTCTGCCTGCGCAAGCCAGAAAATCACGACCTCGTGGATAAATCCCGAAGCCGTTAGCAAAGGTCCGTACGAATCCATCTTTGTAATGGTAATGGCACAAAGCAACGCAGCAAGTTTTGACATTGAAGATAGGATGGCTGAAACCCTTGCATCCAGGGGCCGGAAATCCGTAGTAAGCAGCTCCGTATTTCCAGCTCAGCTATCGGCCGCTGAAAGTCTCACCCAGGATCAAATGGCGGAGATTATCAAAAGAACCGGGTGTGACGCTGTATTTATTATTGCTGTCCTGGATGTGCTAAGCGTAGAAACCTACAATCCAGGGACTGCCTATTATCCAATGAGTTATGGTATGTATGGGACGTATTACGGGTATTATAATTTCTATTATCCGCAGGTATATTCCCCTGGCTACTATTCTACTGACAAAACCTATTACATTGAGACCAATTTCTATGATGTTGCATCAAATCAGCTCCTGTGGTCCATCCAATCAGAGGCTTATAATCCAACAAGTCTGGAAAGCTGGTTTAACGAGTACTCCTATAACATGGTAAAGGAGCTTAAAAATGAAGGCTTGATTGAGAAATAATTCATGCTATCTTAGTTATAAATTAAACTCCATAGTTATGAAAAGCATACTTACAAAAGGGCTGGTACTGTTATACTTTATGGCCTTATCAACTGCCTGCAATATACAGCAGTCTGAACCGGTAGAAGTGGTGGTTGATAAAGAACAGATTAAAAAGGAGATTCAGGCCAAGGAGAATGAATTTGCTGAGGTTTACAATGCAGGAGAATTAAGAATGATTGGCTATTATGCAGAAGATGCCACTTCTTATGCTCCAAATAGAGCTCCAATAGTAGGCCGGGAAGCAATAATAGACTATTTAAAAGTCCCTATAGAATCCAATACCGATAAAATTTCATTCACAACCAAGGAAGTTTTTGTCTCAAATGACGGGAACCTGGTAGTTGAGCTTGGTCACTATCGGGTTGTTGACTCCACCAATACTCCCTTTAATACCGGTAATTATATGTGTCTCTTTGAGAAAAGAGACGGCCAGTATTATTGTGTAAGAGATATGAGTGTTTCTGATATTCCGATTCAATAATATAGAGCGATCAGCGCCTTCTGCCCATACCTCCGCTCATGCTTCTTGACGAAGGAGATGTACTCATAGATCTGGATGCACCACCTGATGATGAAGGCCGTGACGAATAGGATGGCGATGATGAGGGTCTGGATTGACTGGTTGACGGCGAAGGTCTCGACTGACTGGTTGATCGCGAGGATCTTGACTGACTGGCAGACGGCGAGGATCTGGACTGATTTGCAGATGATGCCGTTGAAGGACGTGTCGAAGCAGAAGCTCCGCTTGATGGACGTGTCGAAGCAGAGGCTCCGCTTGATGGACGTGTTGAAGCAGAGGCTCCGCTTCTATCATAATTCCTGTTGGCATTGTTCTGGTTCACAGTATTCGAACTGTTCCTTGTTCTATTATAATTGTTGTAGGTATTGTGATTATGTACAACTACTGTGTTTCCATGGTAGCCGCCACGGTAACCTCCATGATAACCAGGATAATGATAATAATGGTTATGACGATAAATGCCAATTGACACTACAGCAATAGCTCTGAAATAAGGGGGCGGATATGCATAGGTATATGGCGGATAATAAGGGACATATGCGGGTGAATAGACATATTGTACGATGGGTGTTGATTCAACAACTATGGTCTGGGTTATGGCCGGTGTACTTTCAACAGGGTCGTTGCCGGTATACGCCGGATTAGCAGTAACCGCAGGCGCCGGGGGTGCAGGTTCAATGACATAATCCTTACCATACAGATCTTTATCTCCCACAACTTGCATGGATATTTTCTGATCATCATCCTTTGATACTAAAATTACTGCAACATCCTGTGTCTCCTCTTCACTTACATCCACCTGAAGTACAAATGCAAAATCATTCCCATCCTGCTCAGTCACTACCTTTATAAAATCAACATTACCATCCAGGTCCAGGTCCAGATTATTGATTCCGGTTTCTTCCAGATTCAACGATTTCTCAAAATCCTCGATTGTCTTTGACTTCTGAAAAAGGTCCAGTACGGCAAAAAGGTCCAGGTTATCTCCTGGCAAGCCCAACAAAGTATCTTCTTCATCTGCCTGATTCTCGGTCTGAGAAAGCGCAGGAATACTAAATAGGCTCACCACCAGTACCATATATGTGATCACCTTGTTTTTCATGATTTTAAGATATCTGAGTGATGAATACAACTTCAAATCTACAAAAAATACACCAGCCTTTCATTTTCCGGTACAATTGAATAAGGTTATTAGTTGATTCGTCATGCTTCAGATCCGGGCTTTTATACACTGATGACTTTTTATCTTTCATACTGTTATAGTTATATTTTATCAGACAAGGCCTCACACCAAACTTGCCGGTTGCCCTGTGGCAGCAAGCACACTGTTCCACACCCAGTCCTGCGGATCGATTGTTTTGCGCTCTGAGACTGAAAGGGCGATTGGTAAATGGGTGAACTGATTGTTCCAGTAGCCCACAATCATTCCTGTGCGCCCTGTCATCCCGGCATGTACAGCACTATGCCCCAAAAACAGACAGAAGGCTGAATCATGAGCATTTGCAGCCTGACTTCTGATAATGTAACTGGGATCTATATATTTGAGGTTGACCTCCATTCCAAAGTTTTTAAAATGCTTATTGATGGAATCTCTCAGGTATATCCCAATATCAGAAAACTTGATATTGCCTGAGGCATCAAGTTCCCCGCTGGCTGAAAGGAGATCCTGTCCGGCCCCTTCTGCGACAACGATCACAGCGTGTTGCCTCGCTTCGAGCCTCCTCCTGAGGGCTTCCAGGAAAACATCCAGGGAAAAGGGAACTTCAGGAATCAGGCAAAAATTTACCTGCTTGTCTACAAGAACCGTATACGCTGCAATAAATCCCGATTCGCGGCCCATAAGTTTCACTAATCCTATCCCGTTAGGAGCACCCACCGCCTCTACATGAGCGGCATAGGTGGCACGCTTTGCTTCCGTTACAGCAGTTTCAAATCCGAAAGTCTTTTGAACGAAGGAAATATCATTGTCGATGGTCTTTGGTATACCTATAATACTGATCCTAAGGCCCCTCTTTTCAACCTCCTGGCTGATCGCCAGTGCTCCGCGCTGCGTCCCGTCACCCCCTATGCAAAAGAGGATCCCAATCTTCATCCGTTCAAGTGTATTCACCATGACAGAAGGATCCTGGTTGCCACGGGAGGAGGCCAGTATTGTGCCTCCCATATCGCTTATCAGAGTAACATCCTCAGGGGTGAGCTCAAGAGGGGTATGACCATGTTCAGGTACCAATCCCTGATAACCATACCGAAACCCATAGATTTTTTTCACTCCGTAGTGGTGATACAGGCTCATAACAATGGCCCGGATTACATCGTTAATACCCGGACAAAGACCTCCGCAGGTAACAATTCCGCAGGCCAGATTTCCGGGTTCAAAGTAGATCTTCTCCCTGGGACCGGCTATCTCAAATACCGGCGGATCATCGCCATCTTTCAGGTAACTCTTTACGGTGCTGAGATCAGGATGATAAAGAATATGCTCCTGTTCATCAGCAAATCGAATTCCTTTCAGGGGCGACTGAACAGTACATTTGCCAAGTTTTTTTACATCGAAATCTTTTTGTTTTAACATATAGTTCTTTTATACATTAATGCTATTTTATTAACCCAGGGCCCGATGAGTAAAGGCATGAAGTGTTCCCAATTATTGCATAGCTTTCAATAGCCTGGCAAGGCATTTCTCTTGCTTCTCAGGTGCAAACATAAAGATACAACTTATCTCCATAGGGGGTATTAAGCCAACTGTTTTCAGTATGTCAGTTATTTTTTCAATTTTTGATTTTGCGATATCAAATTTATCACGTAATTGCATTTAAATTTGGGTGCTAATCATTTGCATCAATGAAAACAAAGAAGGCAATACAGTATATGCTTTACCCTTTGAAACGGACGAAAAGAACTAAATGATCCGGATGTCAGTAAAAGAGGCCTTACAAATCATCAAAATTGACACGGACTACGACGAAGACTATTAGAAGTTCAAAAAAGTAATAACCCTTTTCACCTGCATTTCATTCTTGTTGTTTTAGGGTTGATGGCAGTCATTAAAATTGATTTGTCCACAAAAAAAAATCATGAAAACTTCTATCAAGCAATGGCAAAGAATATGAATGACAGCTTAGGTGTTGTTGCCGGAATAGACCTTGGAGGAACGAAACTATCAGGAGCTCTGTTCTCAAAAGAAGGTGAAATAATTCACAAAACTGAGCTATTACTTGAAGACAAAGCTGGCACCGAAGTGGGATCCATGCTGGTACAGCTGCTGCAGGACTTTGTTGGCCATGCAGAGGCCAGGCTATACAGGATAGATTCTGTTGGTATTTGTGTTCCGGGAATCAGCAATCATAGCAATCAAAGCGTGTGGGCCCCCAATATCAACGGATGGGAGGCCTATCCCCTTTTCAGGGAGGTTCGGGAAGGTCTGAACAAGCCCGGTGTTCCAATCTCCATTGAAAGCGACAGGAACTGCTATATTCTGGGAGAGATGTGGAAAGGTTTAGCCCGGAATTGCAACAATGCCATATTCATGGCAATTGGAACCGGCATTGGCATTGGTATTGTATCCAATGGGCAGATAATTAACGGAGCCAGTGGTATTGCGGGGGCCATTGGCTGGATGGCACTGGAGCGGCCATATTCCTCAGACTATGATTCATTTGGAAATTTTGAGTATTATGCCTCTGGTACCGGCATTGCCAGGAGCACTGAAAAATTACTCAGTCAGGGTTCCAGCAGTGAATACCTGCATGCCGGTAAGATTTCCGCCAAAGATGTTTTTGCAGCCTATTCCATTAATGATCCGGTGGCAGTCCTGGTGATTGATCAATGCATTGAATACTGGGGAATGGCTGTTGCCAACCTGGTAAGTATATTTAATCCTGAAAAGATAATTTTTGGAGGAGGTGTTTTCGGACCGGCGATACACCTGCTGGACAGAATATTTGAAGAAGCACGGAAATGGGCGCAACCCATCAGCATGCAGGAGGTAAAACTGGAGGCTTCAGCATTGAAAGGTGATGCAGGACTAATCGGGGCCGGATACCTGGCCCTGAGAAACGAGATCATGCTTTAATCATGAGTAAGCCGGAGAAAACATACAATAAAAATCTGGTTTTTCTTGCAGCCAGCCTTGGCATGCTCCTCTTTGGAATTGTACTGATTTCCCTGGGATCCATATTACCCCACCTGAGAGATCGATTTGGACTTTCGGATCTGTCAACAGGCTCCCTGCTCACCATTCTTCCCTCTGGAATACTGATTGGTTCCCTGGTATTCGGCCCCATCGTAGATCGTTATGGATATAAGATTCTGCTCCTTGCCAGTGGACTGATGATTTTCTTCGGACTGGAGGGTATTTTCCTTACCAGCAATATAGTGATCCTGCGCATCTCAGTTTTCCTGATAGGCTTTGGTGGAGGAGCTATCAATGGAGGTGCCAATGCAATGGCAGCTGATACCGCTGAAGGCGACCGTGGGGCCCGATTAAGTCTCCTGGGTGTATTTTTTGGGATCGGAGCCCTTGGAGTTCCGCTCCTGCTGGGACTGTTGATCCATATACTCTCCTATGACAGAATCCTTTTTTGGGTCGGCATCCTTGTGTTTCTGTCCACCCTAAGCTTCTTGCTCGTTAAGTTCCCTCCTCCCAAACAGTCCCGGGGTTTTCCAATCAGAGAAGCCAGCAAGCTTCTGAGGGATCCCTGGATCATCCTGACGGGTTTTGTATTGTTCATTCAAAGTGGAATGGAAGGCCTGGCCAATAACTGGAGTACGACCTTTTTGCAGGATAACAAAGGATTTATTAATCAGCACGCCCTCTTCAGCCTGAGCTGCCTGGTTAGTGGTATGATTGTCATGAGGCTGATCCTCGGATGGGCTCTGCACCATATGAAATCCGGGCGGGTTCTTATTGGAAGTATCGGACTATCCATTGTGGGTTCGCTGATTGTTTATCTGACTGATACTCAATTTGCCACCTATGCAGGGATGTCCATCCTTGGTGCCGGTCTTGCTGCCTGTTTTCCCGTAGTTATGGGATATGCAGCCGGCAGATATACCAGCCTGAGTGGGACAGCCCTTAGTGTGGTTCTGGTTCTGGCCCTGTTAGGAAACATGGTTTGCAATTACGGTATGGGCCTCATGGCAAATGCATTTGGAACAGGGATGCTGCCCGTGGTGATTGCAGGAGGAGTCTTCCTGCAATTATTTTTGCTTTTGCTGGTCCTGAAAAGAACGGTAAATACTAAACACAACAACAATTCATAATAAAAACAGAGCGATGTTAGCAAAACAGTGGTTAAGCAATGCAATGGATATCATGACTAAGATTGAATCCACACAGATGGAAAACATACAGGAAGCGGCCCGTATTATGGCAGATTCCATTGAGAAGGAGCGATGGGTCCACACCTTTGGCTGTGGTCACGCGACTCTTCCCATTGAGGAGATGTATCCCAGGATAGGAGGCTTTGTCGGATTTCATCCCATGATTGAACTGCCTCTTACCTTCTTTACCAATATTGTGGGAGGCATGAGTGTTCAGCAATTTGTGTTCCTGGAAAGAGTAGAAGGATATGGCAATGAAATAATGAAGGGGTGGAACTTCCACAAAGACGACTGCATGTGGATCTTTTCCCATACAGGCATAAATGCAGTAAATATAGATGTGGCCCTGGAAGCCAGGGCAAAAGGCATGAAAGTAATTGTATACGGCTCTGCAGCTGAGGCGAAAGGGAAGAAGACAAGACACAGCAGCGGGAAAACACTTTTTGAGCTGGCCGATGTTGTTGTGGATACCTGTGTACCCGCAAATGATGCTTCTGTTCCGCTGAAAAACCATATGGATAAAGTGGGCCCTGTATCCACTATGGGTTTTATCACCACCGTTTGGATGACTGTAACAACTGTGGCCGAGATCCTGGAAGAAAGAGGTGTTAAACTCTATATTCACCCCTCTCACAATATCCCGGGCGACACCACCGCCCATGAAAGACTTGAGGAGGCCCTGGGAGAATATAAGAAGAGGATTAGCGGAGTATAAGAAATTGTATAACTTCGCATCTTTCAATTCAACAATGAACTTTTCCGGGACGATGTTATTTATAGTTCGGCAGATTGGACTTATTGCGCTATTTGCATTGGTCTTCCTCAGCTCTTGTGTGGAGCGTTATTATCCGAACGACCTGTATCTGAAAAAGGACCTCCTGGTGATCAATGCACACATTACCGATGAACCCGGAACCCACACGATCGAAATATCCCGCTCTGCCCACCCCGAACAGCCCAGTTTCAATCCGGAATTAGGTAGTTACGTACTCTTGCTCAGAGAGGACGGGGAAAGCCGTGAGTTCAGGGACAATGACCAGCCGGGATATTACACGGCAGAGCTTGATGCAGATTTTCTGCAAACAGGGATCATGTTCCAGGTCCAGGTAGTCACCCAGGACGGGAATGAATACCATTCTGATTTTGACAAGATCAGGCCCGTTCCTCCTATCGATTCGATATATTATGAGGTCGAATACATGACTTATGATGTAGATAAGGATCCCGTCCCCGGAATTCGTTTTTACATCGATTTCACATACGACGATGAAGCCTATGAATACCTGAGGTGGGAACTTACCGAAACTTATGAGTTTCACAATCCCGATACGGAAGCCTTTATTATGTATAACAGATGGACAGTGAGGCCTCTTCCCGAGGCAGATAATCCCAGGATCTGTTATATTACCGATCCACTTCCGGCCACCCACAGCTTAACCACAAAAGAACTGGATTTCGGACCCTTTCAACAAGCCTTTGATTTTGTTCCCAACGATCAGATGGAACAAAAACTTCTATTCAAATACAGTCTCCTGGTGAGGCAGTATTCCATTGGTCCAGAGGGTTACTATTACTGGGAGGAAATGGGAAAGAACCGCCAGGAACAGGGCGTAATTTTTACTAAACAACCGGCCCTGATACAATCGAATATCTGCAACATTGCAGATGAAAATGAGAAGGTCCTGGGCTATTTTACCATGTCGGGGGTACAGGAAGCCCGGGGGATTGCAGAGGATATACCCGGGCCCCGTAAGCCTGACCCTTATTATTGTTTACCCATAGATCAGGGCCCTGGAACAAGTCAGCCCACAAGCTATCCGGCCTTTTTCGCCAGGGCGACATATGACGGAGCGACTGTCTACGAAGAAGTAAGACACCACTGTGTGGATTGCCGGGAATATAAGGGCAGTACCGCTGAAAAGCCGGATTTCTGGTAGAATCTCCCTCTGGAAGCACAATTCTCTCTCTCCTGGGAAACAGGTTCTGGGATTAGTTTTAAATTGCATTCATACTTTTTATCCTGAATGGACCGCCGATGCATAAATCCATAAAGAGAACTAATTACAGATGGGCCATTGTGGCCATGCTGTTTTTCGCCACCACAGTGAATTATTTTGACCGGTTTTTAATGGGGATACTGGCGCCCTTACTGGAAACCGAGATTGGATGGACTGAGCAGCAGTATGGCTATATCATAGCCGCCTTCCAGTTTGCCTATGGGATTGGCACGCTGGTGATGGGATATTTTATTGATCGGGTAGGCACACGTGTGGGATTAGGTATAGCTGTTACTCTTTGGAGTTTAGCCAGTATGCTGCATGCAGCAGCCCGTTCCTGGATTGGATTCGCACTGGCCAGGATAGGGCTGGGTATTAGCGAGGCCGGAAATTTCCCTGCAGCCATTAAAACAGTGGCTGAATGGTTCCCCAAAAAAGAGAGAGCTTTTGCAACAGGATTGTTCAATGGAGGTTCAAATGTAGGAGCCATTCTTGCCCCAATTACAATACCACTGATTATTGCTTCCCTGGGATCGTGGAGGTGGGTATTCATATTATCTGGTTTTCTTGGGTTCTTCTGGTTGATCTTCTGGCTGATCTTTTATAAGAAACCACGTGAAAGCAGATTCACCAACAAGGCCGAAATAGACTTTATTGAAGACGGAGAGCCAGAAATAGAACATGTAAAAATCAGCTGGTTCAAATTATTAAAATACCGGCAGACCTGGGCTGTTGCCCTGGGCAAATTATTTGCCGACCCAGTATGGTATTTTTACCTTTTCTGGGGCGCAAAATTTCTAAACACAAAATTTGGAATCGATTTAAAAGAGATGGCTTTGCCCCTGGTTTCTATCTATGTGATTGCCGACCTGGGAGGAATTACCGGTGGAGCAATATCATCTCTGCTACTAAAAAAAGGGAAATCAGTCAACTTCTCAAGAAAAATAACCATGCTTGGATCCGCACTTCTCGTCCTGCCGGTTATGACCGTTCCGCACCAGGGCTCCCTCTTTATTAGCGTAGCTTTAATTGCACTGGCAGCTGCAGCTCATTGCTCCTGGTCGGCCAATATTTTCACGGTAATTTCCGACCTGTTTCCAAAAAATGTGGTGGGATCTGTCACCGGATTTGCCACCACCGTGAGTACTGCAGGAGGAATGATAACCGCGTTGCTATTAGGTCATGCTTTAGGCGAGTCAAGTGTGG
>CAYWGP010000082.1:0-20796 GCA_964458155.1 uncultured Bacteroides sp.
CCTCTATCCGCATCCGTTTCTCATCCGGCACAACTACCATTAGTATGCCGTTATCCATATCCTTCTGTCCCAGGCCCCATTCGATGAATACCCTGTTTGCAAAGTCTTCGATGCTTTCCCCCTGTAGCGAGGGCAGGGTAAGTACCACTACCTGGTTGGTGGTCCTGTTTTCATGCTCCTTGAGTTTTTCACTCAAGTTTTCGATGGCATACTCTGAAAGGATCAGGGCATAGTCATTCACCCTGCCAGATAAATAAGGGATTTCAGCATCCCTGGCCATACTGAGGGATGCAAGTATGCTAGTGAGCAAAACCAAAAGTGCTAACTTTTTCATACTCCGTCCTCCTCGATGATTTCGTTTGAAAGCTCATTCCTGTCTTCCCAGTCCGGCACCTCAAAACCAAGGGCGGAATGGATCCCCTCCAGACCTGCCTCCATGGCCTGCCTTAATTCATTTCGCCGGAGGTGCCTGGTCATGATTGAGATCACCACCTCCAGCACCTCCGTGTTCAGCAGATCCCTCACACCTTTATCTGGAAGGATAACTACCTGCCTTTCAAACTGACTTACCAGGATAAGGATCCCCCTCCGGTCCTCCGTGGAAAAAAGCTCATTGGAGAGAAAGAGAGATTCGGCGTACTGCATGGTTTCAGTTTCTTTTCGCTGGGGGGAAAGAAACAGTTTACCAAATCCCGGAATTAAAACCGACAGTAGCGCAAATATGGCCCCCGTGGCCATAATTACAGCCAGCGAACTTAGGATCAGCGAGTTTGTGATCCAGCCAATCACAAACAAATCCAGGAAAATCATAATAAGACTTGCAAGAGATACCCCTATGGCGAAGGCCTTCCAGGGAATTTCAGCATAGCTGTCGCTCCGCAGGACAGAGGCAAGAACGATCTGGGCCCTGGTCTGCTTTTCAGTCTCAGCGATGCGCCTGTCCAGCAAACTGCGGTCAGTGTCAGTAAGCATATGTTTCATGTTGATGAAGCTTGAATATCAATATGAAGTCTAGGAATAAATCGGATATAAAACAAGGATATTAATGGCAAAATGTTGTTTTTGATACATTGAGAACAAAAAAAACTCCACCCGGGGAGGCAGAGTTCTGAAAGTAACCCGGTGCAGGCTTAAAATTCCCGGATAACACGAACATAGAGCGCATCGTCCTTTCCATTGGTGAACTTGGCCCCGGTGACAAAGCTATGAAACCAGGCATTGACACTGCTGACCCCTACCTTCTTCCAGCCCTTGGCAAATTCCGCATATCCGCCTATTGCATGCCTGTTACGGTACAATTTGATAAGATCATATCTAGTTGCCAAATACCAGTCGCTGTAATTATCAGCCTTATTATTTACTGCTATCTGGTCATCCCCGGCCCCTGCATCTTCCAGGGTATTGTTAGTCCCGGTCATAATTTTACCTGCAGCAACTCCACCCCTGAAATCGATGGTATCGGCAAATGCTTTATCATAGATTCCCTTTCTTGTACTCTCTTCAACCACAGCGCATAGTAAACCGTGTTTCCCATCATCGAACAAATGAAACACAATACCACCGCCGAAATTTTCACCAACGTAATGAGTTGTTTCAGATGAGGAAACAAAAGCATCATTTTCCATGCTTGCCTGACCAAAAATATTTGCTCCCAGGAATACTGCTGCGAATATCACTACTGCCCTTTTCATAACAAATTAATTTTAACTTTTTATTGAATACTTACGAACCTAAAAAATAAAAAGAGTGTGACAGGCATAGCCCGCAATGGAGGGTATTACCTGCGATTCATAATCTCAAGAAACGTTTGCCGGGGTCGAAAAACATAGGGGACAGATTCTGTCCGTATGTATAACAAAGAAAAAAGCAAAAATGTTTTAAGGGCTGTCTGCCTTCATCTTCCGGCCTTTTACAATGGCTTTATGAAAGACCTGTATCTGGCGAGGATTTCATCGTTTATCTCATCGCCCTCATCAAGGTTGGCCGATGAGAAAACTTCTGGAATGTGGCCTTCTTCAATCATTTTTTCCACTGCTGAAATGGCAACAGCGTGCAGGAGCATGGCACCCAGTGAGGTTGAAGTGGCTGCAATATTACGGTCGATTTCGGGTACATAGATCGAAGCATCGCCCAGGCAGCCCTGGTTATCGAGCACCACATCGCCAATCATGTATAGTTTCGACCCGGAAGAATGACGCGATTCCTGTGCCCTGGAGTGAGTCAGATTAGTAAGACCGATTACTTTCATGCCCCTTTTATGGGCAGCTTTTACCATATCAATGCTTACGGGATTCCTGCCGGAGTTGGAAGCAATAATCAGGCAATCCTTTTCGGTGCACTCATATCTGTCGAGAATAAGTTCGGCATAAGCATCAAGCCGCTCCATTTCTGTACTTTTAATTGCACCATTGTGTAGCATCAATGCATCTTCAAGAATGGGGTATATCCTTGCCAGCCCACCGGCTCTGTAAAACAGTTCTTCGGCCATCATGTGTGAATGACCTGTCCCGAATACATACACAAAGCCATCGCTAATGAGGCTATCGGCCACAATGGACCCGGCTTCGTCGATTTTATCCATCTGGGTTTCAAGCACACGCTTAATCAGGTCCTGGATAATAGTTATATACTGAAGTGTTTTTCTCATAAGATATTGGTCAACTGTATTTCGATAAATTATTAATCACTGAATCGCTGAGCCTGTGGCCCGATTCGTGAAAAGCGCCAATCACTGCACCAATCTCGGGCTTGAACCGGGGAAGCTGCAAACTAATATCCTGCTTTGAAAGCAATGCTGAAAGCTTCGAACGAATCCTGTCATTTTTATTGAGCACACTGCCGTAATATCCAAGGTTCCGGGTCTTACATTTGCGTGTAATTGCCAGGGCGAGTTTATACAGCCATTCAGCCTCGCATTCAAGCAGGCCCGGGGCAAGGCTGTCTCCATCAGCAGCAGCTTTATCCACTTCAGGGGCAAATGCCGCGATAAAGCTTTTCTTAACCGGTGGATTGTATATCTTATCAATAAGATCGGACATCTTCTCCAGTTCAAAAAACTTCATCACTCTGTCAACCAGCAGAGTAGGTTCCGAAAGACCATCATGAGCACGCAGGGCGGCTTTAATCCCTTCCAGTGCCAGATGGTAGCCGCTGCCTTCGTCGCCCAGCACCTGTCCCCAGCCGCCTGCTGTATGATAAACTCCTCCTTCATCAATTCCGCAGGCCATGGAGCCTGTTCCCGAGATCAGAACCGCCCCCGGCTTCCCCATGGTAAAACTGAGAAGGGCAATATAGACATCGGAGTGAAAGACAACTTTCGAAGGATGGAACACTCCGTCGGTAAGCTCCCCGACCAGTACATCATCAGCCAGTCCGTCGAGGGCTGAATTCCCCGTGAAAATGGTTCCCGGTAAACAATCACATTTAGCAATAAGCTCGGCCGCTATGGCTGCAAAAGTCTCCCGTGCCAGGGGAATGCCTGAACCATAATGATTGATCGTTCCGGTCTGAAAGGAATGAAGCACCTGGCCTTCCAGATTACTCACTACCACTTTCGTGCTTGTGCCTCCTCCATCGATTCCGCACAGCAATTGGGCAGAACACAGGGATAACTTGTCGGGCTTGCTGGGCTTGTCGGGTTTGCCGGGCATAGAGGATCAGTTTAGCTTGGCGAAAGATAAATCCTTCTAAGCTATGAGGCAAATATTTGTTTTGACACACATAATGATCCCCGGCAATCCAATGAATACTTTTTCGTAACTTACTCACATGCTGAGAAGTATCGTCATAGTAGCAGGTCTGATTGCTGTCATGGCTTCCTGCAATCCTCCGGGACAACAGGGCAGCGAGCCTGCTAAGGGCCCTGAACTGTTGTGGAAATACGAAGGACTTGGCAAGGGATATGGCGCACCGTTGATTACCAAAGAAGGAATCTTTATTAATGCGGAAGAGGAGGGCAACAGCTATTCAACTACCAGCTTGAAGACATCAGGTATGGCTACGAGCACTGCAATTCGGTCGTGCATAAAGATGGCCAGGGAAGCATCAAATTGCATCTTTCCCGCTTATTGATGATGGAATGATGTATATCAGGCGCGGTGATGCGCTGATGTGCTATGCTGTCAAGTGAGTCTTTATGGAGGGGCTGGTTAAGAGTTTTAAGGAAACCTGGATATACAGATCTTCCTGAATCCTGCCTGAGTTTTCTCTTTACCTGAATTTAAGTTATTTAAAGCCATTTCCAGGCAGATCCGGCAACTGTGTAAGATACAACTCAGTTTTTAATTACATTTGAAGTAAGGCCACTTGTACCAATATGTCGTTGACCATCCTCATCCTTTATCTGCTCCTCCTGGGGGCAGTATCCGTACTCAGTTACCGGAAAGGGTTTCAGAATATTTTCAGGACAGAAAACACACTCCCCTGGTACGTGGCCGGATTTTCCCTCTTCCTGATAAATCCGGACATCATTAACGTCCTCTCAAAAATGGGGATCGTGGCCACCGAGGGCTATGCCGGAATGTGGATTTTCTATACGGGGGTGCTGGGAGCCGGATTCCTGCCAATCATTTTTGCTCCCTTATGGAGCCGTCTCAGGTTCATGACCGATAACCAGTTCATCCTGTTCCGCTTCTCAGGAAAACCCGCAAGGATCCTTCACCTGTTCAGGGCCGTCTATGTAGGATACCTGGTAGTGGCCCTGTTCACCGCGCAGGTCTTCATCGGGATGTCCAAGTTACTGATGGTATTCACCGGCTGCAGCTATCCGGTTTCATTCATGATAATTGGGATCATCCTGCTACTCCTGATTGCCAAAAACTCCCTTCAGCTAAAAGCACGGACCGACTTCCTCAACGGGATCATCTACCTCCTTGCCTTTGCCATCGGGGCCTACTTCGTCCTGAAATTTTTTGGCGGCCTTTCGTCCGTCTACCCGAAACTGAATTCTTCTTACCAGGACCATATCCAGCTGTTTCCCGATGGAGTTAAAAATTCAAGCTTTGAGAGCATTCCAACCCTCCTGGTCTATTTTCTGATTCAATGGTGGTCCATAAATGTGTTGGACGGATCCGGACCGGAAGCCCAGCGTTTCATGAATGCCAGAAGTCCCTTCCAGGCTTTTAAGGCAGCATTTCTGCCTTTGATCCTTTTCAGCCTGGTTTTCCTCTTCCACTCCTTCGTAATAGATGCAGGGATCCTGATGATCCATGAATCCTCTGAACTTATCCCGGAAATAAAAAGCAGCCCGGATTTGGAGGCCAGTTTCATCCAGTTGTATAAGCAGGCCATGCCCGGAGGTCTCAGTACCCTGGTATTCCTGGCATTTATTATAGGTTTCACAAGCTTTCTGGAATCCTTCATCAACTGGGGGGCCTCCTATGTGACGGTGGATGTATTTAAGACCTACCTTTTGGGAAAGAAGAAGGATCGCTTTTACGAACGTCTCTCTTACCTGGTGATGCTTGTTATAGGGATATCGGGCATGATCATCGCCTGGTACAACACCCACCTGCTGGGTTTGCAAAAATTCATTTTCTCCATGGGGGCCGGGGTCGGACCTGTTTTCATACTCAGGTGGTTCTGGTGGAGGATCAATGCCTGGTCACAGTTTACAGCCATGCTCTCAAGCCTGGTTTTTGCGGTAGGCTGGGATCTGGCCTACCAGTCCTCTCCCACTTTCCATAGCTTCGTGGACCTTCAGCTGGAAACCCTGGATATCAGCTATTTTGCTTTTAAACTGCTGTGCCTCACTATTTTAGTCACCCTGAGCTGGCTGCTGGTGACCTTTCTGACCCCGCCCGACGACCCGGAGACGCTGGAAAAATATGTGGCCCGGGTGAATCCCCCAGGCTTCTGGCCCTTCGAAGCTTCCGGAAAAAAAACCATCAGCAGGCAAACCCTGCTGCTTCTCCTGATTTACCCGGTGATTTCCATCTCCCCCTTCCTGATTATCTGGCTGTTTAAATTCGGAAGCCTTCTGCTGGCTTTCGGACTCACAGCTGGCTGGCTGACTCTTTTATATATTACGGTTATTCAGATGAGCCGAATTGATAGTTGAAGAGCTCAACATTGAATCCCGACCCGGCAATCATCTGATCGGCCATGGCCACCCGCTCCAAATCTCCGGAAGGATCATTCTTAAGCAGAAAGGCCGTAAAGAAATCATAGCCGGCAAAACGGCTGAGCTCAAGGGCAGCAAGGTAATAGACCATGGCTCTGTCGAGCTGGCCATTGGTAGTAAAATAGTCGCATAAAAACCAGTTCAACATAATCAGGTACTGGTAGTCATCAAAGGTTGTATTAAAACTGTTCAGAGCTCCTTCCCATATTTGCGGCAGCTCCGGATCCTCATGATTCCCCAGCTTAAATAAGGCATATTCCTGGAAGTAAACCGGAAGTGAATTCTGGTTTACATGGAGCATCAGGGAGACATCAGGATCGGGGTTGGAGGTTTCGTAAAAAGTGAATACATGGTTAAGCATGGTATCCAGCTCCTTAAAACGCTGCACCAGCACAAGGGCCAGCATAATATACAGCTCGAACTCAACCAGGCCCCTTTGCAGATAGCCCTCGTAAGCATAAGCTTCGGTGGTATACTTACGAATAAGGTCCTCCATGTCCCGTATTTCGCCTTGCTCGATAAAGTAGCTGTGCAGGATAAGGCATGAAACCTTGCGCCCAATGGGCCAGGGGTGGACATTTTCATGGGTGGGAATCTCCTCCACTTTAGTAAAATGATGCTGGCAAACGGAAGCATCCAGTTGAAGGAAGCCGGCCAGGTACAAAATACTGTTTCCGAAAAGTTTGTTCTCCTTGCTGGGAGCATACTTCAAATATTCTGCGATCCTGAACCTGAAGTTATTGAAGAGGTAGTTGATATCCACAAAGCGTTCAAAGAAAAAGATGCGACCCTGCTGATGTGAAGCGAAGAGGCGGATGATCCTGTCCCTGATACTGTTATTTTCCCTGAAACTGTTACCGACCGCAAGCCTGATTTCCAGGGATCCCAATACAGATTCTGGCAGTTCACAGAAGTGCTCAAGGGTGTCAAAATCTTCAATCTCATAGGCAATCTGGTAGAAGCTTGCTACCAGGTTCCATACCAGCGCCCAGTCCTCCCCCGAATTACAAACCTTCTCTATCAGCTCATAGTTCAGGCCCCCATTGGCCCTTATCCTGAACAGGGCCGACAGGTAGTAATAGAAATTCAGATGCTTGAATCCAATCTGAGTCACATAAATCCCAAACTTATTCTCCTCCCGGTATTCCAGTAATACGCCATTCTGCTTCAGATCCTCATAGGCCTGGTAGTAGGCTTTCTCTCTTTTCAGATGAATGGGATAATGCTTCTTCAGGTCCCCCTTGTTAACTGCGATCCCGCTCTTTCCCTTCTCGGTTAATTCGATAATCTTCCATATGAGGTCCTCCTTCTGTTCGCTATACCTCGCCCTGAATACGGTCTCCCTCATAAATTCACGGATCACCACATTCTGTGTGATATGCTCCATGGATACCCCGTTTCGGAACAAAATAATTATGTAGTGAAGATTTATGGGAATCCTGATAAGCTCACGAATATTAAAGGGTATGCAATCGTATAAGAAGGGGGTCTTTTCAGACTTGTTGACGTTGGAAATGATCTTCCTTATTTCTGAGTTTGAAAGCTTAAAAAGATTGGTATATCCCGACTCCAGCAGAGATTCAGGAAATTCGTAGCAGATCGTGGATCTCACCTTATCAAAACTATTAGCCAGCTGCGTGTGCCAGACAGACTCCCTGGTGCTGAATACTATCTTTACTCTCTGATCTGCTGCATATTTGCTGACGGCATCCAGCATAAAATCTACCAGTTTCTGCAACTTCCCGGAATCGGGACTCAGTTCATCCAATGCATCAATAATGATCAAAAGCTTTCTGCTGGCATTTAAATTTTTGTCGTCCAGGAACAGCCTGATCACATTCCCCAGGGAACTGAGATTGAACTGAAGGGACTTATATGCCTGCACCTTTGGATCCAGTAAGTTGGTGAAGATGGTGGCCGGACAGAACATGCACAGGTGCTTTTCCTGCTGGATCCTGACCCAGTGGGCCAGGGCTGTTGATTTTCCATATCCCCCGGGAGCAACGACCGGGTATATGCATTGGGGAGATTCCAGGAAGGCATCAAGCTGAACGTTGAACTCAGTTCTGGCTATGGTGTGCTGGAAATCGGTCAGCGACTTCCTGAAAATACTGTTCAGGGTATAGCTAGTGATCTCATTGATCTCATCGAGAATTCCCACCCTTTCAATCTCGGTGAAATCGTAAGCAGCCTGTTGCTGAAGGCAAAAACTGGAGAAATCCTTCGAGCCGCTATATATGGCAATGGAGTCAAGCACATAGGTGGAGAATGCAGAGGAGGAAGGCAGCAAACCGAAAAATCTTCGCAGGGTGGTCGGACTCACCTTCCTGCCGGTCCGCGCTGCTATCTGCCTCGATAACACATTGCAATCCTTTGGAGAATTAACCGGCCCTCCGAAAATTTGAATTGCCGTATTCTTTAGAATCTCCTGCATTGGTGCCTGGCACTTTCCAATTGAAGAAACCGCCAGCCCTAAACTAAAGAAATCTCCGAAATAATAGCTCGGAAATTTCAAATAACAGCTTTGACAATATCCATCAAAGCGCTAAATCGATATATTCAGCTAGCCTGTAAACCTATAAAGATTGCTCCCATGACCACAAAAGTTCTTTACCAGTGTCAGAAATGTGGCCGAACCCTCGAAATCGAACCAAAAAAAACACTCCCCCTGCCAAATTGCTCAAAGGGAGGTAAATGCGAATGGAAGGACCCTATTATTTTGAATAGCTTTTACAGCAGGCAAAAACCATATTAATTTTTTAATAAATAGTCCATGAATAAACTCTGGTATACACTTTTTTTTGCCTTTTATATCCTTGTCCTGTTTATGTTTAAGCCCAGACAGGATGTCGTTTTTGCAGCCATTAATGAGACCCAGTATATAAGGTTATTTGAGAATGGAAATGAGTTCGAGCTATGTGTAAAAGATGAAAATTACTACAGGGGCACCTTTACAATTTCGCAGGATACGGTTTTTCTCTGGTGCCAGGTGCAGATGAAGCTCTTAATTAATGAAAGCTCCACACAAATCAAATCGATCGATAATACCTTATTGTCAGCTGAGATTTTACTTGATGACAGGCATAAGTTAAATAGCCCGAAACCAGTCAACACAAAGTGGCTGAGGACTTATACAGCATGGAATCAGGGAGTATTAGTTGCAGATTTATTTTTCTGAAGTCGCTTCTTGTCAAGCGAATCACACTTGACATATGTTTCCACCTTTGTGATCTCAATGCCCCAGCCCCAGACAACTTCTCTAATTCTCTCCTCAACCATACCATTTAGCTTCTGGCGGTCAGCCAGAATCTGATCCAGGTATAAATCCCCAATATTCCTTCTTAAGGCTATCATTCCCACATACACAATTGAAGTGGGCAATACATCAATATCGTATACCGCCTTTACGGCATCGGTAATTCTCCAGCCCATGGATACATCCGCAAAAATGGTAATATTATCCAGGGTTTTGAATTGCCTTCTAGGGGTATTTAATAGCTGCTCGGACAGGTCCAGCTGATAACCTTCTTTATTAGCTATGCCTTCCCAATTCTCCAAAAGTTTTATGCTTTCAAAGAAAGGCAGTTTGATGCGCATTCCACTTGACTGAACTCTTGAATGCTTACCAAATCTTTCAATTAAAACAACATGGTTATCCGGAATTTTGTAGAAAAGAGCCATGATTCCATTGTTTCCAGTGCTTACTGGAAAGTAAGATAATTAATGACAGGAAAATTCTGGCTGTCAAAAGTGTTATCTGAAAAGGGAGGGCTTTATTCCGGCTTTATTTGATACCTAATCCCTGGATCGTATGGTGGTATTCTCCTGGATGCATCCCTCCACATAAAAGCTGCTCCCCACATCCAGATCCTGGAAGAAAATGTCTTCTTTGTTGGGATACTGAGCAGTACATATGGCCAGCTTCTCACTGGATTCCTGTGCAAGAGACGGGTCCACCCTTGCTGCTGCCTGGTACATGTCGGCCGCTGCCCAGTAGGCAGTTCGCTGCTGGAATTCATCACCCAGGGGTTTGCGGGAGGCGATGTAGGAATCTCCAAGGGCAATGTAAACCTTACCGTAATTGCTATTATTTGCTCTGGCTTCTTTTGCAAAAAAAACAGCCTCGCATTGTTCTCCTCTTGCCAGGCTAACAATGCTGAGTTCGTAATACCATTCAGCCCTGGTTTCGTTGCTTAGCTCTCCATCCAGCACAGCCATCTGCAGATATTCGGAGGCCTTATCCAGTTCGTTCCTTCCGATAAAAAGTATGGCCAGGTTATGTGCCGCTGCAGAACCAGGATCTAATTCAAAAAGCTTCTCAGAAGCATCGATATAAAGAGCAGACTCGTTGCATTCGGCAGATGCATATATTTTAATGATCTTTTCCAGCAGCTCCCGGTCCTCGTTGTTTTGTTCAAACTGCGGTTCGAAATAAAGATTCAGACCTTCACAGGTGAGAATATCTTCCTTCTCTACCATATCATCGATAGAGGCCCTTGTCCTGTCGCGGCTGGAACTACTTCCCTCCTGCTGATCCATGAGCCCCATAACCAGGAAGTAATCTTCCATGACCAGGCTCTTATCCAGCGTTTCTGAACTTTGCAGCAGGAGGCCTGCGGTAATGTAATTGAGCAAAACAGCGTCCCTGGATTTGACTCCCTCGATTTCAACACTTTCCTTGAGCATTCCATAGGCAGCCAGTACCTGTTCCTGATCATTCCCCCGGTACCTGAGTAAATCCATTCCCTTGCGGCCCAGGATATTCCCCTCTCCTCCAAAATAGGTCATGCGCTGATCGTATATAAGCATCAGGGTATCTACCAGGTCATACCTTGCCTGACCTTCATCTGTTTTCCCGATGAAGTATCGATACAGTTTAACTCCATCCACGTAATACTTCTCGCTGGCATCAGGATAATCATGAAATATGATCCAGAAGGATTCAATGGCCTCATCATAAAGCTCCGCTTTATAGAATTCCTTGAAAGTAGAAAGCATTTTCCCGCGATCGTCGCCGCCATCGGAATTGAACTGATCGGCTGTTACTACACTCTGGGCAAAGCCCCATTGCTGGAAAACAACTATTAATGCCCCCAGAATCAGGATTCTATGGATAGAAACTACTTTCATTTGTACCATTTTAGTAAGTATAACAAAAAACAGACCACAATTGTTCTCCTTGATAACTAAAGAGTTACAATTGAATGCTTGCCATGGAATCGTCCTTTTTCGTACACATGAGAGTTCGAATCCGGTCAAAAAGCAACCATATGAGCTTACTAACGTATGAATGTCTAAAGGCATTTAATCATGAAAGCACTTAATCCGATCCTCGTGTTGATTATCCTGTCTATGCTTGTATATAAGCCTGGCATGGCACAAAAGACCAGCTATACCACTCCTGGAGGGTGGACAATCGGTTTAGGCGCCGGATATGCATACCAGAAATCGGATATAGCCAATTCCAGAGGATTTGGACTGGACTTTGTAGTTGGCAGCCAACTCTATCGAAAAGAAAATGCTTTCCTGAGTGTTGACTGGAAATTCCGTTTCCTGGCCGGAGAAAACAAGGCCTACGACAATCGGATCAATCCCGACGGCACTTATAGCAACATCCGGTATAGCTTCTTCAACTATGACCTGGAACTTGGCCTTACCCTGAATCGGCTAAGGGAGAGCACAGGGATTATCCTTACCGGATTTGCAGGTGCCGGCCTCACCCGCGGGCGCACATTTACCGATCTCTACGATGCCGGGAACAATCTGTACGATTACAGCGGCATCGATCCGAACCAGGATAGTAAACTGGTTTACCAGGACCTCGTTGCACTCAGCGACGGGGACTTCGAAACAAGCCTGGTTAACAAGTTAGCCCTCCTGCCCACTGCAGGTATTTATCTCGGTTATCAGCTTTCCAGATCCCTTGCTATCGGGTTTGAGTTTAAAACCAATATTTGCCTCAGCGAAGAAAACAACGCGGTCGGTATCGATATCGACAATAAGATCATTGATGGGTCAGGATTAGACCGAAACAACTATGTTAGCCTGGGAATCCGTTGGAATCTCAGAGGGGGATCCTCCAGGCAAAACACTGCTAATACATACTCTACGAGTATCTCAAACAGCAACAGCAATAGCAATCAGGTCAATCCGGCAAATCCTGGAAATCTTACAGTTACCACATCCCATTCCCTCCCTACGGTGAATATTACCAATCCACCAAATAAATCTGCCCAAACTGAATCCCCAAACCACTCCATCAAGGCCAGCATTCAAAATGTGAGCGGACCGGAAAACATTAGCTTTTACTTCAATGGCTTTCCTAACAACAGTTTCACCTACAATGCGAACACCTCTGCCTTCATTGCAAATGTCAGACTGCGTGAGGGAGAAAACAGCATCAGGATTACGGCTACAAACCAGGTATCGACCGCCGAAGATCAGGCTATGATCGCACTAAATCCCCTGAATGAAGCCATACCGGCACCCACAGTAGAGTTTACTTCGCCCCGGGGGGATCAGGTCACCACTTCCCTGGACTGGATCGATGTGACTTCCAGCGTGAGACAAATCAGCAGCAAGGAGCATATTCAGCTTTTGCTTAACGGAAACGATATGCCCTTCGAATATTATCCCATTTCCGGAATGGTCAAGGCCAGCGTAAACCTTGTAAAGGGAGTGAACCAACTGCTTATCAAGGGATTCAATGAAACAGGCAGTGCGCAGGACCAGCTTGAAATCCAATTAACCGATCCTGAAATGATAGCAAGTCCGACTGTATGGTTTATCAATCCTGAAACACCCGCAGAGACCAACGACAGGCGCTTCCCCCTGATTGCAGAAACTCAAAACGTGCGCGGACGCTTTGATGTCAGGGTGAAATTGGATGGAAGTGATATCCACAATTTCTCCTTCGATGCCGAGGGAAGGATATCTGTCAGCCTGTATCTCCTGGAAGGCGTTAATACGGTGGAAGTCACCGCAAGAAATGAAGCCGGTTCCGCATCAGAATCGACCTTCATCACCTATTATGCACCTGTGCAACAGGAACCCGTTTACCAGTATCCGGTATATCAGGAACCCATTTACCAGGAACCTGTTTACCAGGAACCAGTAGTCGTTGTTCCTGTAACCCGGAGTTACCCCCCGGTGATTAACATCTATAGCCCCTACACAAATCCACTCAGGACCAATGAACAGTCGGAAGTTTTGCACGCCACCGTGTTACATGTACTCTCAAAAGAAAATGTCGCACTTTATTTAAATGGAATGAGTTTCCGGGACTTCAATTTCAGTCAGGGCACAAATAGTTTGACAGCAAGGCTTGCATTGAGGGAAGGGGAAAATGTACTGACCATCAGGGCACAAAATGACTCAGGTGAGGATATCAAGGAGCAGGTATTCATCAAAGAGTCGAAGCCCTGTCCCATGCCGGTCATTAAACTGATTGATCCGGTCCAGAGACAAAGCAGTACCAACCAGCAAACCTTCACCCTCAGGGCCGAAGTTCATAATATAAGTGATCGGAAACAGCTGAGGCTTACCTCAGGCAGAAACCCGGTTCCTTTCAATTTCAGTAACAATGTATTGAGCGCCTCCATCAAACTCAGGGAAGGTCTCAACACCTATTCACTGGTCGCCAGCAACGAGTGCGGAGATGATCACGCTGCCACAAGGATAAGTTACAGTCCTGCCGTGGTGGTAGTTCCCTGCACCCCTCCGAAGGTCTCTTTTACTGTGGCTGAAGTAAAACGCAATGATGCCACCCATGAACTCAAAGGATCGGTCACCGGGGTGGAGAATAAAGCCGACATCTCTCTCACTCTTGATGGCATAGCCCACAGCGGTTTCCAGTTCGTTCCCTACTCGGGCGATATGAGTGCCAAGTTTAAACTGACACCCGGGTCTCACACGGTGGTGGTATCAGTAAAAAATGACTGTGGAACGGATAACCGGGGAACCACGGTAATTATGGAGGAGCCCTGCACCCCTCCGAAGGTATCTTTTACGGTGCATGAAGTAAACCGCAATGATGCCAGCCACGAACTCAGGGGGTCTGTCAGCGGAGCTAAGAACAAAAGCGATATCTCAATGAGCGTTGACGGCGAAGCCTACAACGGTTTCCAGTTCGTTCCCTACTCGGGCGATATGAGTGCCAGGTTTAAACTGTCACCCGGACAGCACACGGTAATGGTTTCAGTAAAAAATGATTGTGGAGCAGACAGCAAGAGTGCAAACCTGAGTTTGGATGAGCCCTGTAGCCCACCAACGCTAAGCTTTACCCTGAATGAAGTAAACCGTGAGGATGCCAGCCACGAACTCAGGGGGTCTGTCAGCGGAGTGAAGAATAAAGCTGACATCTCTCTCACTCTTGACGGCGAAGCCTACACCGGTTTCCAGTTCGTTCCCTACTCGGGCGAACTGAGTGCCAAGTTTAAACTGTCACCCGGACAGCACACCATTGCTGTATCTGTAAATACTGACTGCGGATCAGACGGAAAAACCGTGACTGTTACCCTCGAAGAAGAGGAAATAGAGGAGGAAGAAAGTGAAGACTGCGGAATACGGATAAATCCGGGGAATTCAACCTGGCAATTCTGTCTGATTACACCCTCGGGGACTTACTCCCGAGATGATCTTACCAGCTCAAACTTCAGCTATTCCGGCGCAGCCTCCAGCATATACTTCATGCCCATTGGCGGCGGTGGTGAAGCCACGGTAAATGGCCAATCCTATGCCATCAAATCGGGGCAATATTATCTCTTCACCGGCAACATCAATGTGAGCGTCAGTACCTCTAATCCAGGTGCCATGGGTCACTGGTCGGTATGTATCAGTGCCAATAAGGCGCCTGTATCCGGGAACGGGAATAATCGGCCCGAGAGTCCCTGCGAGGAGGAGAAAAAAGGGAATTTGAAGGGGGCCAGCACAAATAATGAACCCAGCGATACAACTATTACAAGATCGAACAGTGGATCCAATAATGCAACAAATACCAGAACAGACTATAGAACTAACGATCGATCCAATACCGTTACAAATACCAGGACAAACTATAGAACCAATGATCGATCCAACACTGTAACAAATTCCCGAACTAACACCGGGTCTAAAGGTGTAACAAATACCCGAACTAACACCGGATCGAACAATGCAACAAACACCAGAACAAACTATAGAACTGACGATAGAACTAAAAAATCAACCAGTGACAGATCTGTAGACTCAATTAGCAGTAAAACTAGTACCAGAACCACTACCAGACCAAACAGCAGATCTGGTGATAAAACTACCAGTGGTTCTTCCAGCAGAAGTAAAAGATGATACTGGTATTATATTTCATTCGCACGGCAACTCCGTAAGGACCGATCACTAAAGGTGTGATTAAGGCACAATAGCCTTTCTGATTTTATCCGGAAATAATTGCTAAATTGACCGGGTAATACCCATCCTTACAGGAATCTGGACAAATCAGATCAACAGACTATGCGAAGAATTCAACAGTTAATCAATTTAGTCATTGCATCCTTGCTGGTGCTATCTTTTGGCTGCAGTCAAACACCGGTTTCAGAAGGCATTCATTCCATAGAAGATTTCAGGGACCTTTTTGCCGATCCTCCCTCGGAATACCGCAGTGCGCCGCTCTGGGACTGGAATGATGATATTTCCAGGGAGGGGATTGATTTTCAAATGAAAGAGTTTAAGAAGTCTGGAATTGGTGGTGTCTTTGTGCATCCACGACCGGGTCTTCTGACCGAGTACCTGTCCGATGAATGGTTTCACCTTTTTGATTATACCATTCAAAAAGGGAAAGAACTGGATATGAAAGTCTGGATTTACGATGAGAATTCATATCCATCAGGATTTGCGGGTGGTCATGTTCCGGCCGAAATGCCCGATTCCTATAAGCACGGAAGCGGGTTGAAAATGCGTATTCTGGAAACCCTGGATGATTTAGCCATAAATGATCTGGAAGTTGCTTTAAAGAAAGACGGAGATGCATTTGTTGATATTACAAACTCCCTTGAAAGTGAGACAGGAAAGACCGGCACCTACTATCTTTTTGAACTTACCTATCCGGAGAATTCGCCCTGGTATGGAGGCTTTTCCTATGTGGATCTTTTGTACCCCGGCGTAAGTGAGAAATTTCTGGAAGTCACCATGACCCGTGGGTATGAAAAGAATGCCGCAGATTTCGGGATAACACTACCGGGTATATTTACCGACGAGCCTAACCTGGAGGCAGCCATGCCCCGGGGCACTATAATGCGCTGGACCCCTGATTTATGGATCGTATTTCAGGAGCACTGGGGATACGATTTAAAATTACACCTCCCCTCTCTGGTTGAAGAAAGCGGGAACTGGCAAAAGGTCCGTCACGACTACTACGAGCTACTTCTTGAACTGTTTATAGACCGTTGGGCAAAGCCCTGGAGTAGCTACTGTGATGAAAACAACTTGAGATGGACCGGTCATTACTGGGAACATGGTTGGCCGGAACCAACCCATGGATTTGATGAAGCAGCCTTTTATATCTGGCATCAACAGCCAGGCGTTGATATGTTAGGGAATCAATTGGAAAAGGATGGTCTGGGAGGACAATTCGGGAACGACCGGGCTGTACGCGAACTGGCCAGTGCTGCCAATCAGGCCGGACGCATGCGCACACTGAGTGAAACATACGGAGGAGGCGGCTGGGAAATGAATTTTGAGGAGCAGAAACGATTGGTCGACTGGCAGGGTGTGCTCGGCGTTAACTTTGTAAACCAGCATCTTTCCTATTATTCACTCAATGGAGTCCGCAAGTTCGATTATCCTCCCTCCTTTTCCTATCACGAACCCTGGTGGGAACATTACAGACTTATGGGCGACTACATTGGGCGCATAAGCATGGCCATGTCATCCGGACAACAAATGAACCATACCCTGGTGCTTCAACCCACCACCTCCGCATGGATGTATTTCTCGCGTAGTGTTAGAAATTCCAGGCTAGATGGAATTAAGAATGGATTCAAGAATTTTGTGTACCGGATGGAGCAGCAGCATCTGGAATACGACCTGGGTTCAGAGTATGTAATCAAAACACTGGGCAGTGTGAACGGTAACAAGTTTACCGTGGGCCATCGCGAATATTCTCTGGTGGTGATCCCGGCGGAAATGGAAAATATGGATGGTCCCACCCTGGAATTGCTTGCTGAATATCTGGAAAACGGAGGGGTAATCCTATCCTTTAATCCACATATATCCCGGGTCGACGGGGAGCCATCTTCCAGTGCCGTTGATCTGGCCACAAGCTACCCCGATCAATGGATTTTCTCGGACAATCTTGAGGATCCGGCTGCATTAAAACTTCTGGCGAATGATGAGTTCGAAATGAAAGATCTCACCAAAAATGGCATGCTCTATCATCAGCGCAGGGTTCTTGACGATGGGCAATTGCTTTTCGTGGTTAACTCGCATAAGACGGAAAACGCCAGTGCAGAAATCAGCTTACAGGGAAAACATATCATTAAACTTGATTTAATCTCGGGGGAAGAATTCACATATCCCGGTCAAATCAAAGAGGGTAAAGTCTCCTTTAAGATTGATCTGGATCCGGCAGGCAGCGCCTTGTTTGCTCTGGTCGATAAAAAACCGGATGCGCTTAAAGCATTTGCGGCTCCACTTACTGAACAGATAGTGGATGCAAGCAGCGTGATGAAAGTAAGGCGTGAATCAGACAACATTCTGATGGTAAATTACCTGGATCTGCTTACAGCAAAAACGGACAGAAAAGAGGTCTATTTTATGGATGCACTCATTGGCCTGTTCAAAGAAAATGGCATTGAGATGGGAAATCCCTGGCAGCATAAGATCCAGTATAAACAGGATTACCTGGCTCTGGATTCCTTATTTGGCTCCGGCCCGGGTTTCGAAGTCAGCTACCACTTTGACATCAATGAGAACCTGAATGATGACGCCATGCAGACCATAGTCGCTGTGGTGGAGCGCCCGGAGCTGTGGCAGGTAAGCATCAATGGACAGGATATAAACAAACAGGAGGATGCCTACTGGATAGATAAAGATTTTCCGGTCTTTGCCCTGGGTGAGTTCCTGCAGAAGGGCCGGAATACCCTTAAGCTGAAAGCCCCGAGAATGCATATTCTGGCAGAAGTAATGCCCGTCTATATACTGGGCGATTTTCATGTTGTTCCAGGCGATAAAGGATTTGAAATTGCTGGTGGAGATCTGAACGAACCTGGATCGTGGCGTAAAGCAGGCCTGCCCTTCTATTCTCAAAAAGTGGCCTATACGCAGCAGTTCCATCTGGAAAAGACTGAAAATGCCAGGTACCGGGTAAGACTAAAAGAATGGAATGGCTCCGTTTCTGAGGTATGGGTCAATGGCTCACCAGCCGGAGTTATCGCCTGGCAGCCCAATGAGCTGGATGTCACCTCCTTCTTAAAAGAAGGTGCAAATGAGATTGCGGTCAAAGTGACCGGCAGCCTGAAAAATACCTTTGGCTTTTTCTACCACAAAAACGACAGCTGGATATTCGGGCCCCACTCCTGGAATGAAGCACCCGAAGAAATACCACCGGCCTCAGCCTACTATCTGATGGATTACGGATTGTTCGAGCCCTTTGAACTGCTGCAATTAGAGTAGCTGCAGGCCCGAGCTTGATCCTACTCGATCTTCATGGCCTTGTGCTCGCCGTTCTGATGCAGGGTCAGGCTGACTGCCTTCCCTTCTTCCATGTTGAATTCAAGCTGGGCATCAACAGTCATCAGGAAGAATTTATTTTCCTCATAGGCAAATAGTTCCTGCCTCATCTGACCGGTTGGATAAACATAAAAATGTCCTTCTTCAAGTGCGAATTCCAGAATGAATCCCGGTTGAAGCTCGTACTTCCCCAGGTATTTTGAAATGATCTCGTCCGAAACTTCTATTTGCTCATAATCCCCACTGTAAGTTGAAATTCCTACTCGTGACAGGTAAACGATCTTCCAGCTCCCGTCAATCTTTTCAAGAAAATTCACCCCGATATCCTGAGCTTCCAGTTTCTCATCTTCATTATACATCAGATTGTCAAAAATCGCCCAGGCACAGTTTCCGTTCACCTGTATCCTGAAGTTCTGCTTCACCTCCATATTCTTGACCGGTTCGGGATTATCTTCCATAAAGGCTTTCATTCCTGTACCTTGGGCCTCCCATCCCAGGGACTGGTTATAGCTGACTTTGTCAGCCCTTAAATCAACAATGGATTCATCGTGCTTGTAGGTGGCTGCATAGCGGTCAAAATCCCTGTCATAATAGCTTTGGGTTTCCTCCAGGATCACTGCCTTAATGGCCTCCTTCTCTTTTTCCATTAATTCGTCGGCCTGTCCGAATGCCGATGCTGTAAAAGCTGCTGCAAAAACGAGTAAGAATAGATTTTTCATTTGAATGTAGTTTTTGGGGTTATTATAATAAAAACGATTTCACAGCTAATAAGTTTAGATCCAAATATTTAACCGGAGTTGTTATTTAGAGTAGCACACTTCCAACAAAATTGTACTTTTACATGTTTGCTGCATGACCCAAAAGAAAAACCTATGAAATACTTCGCCATTGCCTTATTATTCCTTGGCTTCTCCCTCTATGCCCAGGAAACAGATCCAAAAATCGATTCTTCCCTGGTATCGGGACTCAAATTCCGGAATATTGGTCCGGCTTTCAGCTCCGGCCGCATTGCCGATATAGCCATTCATCCCGACGATGAACAAACCTGGTATGTTGCCGTTGGTTCCGGAAATGTCTGGAAAACGGTAAATGCCGGCGTCACCTGGAAACCCATTTTTGACAACCAGAGCTCCTACTCCATCGGCTGTATCACCGTTGATCCCGGCAATACCAATACCATCTGGGTGGGTACGGGAGAGAATGTAGGCGGAAGGCACGTGGGATACGGAGATGGGATCTATAGAAGTAAGGATGGCGGAAAGACCTGGAAAAATATGGGCCTTAAGGCCTCTGAGCATATTTCGAAGATCATCGTGCACCCCGAAAATTCAGATATCATATTTGTGGCAGTTCAGGGTCCCCTGTGGACCCCCGGGGGTGAACGCGGCCTCTATAAATCCACCGATGGAGGTGTAAACTGGAAGCAGGTGCTGGGAATTAACGAATGGACCGGTGTTACCGACATCGCCATGGATCCGGGTAATCCTGATATGCTCATTGCAGCCACCTGGCAGCGCCACCGTACCGTGGCAGCCTACCTGGGGGGCGGACCGGGATCAGGGATCCACCGCAGTACCGACGGAGGCGAAAGCTGGGAAAAACTGAGCACAGGGCTTCCCAAATCCAATATGGGTAAAATCGGACTGGGCATCTCACCCTTTGATTCAGATGTCATTTATGCAGCCATCACCCTGGACCGGCGGACCGGCGGGGTTTATATCTCCAAAGACCGTGGCAGCAGCTGGGCGAAACAGTCCGACGCCGTGGCCGGGGCAACCGGACCGCATTATTACCAGGAGCTCTATGTATCTCCTCACGAGGAAGGCAGAATCTACCTGGCCGATGTGCGGATCCAGGTATCAGAGGATCATGGGAAGACATTCAGCCGCTTAAAAGAGCTCAGGAAACACTCCGACAACCACTCCATGAATTTCATCGCCAGCGATCCAGACTACCTGCTGGTGGGTACCGAC
>CAYWGP010000083.1:0-21605 GCA_964458155.1 uncultured Bacteroides sp.
ACTGACTTTCAGATATTATGCAGAAATTTATAATCGTAGGATTTGGATTTATGGGTGTGACCCATGCCACAAGTATACTGAATCATCCCGGGGCGCAGCTGGTAGCCATAGTTGACCTGGACCCCGAAAAAGCACTTGAGAACCTGGGGCAGGAAAGCGGTAACCTGGAAACCGGAGCAATAAAGAGGGGAGATATTTCAGATATCCATACCTATACCTCTCTTGAAAAATGCATTGCTGAGGAGAAACCGGATGCCTGCATTCTGGCAGTGCATATTGATCTGCATTACCCAATGGCCGTTCAGGCCTTGGAAGCAGGTATTCATGTGTTCGTGGAAAAGCCATTGTGCCTCCATATAGAAGAGGGAGAGAGGCTGATTGAACTTGCCTCACGAAAGGATCTTATACTAATGGTTGGTCATGTAGTCCGTTTCATGCCACCTTACCTGAAACTGAAGCACTGGATTGAATCGGGCGAATTCGGAAAGCTGAGCTGGCTTTCTATGACCCGTCTCACGGGTCTTCCCACCTGGGGGCTATGGAAGGAAAAACTGAAAGACTTTGGTTCCTCGGGAGGGGCACTCTTCGACCTGGCTATTCATGACATAGATTTTGTTCAGTGGGTGCTGGGGAACCCCGATTCCATAGAAGCCACAACCCTTCCGGGAAAACTGAGCGATCAGGATTATGTATGTGCACTCTGGCGTTATAAGTCAGGACCGGATGTGAAGATCGAGGGAGGGAATATTTTTCACCACCACTTCCCGTTTGAAGCAGGATTTATTGCAGATTTTGAAAGGGCAAGCATCAAATACAGCAGCAGTCAGGAGCATATTTTCATTGCCAGTGATACCGGATTCCGGGAGCTGCCTGCCGGAGATGCCATGGATGGCTATGCCAACGAAATGGCTTATTTTATCGAGAGCCTTGACGGCAGATTTAAGCCGGAAAAGTGCCTTCCTGAATCAGCCCTTCAAAGCATCCGTATGTGCTACGAACATCTGTAGAATTTTTCCTTGATCATTGTTTGCTAATGCCTGATTCAATTAGCTTTTTAATGCCTTCTTCAGGTGCTGTAGCTACCATGCCAAAACGTTTTTCAAATTTGCTGCTGTCAAAAACATAGTCCCGGTCATACTGGTAAAGCATCTCAGGAAACTCTTTCATTATCGGAATAAAAATGCCAAGGAGATGCAACATCCAGGCGGGCACCTGCTGAATCCTGGCCTCTACCTTAAGCTCATCCGCAATCAGTTGAACCCATTGTATATTGCTGAGTTTTTCTTTCGTTGTTGGCAGATGCCACACCTGCTTGTATGCATCCGGGGTGTTTCCGAGAAGAGCCGTTGCTTTGGCTGCATCAGGCGTATAGGTATAAGTATGTACTTTGTTTAAGCTACCAAATACCTGAGCTTTTTTCCCTTTCAACAAATTCTCATAAGCCATGATCACCAGTGGACTGTTCTTCGTTTCGGGGCCATAGAAATCAGCAGATCTTGCAATCAATGCCGTCAGATTATTTTTCTCCACTTCTTCCATAATCAAAGTGTTCAATTGCTTTCTTACCACTCCTTTTTTGCTTGGAGGATCTAAAGGCGCCTCTTCAGTCATATGAGGAATGGCAGATTTAGCATACATGTATACATTGTCAAAAAAGACAAGTTTTGCATGATGCTTTATACAGGCGTCAATAACCCTGTTCATAAATGTTGGCCAGGCTTTTTGCCAGACACTGAGTCTGTATTCAAAGCCAATCACAACATATACGACTTCGCTTCCTTCTATTGCCCTGTCAATTTGTTCCGGATCATTTAAATCTGCAGGGAAAAGTTCGTCCGTATCATTTACCTTTTTTGGATTTCTGCTTACCAGTCGAATCTGCTTGGTATAATTCTTTAATTCTCTGGCTAAAGGTGTGCCGATACCTCCGCCTGATCCCAGTATTGTTTGCATTTTGCCTGTTATTTAAAGTTGTTTCTACCTGTTTACCGGTAAGGAATCATCATCTCCCCACTCCTGGAAAGATCCATCGTAGAGTCGCACCCTGTACCCCAGTAGTCTGGCTGTAAAATAGAGGGTCGAAGCCAGGATTCCGGTACCACAATAGGTGATTATTGCGGATCCTTCATGGACCATATGGTCCTCGAACAGAGTACCCAGTGCCTCCTTTGATTTGAACAGGTAGGTGGAATCCTCCCGGTTTACTTCATAATAGGGAATATTGACCGCTCCTTCAATATGTCCCGAACGATCTGAGTTTTTCTCCCGGACTGTTCCATAATATCTTTCAGGGGGCCTGGCATCGATTAGTATTACATCTTCATTGTTCAGTTTTGCAAGCACTTCTGCTTTAGAAATTCTGACGCTATCCACAATCCTGATATCAACCTTACCCTCCATATAGCTGCTTACATAAGCAGTCACGGACCTTCCCTCTTCCTTCCAGGCTTTCAAGCCTCCATCGAGTATGGCCACCCGATCACCCAGTCCCGCGTAATCCAGGGTATAAAACAGTCGGGTTGACCATTTTATGGAATTCCCATCCTGGTAACAAATGATAATTTTTGAGTTATCATTGATCCCCCACGATCTAAGGGCCTTTTCTAATTCTTGCTCGTCAGGAAGTTCATGCCGCAGATCCTGTTCATTTTTTTTTACCAGGACATCCCAGATAGAAACAAATCTTGCTCCCGGAATATGCTCTTCTTTAAACTCTGTCTTCATGCCGTAATGAAGAAGGACCAGGAGGGTATCTGCCAGGTTCTCTTCCAGCCAGGCAGTCGTAACCAGCAGATCCTCATCAATTTGCTTTGTTTGGGATATCAGAGCTGAACCAGAGTTGATCAGCATAGCCAATGTAAGCAAGAGACCTTTATGTAAGCAGGCTGTCATTTATTTTTTCTTCTTAGAAGATTTGGCTTTCGGGTTGAACTCCAGGGCAAGATTTATCCAGTACTCAAACTCCTCCCTGGTTTTCATGCCAGTGTCTTCAATAAGTATATAGCCTCTCATGGGTCGCCTGGTGAAATCCATGGTTCTGCATCCGGTCATTTCCACTACAGTGTCGTGTAAATCCGGATCGATGCGACACATCATTTCGTCTTTTATTATCCCCACACACATTTTGTCATTCACCATGAAAGTCAAACCGCCCATCATCTCCTTTTCTTCAATGAGTGGAATGTCTGCCAATCGTTCCCGGATTCTGTCAGCAAGCTTTTCGTCGTATGCCATATGTGAAAGGTTTTACTCTTTATTGAACATGAAATGCTCCTGATTGTTTTTGATTTAAACAATGATATGAAAAATAATCCTTTTGAAGATTCGGCTTTAACTACCATTTTAGTGGTATCTGATATGGCAAGATCCAAATCCTTTTATGTAGATGTACTGGGGGCAAAAGTTTTTCGAGAATATGGTGGAGACTCACTGGTACTGGAATTCCTGGATAACTGGATCCTTCTTGTTACGCCGGGGGGGCCTACCGAAGACAAACCTGAAACCTATTATAAAATCCCGGCGGATAAGAATACGGTGAGCCATTCGTTCACCATACGGGTGAAGGATTGTAAGGAATCTTTCCAGGTATTAAGTCAGAGGGGTGCAGATTTTATCACAGCACCAGTGACCCGAGGTGCAGAAACCCGGTGTTTCTTTAATGATCCCGATGGCCATCTTTTCGAGATCAGTGAATATCGGTCCTGAAGAATATGGGACCTTTAAGGTTCTATTCAATCTGGAATATTTTTCTTGCTTCCTCCGGGTTTTCCACGGGTAGCTGACAAACATTATCTCTGCATACAAATATTTGTGTTTTTTTGCTGTCAAAACGATTTTGAAAAAGGGGAAGAGCAATGTCTGCGGTGCTGCCCACCACCAGAGCGTGGGGGAGATATTCACTTTTAATGGTGCTTAGAGTTGCTCTGGCTGAAGGACCGGCCACAACGATTTCGTAGTAGGGATTCAGGCTCATGAGGATCAGCCTGCCCCAGTTTGCAAAACCATGCGGGTATTGCTCAAAGCGTCCCTGCATTTGCTGCATCATGGAGGTGGAAAGGTCCAGGTATTCCCTTTTTACAAGAAGGTGACCCAGGCGGAACAGATTTAGGGCCATCACCGAGTTGGAAGAGGGAATCACATTGTCCTGGGTTTCCACATTATTGGCAATAAGAATTTCGGCATCCCTGGCATTGTAATTGAACATCTCAGTACCCGGATCATAAAACTGCACCATGGTAGTTTCGGTCAGCTCCACTGCCAGATCCAGCCACTGCTGATCCAGGCTGGAGGAATAAAGGTCCAGGCAGGCTTCAATATACAGGGCATAGTCGATATGAAAGGCTGGGATTGAGTTACGGCCATCCTTATAGTTCCGGTAAAGAACCTTGTCCTTTGACCATAGCTTCTCCCTGATCAAACCGGCGCTGGCTTTGGCCATCTCCAGGTATTGAGGGTTCCCCAGGGCATCATAAGCCTGGGCCAGGGCTGAGATCATCATGGATGCCCAGGAAGTAAGGGACTTATCATCAAGTCCGGGAGCTATGCGTTTGACTCTTGCAGGCAATAAAATCTTATTCCATTGGCTGATTTTTTCATTGAACCACCGGGCATCAAGTCCCCGCTCCAACGCAAAGCTCTCAGGATCGGAAGTCCTGTAGAGGATGTAGCGGCCATGCTCCCAGAGTCCGGTTGTATTGATGTTATAGTATTCCGAGAATAATTCAAAATCACCCTCCAGCAAATCTTCCAGTTCATTTTTGGTCCATACATAGTATTTACCTTCCTCTCCTTCACTATCAGCATCCAGGGCTGAAAAGAAGGCACCCTCAGTGGAAAGCATCTCACGTTGAATGAATTCAATACTTTGCCTGGTTACCTGTGCATAGGTTTCTTTTCCGCTTAGCTGGTAGGCCCTGGAATAGAGCCTGATAAGCTGGGCATTGTCATACAGCATTTTCTCAAAGTGGGGGACCTTCCATACGGGGTCCACAGAATACCTGGCAAAGCCGCCCCCCACCTGGTCGTATATTCCTCCACGGGCCATACTGGTCAGGGTCAGGTCCACGTGCCTTAAAATGTCCTGATCCCCATACTGGTGCCCGTAATGCTGAAGAAATTCAAGATTCACGGGCATGGGAAATTTTGGGGCCCCTTTTTGACCTCCGTATTCAGGATCAAACTGGCCTTTCCACTTTTCTACCGCTCTGTGGATCTCCTCATGAGTCATTGTTTGCTCCGGAGTGGTGACCTGGAAAATTGAATTCTGCCGGATTCCTTCAGCCAGATCCGCAGCGTGCTGCCTGGTCTTTTCAGGATTTGCACGGTAGAATTCATTTACCTGGCTAAGAGCTTCCAACCATTGCTCCTTGGGGAAATAGGTTCCTCCCCAGATGGGTTTGCCATCGGGAAGGGCGATGCTGTTCAGGGGCCAACCACCCTGCTGGCCCATCATGTGGACGGCGGTCATATAGATATGATCGATATCCGGCCGCTCTTCCCGGTCCACCTTAATACACACAAAGTGCTCATTCATATATTGTGCCACCAGGGTATCTTCAAAGCTCTCGTGCTCCATGACATGACACCAGTGACAGGAGGAGTAGCCGATGCTGACAATGATCAGTTTATTTTCCCTGGCCGCTTTCTCCAGGGCTGCATCGCCCCAGGGATACCAGTTTACGGGATTATGGGCATGCTGGAGCAGGTAGGGGCTGGTCTCATTTATTAAGCTGTTGGTATATGGGTGATCTTCCATGGAATCTGTGTTTTGAGAAGTGCAGGCACTGCTAATAATAAGAGTGAAAACAGGGGTAAGGATGGTGGCTTTCCAATGCATGGCGCTTCCAGTTCAAATATCTCTAATGAAACAGAATTAGCACACGATTGTTGCAAGCAAATGAAAAGATAGTCTCAAGTTATCTACCTTTACTTAGCAGCGGATACTCTGAAACAATTCTTAAGTCCTAGACAAAATGACGCACAAAAAATCCCTGATCAGAAGAATACTTAAATATGTGCTGCTGACTTACGTGGCTATCACCTTATTGCTTATTTCTGTCATTGCTCTGGTTTACTTTTCCTATTTGTCAGGACCGGGAGCTTTTTGGGTAAATGAATATCATCCCTTTCGTTCAGAAAAGACAAAAGCAGAATATTTAGAATACTATGATTTAAAGGCAGAAGAATGGCCACGTGATTCAGAAAACAGAATGGTAAGCACCTCCTATGGTCAGACTTTTGTCCGTATCAGTGGTCCCGAAGACGCCCCTCCAGTCGTTTTATTGCCTGGCGGAGGGACTTCCTCCCTGATGTGGAAAGACAACATTGAAGCACTATCAAAAAACTACAGAACCTATGCAGTGGATGATATCTATGACTGGGGTCGTAGCATATATACAAAAAAGATGGGCTGTACAGAGTGTAATACAATCTGGCTCGATGAACTGTTTACAGCTCTCAATCTGGGAGACAGCATCAACCTTATTGGTGCCTCATATGGGGCATGGAAAGCAGGTCAATATTTAATATCTTATCCTGAACGAATTAGTAAAGTTGTATGGCTATGTCCGGCGTACACAGTATACTGGGGCAATAAGGAATTTGAAAAAAGGGTCTTCAGGGGGTTTATACCGCTTCGACATTTCATGAAAAAGGAGTTATACTGGTCCTGCGAAGATATGGTTCAAACAGAAGAGGGAAGAGCCATTGCTGATGATCATCTTGACGGACTCAGACTTGCAATTAGAAGCTTTAAAATAAAAATACCAGCTTCAATGACCGTTTTATCCGACGATGAATTGAAGAGCATATCAGTACCTGTTTTATATTTAGCCGGTGAAAATGAAAAAATGTATTCGGTTCCAGATGCTGTGAATCGGCTGGATAGTATAGCACCGATGATAGAATCCGAAGTGGTTCCAAATGCAGGTCATTGTTTAATGTTTTCTAATCCGGATCTGGTTAGTGATAGAATTCTTGATTTCCTTGAACTATAGGATTGAAGTATAAATTCTAATCAATTCCTCAGAACAGCACTGCCCTTTGTAATTTTCACAGGAACAGTGAAAACAAAATCTTACAATGCTTATCTTCACAGAAAGAATCAAATACCTGATTGATGAAGTGGCGAAAAGCGGCAAGATTATTTGTTATTTTCCTGGGTTCGGTCTTCGGAATCATCGCCTTGCTTTTCATCATCCTTAACCTTCCTTTTCTGGAAGGATTCGTAACCAGGCAATGCAACCAGATCCTTGGTAAAGCGAATGTCCCTATCCATGTAGATGCCGTCAAACGAGTAATGCCCTACTCGGTCAAAATTCAGGGTATTCTGATTTCGGATCCTGAAGGCGACACCATTATCCATGTGAGCGAGCTAAAGACTAATTGTAAACTGCGGGCATTGGTACGAAATAAAGTAATCCTGAAGGATCTGGATTTGGATCAGGCAAGTGTGGAGCTGTTAATGAACTATGATACCCGAGAATTAAATATTGCAGAGGCATTTAAAAAAGGTGAAAAGCCTCAGGTGAACCCGGCAGAAAAAAAGAAGGCTGCCTGGATTATTTCTGTAAAGAAGGGGAAATTGTCCTCCACCCATTTCCTGATGAGCGACTCCATTTCCGGCACTTACATACTTCAGGATATATCAGGAATGAAGCTGAAGAGTTTTTCAGTTTCACTTCCGGAACATGAGATACTTGCTAACACCCTTGAACTTGAAAATGCTGCAGGGCAAATTGCGCTTGGGCCGGGCAATGGGAGTGAAAGCAAAAAGAAAAGGAAAGGACCTCCATGGAACTTTGGTCTGCTGAATTTATCCATGAAGGAGATCAATTTTGGATATTCAAACGGTTCAGATGGATTCACCCTGGAAACGATTCTTGGTGAGGGGATCGTCAGAGCCAATGAAATGGATATGCGTAGCAAGCAGATAGACTTAAAGAGAATCTCACTTTCCGGTGCCACCACAAATATTTACACTAGCTATCAGCCCCATACATCAGAAGCCAGAAACGAGTCTGATCCAAAAAACTTTCCCTGGACTATTAAAAGCAAAGCAATTGACCTGGAAGATGTGAATATGCTACTGGGTAAGAGGAATAATCCTGATGCAGATTCCCTGGAAAATAAATTCTCTCTGGCAAGTCTGGATATGAAACTAAAGGGATTTTTACTGGATGAGGATCAGGCAGGAGTGGAGATTAATAAACTGGGATTTAGTCTTGACAATGGTTTGATTGTTAAGGAACTGGAAGGGGATCTGGAGTCACATCCCGCTAACACAAAACTTAATCTGACTCTTGAAACTGAACACAGTAAACTCAATGTGGATGCACTGGCCCAGGAAGGATTTTTTGATGTGATTTCAGCGCCAGAAGGCCCGGGGAAGGCAACGATAAGAATAAGTGATACGGAGCTTTCCATGGAGGATCTTTCATATTTTATTTCTGCTTTAAAGGATCAGCCAGGTTTCGCAGCACTGGCAGACATTCCTTACTCGCTGAGCGCGGAAATCGACATTGTAAAATCAACCTACACTTTCTCAGAATTTTCGCTAAATCAGGGCCAGAATTTTACATTAAGCCTGAATGGTTCGCTTGACGATCCTTTGCGTATCTCCGAAACCAGGGGAAAGCTGACTATCAATTTATCTGATATTGACAGGCTCTGGCTAAACAAAGTCCTGGCCGGTTTCGGGATGTCGGGAGGGATTGCCGAATACACAAGCCTTTCAATGAAAAGCACTATTTCAGAGACCTTTACCTCTCCTGATTTCCATATTGATTTGAAAAGCAGTTTAGGGAATTTGGATGCTGTTGGATCGATGAATTTTGATACGGATAGCTTTTCAATTCATTCCACTCTTAAGCAGGTGGAACTGGGTGATATCCTGAATAATAAGGAGCTGGGTGCATTTTCGGGTGCTGCCGACCTGACAGGTAGTGGTTTTTCCATTGAGGCTTTGCAAGCAGATTTTTCATTGCTGCTTGATTCTCTCAGTTTCCATGGATATCAATATAGCCAGACTGAAATTACAGGCAGGCTAGGCCCGGATTCATATGAATTTGACATACATATGGATGATCCATTTTTAAAGACAGATCTGACTGCCATCCTGAACCAGGGAGATTCCTTAATAAATTTGCATGCTTCAGGATCTGTTTCTACCCAACTAAATGCACTTAACCTCTACAGTGACACGCTATTTATTCAAACCACTTTCGACGGGCATCTGGCAAAAGGAAGTGCGGATCTGGAAACAAAGATCAGTCTCAGCGAGATATCTTTGATCACCCCGCAGGATTCTGCAAATATTCAAAATATAGATGCGCTCTTTAATTCGGATTCCCTGCGAACCGCGCTAAAAGCTGAGGCAGATTTTTTTCAACTGGATCTTTTGTCGTCCTTACCCTTCAGCGAGTTTACCCACATTGGTCCGGCCTATGGAAATTATCTTGCAACATTCACCGGGCAAAATTCTGCAACTTCTTACCGCAGGGTAGAGGAATTGCCCGAGATTAATTCTACAGGAGAAATAAGATATCATGATGCTCTGGGTATATTCATTCAGGATACAAGCCTTTTTTTTAAGAATCTGGATTTCTCCGTAATCAATATACCTTCTGATCGGAGGATTGATTATAAAATCAAAGGTGAGGCGATTGAATATGGCATTATGAAAATTGGGATCCTGAATACTTCCATCTCAGATACGGCCGGTATTTTGAATATTCAGATCACTGCGGAGGATAATAGCATAAATTCCAGCCCTGCCAATGAGCTCAGGATAAAGAGTCGGTTTGAGGAGGGGACAAGTTTATCAGAGCTCACTTTGCTTGACAAACAGCTTGAAATTGTTTACGGGCTTGAGCTTGCCACAATGCTGGATAGCCAGAACATTGAATTTAGTATCCCATCCCGGGAGTTAATTTTAAATCACAAGCATTGGCAGATGGATACGGCGTCTTTATTGAGCGTGAATACATCAAGCAAAACATTCTCTCCCAATCTCAGGATGCATACAGACAGCTCCTTTCTTCACCTGATTTCGGAAGGCGTGAATAAAGATTCTGATTATAAATTGATCCTGAATAATGTGACCTTGAATTCTCTTGTGCAAGAGGGACTGGTTTCTGGCAATCCGGACGGATTATTGTCAGGTTCAATAGCGTATGATCTGACTGGAGATATTGAGCGAAGATTGAGCACAGATTTGGAATTTAAAGATATACAATGGTCAGGTTTGAATTTTGGAAGTATAGATTTAGAGGGAATCTTTAAGATAGACAGTTCGAAAGCCTACACCATTGATATGTCTGCCGTGCTGGATTCCTCAAAGCTTAATGTCAAGGGTGAAAAAATCTATGGCGGAAACGGAAGTGTTCAGGCCGACTTTTCCTCCGTCCCGATTCGTACCTTCCAGCCCTTTGTCAGGGATCATTTGTCAGGCTTAGAGGGGAGTCTTTCGGGCAAAATCAACCTGAGCTCAAAGGAAAATCAGGATAATATGCTGGGGGAGCTGTTTATTAAGGATGCTCATTTAAAGATAAATACCTTAAATGCCACTTTCAGAATACCTCAGGATAGTGTTCACTTCTCCGGGAAAAGGATTGTTTTTGAAAAATTCAGCATAGTAGACTCTCTTGATAATGAGTTGCTTGTGGATGGATTTATAGGTTTTGGTGATCATTGGTCGCCCTATGCCGATATGGAAGTGTCCTCATCAAAACTCCAGGTGATGAACAGGAGTGAAAAAGAGGATGTTCCAATTTATGGCAATATATTCGTGGATTCACGCTTATCCATTAAAGGGCCACTGGTCAATCCGGATATCAAGGGACAAATCTTCTTAACCGAAGGTACGGATGTTTTTTACCGTTATATGGAGGATCTTAGTCTGTCAGAAACAGAAAAGATACTGAGCTTTGTAAGCTATTCCTCCACTGATGATGCGGAAACCGGAAGTCCTCTCAGGATGTCGGGTACAATGATGAATTCTTCCATTGAAACAATCGTTAAGATTGACCCTGCAACCAAAATTAATTTCAATCTGGCCAAGCGTATCTATAACATTAATATCATGATTAAAGGCGGGGGCACTTTGAACTATAATATGCTGAATAATAATCAGATTGACTTGTCAGGAAAATACGAAATCAGTGATGGGACAGCGGACTTAAAACTGATTGGATGGCCAAAGAAGGCATTCCAGATTTCAAAGGGCGGATTTATCCGGTGGGATGGTCTTTTAGATAATCCGGAATTGAATTTTGAAGCCTTGAGTACAGTAAGCTCATCTTATACAAATCCAGTAGACGGAAAGCTGCGATATGTTGATTTTAACGTGATCCTGAGACTTTCTCAGCAGCTGTCCGATCTTGATATTTTATTTACCATAAATACAAGCGATCAGTATTTGATGAGTATTATAAATACCCTGGGCCCCGAGGAGCAAATGCGTCAGGCAATCACCATCCTTCTATTCGAGTATGTAGACCTGCCGGGTATATCTACTTCCAGCAACTATATGAGTCAGCAGGTGAGCCAGTTGTTGGCTTCTCAACTCAATGAGCTGGCTAAAACCACCATCCAGGGAGTTGATATATCATTCGGCATTGATACCTATACCCAGGCAAGCGAGACCGGAGCAGAGGAGACAAAAACTAGTCTTTCCTATGAGGTCCGCAAAAATTTTCTGAACGACAGGGCCCAGATTGAGCTTTCAGGACGCCTGGATGATCTGACTCAGCAAACTGGTAACACTGACATGTCACTGAATAACCTGTCATTTGAATACAGGCTCGATTCGGCAGCAAGCAAATACCTCAAAGTGTATAATGAGCACTCCTATGAGGATGTATTTAGCGGTGAAGTAGTAAAAACAGGTGTGGGTTTCACTTACAGAAAGAGGTATCAGTATTTAAAAGATATCTGGAGAAGGACGAATAGAAAACAGAAAACAGAGCCCCGGGAAGAATGAGATTCAGGTCTTTCATATCGCTGGTGATCCTGTTGCTGCTTGTGGGGGGCTGTTCAAATACCCGCTTTCTTACAGAAGATCAGCTTCTTTATACAGGCCGGGAGAAAACTGAGATTATTTTTCAGGAGCCGGATTCGAAAAGTGCTGATGTAAACCAATATGTAAACTCTGTAACTTCCCACAAGATAAATAATGCTCTGTTTGGCAGGCGGATCTTGCCTCCCATTGGCTTATGGACCAAAAATTACTGGAAGGTTAATGAAAAAAGGAGATTCAGATACTGGATCTATAAAACCCTTGCATCAGATCAAATACTTGTTAGCGATGTAAATCCGGAACTGAGGGCCCAAAGTATCAAAAGTGAACTCTTCAATCAGGGATATTTTAACACACAGGCCTGGTCTGTAATTGATACAAGTTCCAGGAATCCTAAAAAAGCCATGGTGAAATACTTTGTTGAAGTTGCACCACCATTTCATTATAGTCAGATTGAATATGACACACTCCTCCTGGCCGTTGACACCCTGCTGAACACAGTCGATTATGAAGAGTATATAAAAGCCGGGGACCAGTTTAACCTCAATCAGCTGAAAACTGCCAGAGCCGATTTCTCCAGAAAGGCCCAGAATGAGGGATATTTTTATTTTACCACAGATTTTATTGAATTACAGGCTGATACATCCAAAGAAACAAGCAAAGTGGACCTGATTATCGGAAGGAAAAAGGACCTGGCACCAGCCTTACTTTTAAAATATGGCATCAATGATATCATCATACACATTTCCCGCAGCTCAGATACAGCATTCCAGAAAACCGACACTATCCAATATAGTGGACTAAGCATTGTATCCTCAGGAGATTTTCTGAAGCCCGATGTCTTAAGGAGAGCAGTTTACTTTAACACAGGTGATATCTATTCCTATACGGATTATCAACAAACAATTTCCCGTCTGAATAATCTGGGGATTTTCTCTTATGTCAGGATTTCATATACCCCATCCGAGGCAGGTAGCCTGCTGCGTCTACTTGATGTGAGGATTGATCTTGTCCTGTCCAGAAACATTAACCTGGACCTTGAGGCTGACCTGGTAACGAAATCATCTGGTTATGCCGGGCCGCAGCTTTCAGCGGGTGTCACCCACGGAAATGCTTTCAAAGGAGCTGAAAACACACATCTGGCCTTATCTGGTGGATTGGAATGGCAGTGGGGAGGTAAAACAGAGTCTGAGCTGGGAACACTTTCCTATGAGTTTGGAATTGGTGCCGGCATAAGCTTCCCAAAAATAATTCTGCCCGGAAGTCATGAAAAGAGCAGACTTTTCATGACACAGGAAACTTCTGTAAACCTTGACTTTGATTTTATTAACCGAACCGCATATTACCAGATGGCCTCCCAGAAGGCAGAATATAAGTATAAATGGGGAAAAACAAAGAGAATTTATCACTCCGTATCTCCACTCTATGTGAACTCGGTTAACCTTCTTGAAACCACTCCGGAGTTTGATTCAGTGGTGGATGCAAATATCTATATCCGAAAAAGTTATGAAGAGCAGTTCATTTTTGGAGTGAACTATAGCTTTACTTTTGACAATACCTTGAAATCCAAGCCCCATAATTTCTATTATCAGGCAGAAATACGAAGCTCAGGAAATATAATAGATTTGTTTGCCGGAATTGGGAAAGACGCTTCAGACCGGCCCTATTATTTCCTGGATAACATTTATTCGCAGTACATTAAATTCACATCCGATTTCAGATACTACCAGCATGGTTTAAAAAATACCCTGGCATTCAGATTTTACGCAGGACTCGGAATCCCATATGGAAATTCGGAAGTAATGCCCTATGTGGAGCAATTTTTCAGTGGAGGTGCTTATAGCATCAGGGGATTTACTGCCCGGTATGTCGGACCGGGTTCATATTATGAGGATAGCGATGGCTTTATTGATCAGTCGGGCGATATAAAACTTGAAAGCAACCTGGAATACAGGTTTGGGATCTCAAAAATTGTAAGAGGAGCAATCTTCCTGGATGCAGGAAATATCTGGCTGGCAAATGAAGATGAGAACAGGCCGGGTTCACAATTTAATATTCACACATTCTATAATCAACTTGCTGTAGGAACAGGCTTTGGACTCAGGTTCGATTTCACCTTCTTCGTGCTGAGGACCGATATTGGTTTTCCCATCAGGAATCCCTATGAAACAGATGGAGAAAACTGGGTGCTTGGGACGGGTGAAGGCTTCAAGAGCGCACTGTTTTACCTGGCCATAGGATATCCGTTCTAGTCGATGGATACTAGTTGCCTACAGACGAAAGGTGTGCGTATACTTCAGGAGGATGGCCCGGTTATAATAGGATGGACTCACTGGATAGGTGTCGCTAAGCATGAAACCCTGGTAATCGTTAATGACAATGTAGAAGTCATTCCCTTCTCTTGGATTGTATCTGAGCCTGAAGTTCCCCACAAAAGCATGGTTAGCAGTATTGAACTGTACGTAGGCATTTACAGATAGCTTGGTGCTGAACATATATAGAATACTTCCCCGGGCTATGTGGCTCATCATGCTTTGATCCCTGTCTGGGAAATTAATGTTGTTAAACTCGTAGGCTCCAGCGAGTTGCAGACTTGCTGATAAATTCAGGATAGGGGATATTCCCACAGAAACAATGTTCCCGTCAAAAAAACCACCGGTTTCTAAATCCATCCTTGCTCCTAAAGCATTGGACGAAGGTGTGAATATTCGTGCTTCCAGGGCTACAAATTCATACTCCCCGGCTGGTACCATGGCATCGTCAGAAAGTTCAAAGTCTTCCTCAACCCCTTCCTTCATAAACTTGAGCTCAACAAAAGCACCCCAGCCCTTTTTGGTCATTATAAAGGTGCCCGGGGCGATCTCCATGGATTCCAGTGAGCCGTCTGACACCCTGGCATATCTCCGGGCTGAGAGCATGGCGCGATAACTGAAAAACCTGGATGTTTCACCGGGGATCCAGCCATACTGTAACCTGGAGCCAAATCCCCGGATGCTGTTACGTCTGAGAAAACCCACACCAGGATTCATCTGCTCACCTGTGAAATTATAGGACAGGTCATAAGCAAAACCCTCATCTGTACGGCGCTCCCATCTTATTCCGGCATAGGTGGGATCGCCAGAAAACACATTATTCTCAGCCCCGGTCTCAAAGGTCTGAGCCATACGCACATCCAGGTAGTCGTCGCCAAACATACGGATTATCCCATCCAGGCCATAGGCGACATTGTAGCTGCCATCCGTGCCGATCCTGGAAGTCATGATGCCGCCCACGTAGGAGTTCTGATTAATCACCTGCCTGCGCAACCTTGCAACCCCAAAGTTTTCCGAGGGAGTTTCATTATGACCTGCAGTTTGCATATCCAGTATCCCCACATCCCACTTGTTGATACGTCCGGTCATCCGGGCGCCTCCGTAGATCCGGACCTGGTCGTCATCCACTATGCCAATTCGCCGGCTGTAGAACAGGTTGTCTGACCTTCCCCCAAGACTAAAGTTAAATATGCCGGAACGTTCCTGGAAAAAGAGTCTTTTTTCTGGAAAAAACAATGAGTAGCGGGTCAGGTTCACCTGCTGGTCATCTGCTTCCACCTGGGCAAAATCGGTGTTGGCTGTGAGGTCAAGGGTCAGGTTGCTGGTGAGGCTGTATTTCACATCCAGTCCAGCTTCAAGTTTTGGTTTATCCTCTTTCAGGTATTCTGTTTCTGCATCATTCAGAACCCAGTTGCTTGAATATCCTCCCAGAACATAGGGGGAGATATATACCGGATTTTTCGATTCAATATTTTCAAATTCAATGCTTTGCGCCAGGGATGGTTTTATATTGGCAGAAAATCCATACTTGGGATCAATAGGCGGGTAGGTGTCCGTTTCGTTCATATAACTGATCCTTCGATTCAGGATCATACCCATGGGAATTTTCCCATTAGTGGTTTGAAATTGAAGGCTCGAAAATGGGATCCGCATTTCCACATACCACCCTGCCTCGTCTCTGGTAGTCTCCACGTCCCAGAATGTATTCCAGCTTCGATTGGTGGAACGCATGCCACCTCCACCGCCACCTTCTCCATCGTTTGAAACAGTGTAGTCTATCCTTGCCCCTGAAGGCATGGTAAAGAAGGCCAGGGCATTTTCATTATCGTCGTAGGTATCGAGGACGATCCCGAACTGGTCCGAGTTCCTCGATTCTTCATCTCTTTTCTTGCTGGTGGAGGTTATGTTGGCAGGATCTTTACTATAAAGTCTTGCACCTACCCATAGATAATCCTGATCGTATCCAACCATTACTTCACTTATCTCAGAAGGCTCGGTCCCGAAACTGGGCGAATGGACAATCATGGGAAATACACTGGCATCCTTCCATGCCTCATCGTTCAGGATGCCGTCAAAGGCAATTGTACCCGTAATCCTATTGATTCTTATAGATTCCTGGGAAAGAAGCTTCAGCGGTGCCAGACTAACCAGGATTATCAGTATGTGCACTGATTTTAATTTATTGATACGATCCAGGGTCATAGGGTCCTTTTGCGCTGAATATAGTTAAGATTTAGTTTGGCTAACTTTTAGATATATAAATTCATCTATGGTTTAATTCAGCTTTTTCTTAAGTCAGCTTTTCCCTGTATTCGGAACAAGTGGCTAAGCAGTATTTACTGTAAAAATGGTAGTCTTCTGGCCGGGTTTGAATCTGAGAAGGGGATTGTCTTACCCGGCCTGAAGGAATACAACATAGACGGTGAGCGGATTTGTTTATATCCTGGCTGAAATGCACGCTGAACTCGGGAATGTTTGGTTCAGACCTGTTCCTACGAGCTCAGCGTGGTAAATTGAAATACTATACCAGGATCTTGGTAGTGACGTTGGTAATACTGGTTTCGATTCCTTCAAAAGGCTTTCCATTGCCCTGGTTGTCATCTTCCACAAAGAAGTACTTCATGCCAGCAACATCTTTTGCAGCCAAAATTCTCTTGAAATCTATCAAACCTGCACCCACTGGTGCAATGTCATCCTTTATCACATCAAAGTAGGGAGGTGTTTCGGTGGACATATCTTTCAAATGGAAGAGCTGGAAGCGTCCGGGATATTTATTGAACATCTCCACGGGATCCTGTCCGGCCTTGGTGACCCAGTAGAGGTCAATCTCCATGGTAATCAGATCGGCATCCATTTCAGGTAAAAAGAGGTCATAGTATGGAACAACTCCATCCATATTGAGGAACTCAAAATTGTGGTTGTGGTAGCCAAACTGTATGCCGGCCTCCTTCATGATCCTGCCAACTTCGTTCCAGTCACCGATCATCTTTTTGTAGCTTTCAATGTTCCGGTCAGGTTCATTTACCCATGGTTGCACGCAGTATTTTACCCCAAGTTCGGCATGGGCATCGGCCATAATCTTTGCATTATCAATTGTAATGCCTTCAGCTTCAACCATGGTATGACTACTGAGGACCTTCATTCCCAGATCGTTAGCCATCTTCTTAAATTCTTCAGGAGCATAGCCGTAAAATTTACCATCGGAATAACCTGCCATTTCCAGGTATTTGTATCCAAGATCCGAAACTTTCTTCAATGAGCCGGGGACATCCTCGGCCATTGCATCACGAATAGAATATAACTGGAGCCCTACTCCAGTGCTTTTTGGGTCAGTAGCAGCACAGGATGCAAGACCCACAGGACTCAGTACAGCCATTCCCAGGGCACCTGCAGCTGAAGTCCTTAGGAAATCTCTTCTGTTTTGTGAAGTTTTCATTTTATTGATTTTTTTGATCGGACGAATATAAGAAATTTTTCAATAGAGATATCTGTGGCAGTCGGCACAGGCCATCTCTTTCCAGGCTTCATCAATGTCTACAGGATGCCTGAATTCCAGTGGTGAATCAACATTTGTCATTTCGTAGTTGTCAACAGTACCCTGTGCCAGGATGGTATGACACAGATTACAATCTCTTGATATCACCTCTCCAGTCTCACTTTCATGCTGACCGTTGTGACATCTGAAACATCCGTTGTACTCGCTGTGCCCGATATGGTTAGGATAGGCATCCCAGGTAGCTTTCATCTCAGGGAAGATATTCTTATTATATCCTGCCAGGAAACCTTCGATGGCCTGATCAATCAAAGCCGGATTTTCAGCGACAACATCCGGATAAGAGCTATTGTAAAAATCGATAACACTTTCTCTTATGAACATGGTGCCCGAATCACGGGTATTAAATGTACCGTTAAATACCTGCATGGCGAGAGCCTTTACCTCAGGCAGCTCCACAGGTATGGAGCCTGCTGCAATCAGGTCATCGGTAAACTTCTGCGGGGGAAGAAACTGATGCGAGGGCCTGTTGTGACAATCCAGGCAGTCCATCTCTCTTAACTCCAGGGTATCCATGGCCTCCTGTTCCAGAGTTTCATAAATATCATTGTATACGATAGTATCGCCGTTAGCTCTGTTCACATACCTGACCCAGGGGATGTACTCCCTCTTTTCAGTGGATGAAATATATTCAATCTTAACATCCGAATTAATATGCCAGTGGACTCCTTCTGTCAACCCATAAGCACTATGTTCCGATCCAATCTTCATTTGAAGCAGGATGTTCCATTCTGTATTTGCTGAATCTGACAGGAAATTCTTTTCGGTTCTGAGGTTGTTTGAATAAAATTTTTCGGGCCAGTGACATTCTTCGCAGGTTTCGCGGGCAGGTCTCAGATTGTGAATAGGGGTTTCAATGGGAGTTGGATATTTGTTGAATGTGACAGAATATACCTGGTAAAGCCCGGATAGCTTGCTTCTCACATACCATTGTGCACCCTCTCCAACATGACATTCCACGCAGGTGACTCTTGAATGTTCCGACTCCTGGTATGCAACGTGCTCCGGCTCCATGACGCTGTGGCAGAGGGTTCCGCAAAATTTATTTGACTCGGTGTAATGAAATGCCTTGTAAGTGCCAACCCCGGTTAATAGCAGAAACAGGATACTCACAAGGATAAATAAGCCTACGGCGTTCCAGTGTCTTTGATTGCTCAGATCAAGGACAATTTTTGAAACCACGCTATCCTCACCTTCTCTTTTTATTCTTTTGGCCCTTTGGGACATTCCAATGGGAATAAGAATTAGCCCGATGACCAGGAATAAAGGTAAAATGATATAAATAAATATACCAACATAGGATCCTGACTCTTCACCCTCGAAAAGGGTCATGGCGATCATAAAGAAAATTATAATCAGGGCGCAAACGGCAGCCACTATGCTTCCGAAAAGGGAAATGGGATTGTAATACGTTCTTGGTAGTTTCATGGGTCAGTTTTCTAAAAAGTTCTTGGTTGACCAAGTTACATCTATTCACTAATTTAGCAAATGCCACTTATTTATTTATATTGCCTTCTAATAAGCATCATTATGAAGATTCTAAAGCCCCTTTATGCCATTTTCATTATAATAATTGCCCTGGTTGCATGTAAGAGCAAACCCGATCTGGGAATTTTTGAGGGGAACGGGGATATTGGAAATGTGGGATATACCGGAAAGGTAGATTTTAATGCTCCCGATAGCTCCTATGCGGTTTCGGGAGGTGGAACCAATATGTGGTTCGATAGTGATCAGCTTCATTATGTCTGGAAGAAGGCTACAGGAGACATCTCCATTTCCGCTGATATTGCCTGGGAGGGAGAGGGTCTTGATGCTCACCGGAAGGCCTGCCTGATTATCCGCCAGGACCTGGATACCGCATCGGTATATGTGGATGTTGCGGTTCACGGAGACGGGCTCACCTCAATTCAGTACAGGGGGACCCGGGGGGACATTACCAGGGAAGTTCAATCCAGTATTTCATCTCCCCGCAGGGTACGAATTGAGAAGAGGGGAGATTACTATTCCATGTCGGTGGCGTCTGATGATGAGCCATTGAAATATGCCGGGGGTACCTTTAAGCTCACCATGAATGAACCCTTTTATATTGGCCTGGGAGTCAGTGCCCACAACAACGACACCATTGAAACAGCCATATTCTCCAGGGTAAAAATTGAAAAACTTATGCCAAAACCAGATTCCGTTTTGAAGATTCAAAGCACACTGGAGACCATCTCCATAAGCTCTTTTGACAGACGGGTGGTTTATAACACCGACAGCCATATCGAAGCTCCCAACTGGACACCGGATGGCAAAAACCTGATTTTTAACAAGCAGGGTCTTCTGTATAAGATCCCGGTGGAGGGAGGTGTTCCTGAGTTGATCCCCACCGGCTTTGCCAGGAGGATCAATAACGATCATGGTATATCCCCCGATGGAACCCGGCTGGTGATCAGTGATGGGACAGAAACCGGACGTTCCATGATCTATACCCTTCCAGTTGAGGGTGGAGATCCCGCGAAAGTTACCCCGCTAAGCCCTTCTTACTGGCATGGATGGTCGCCCGATGGCTTAACTCTTACCTATTGTGCCGAGCGGAACGGGAACTATGATGTGTACACCATTCCTGTTGGCGGGGGTAAAGAAAAGCGATTAACCACCTCAGAGGGGCTGGATGACGGCCCGGAGTATTCTCCGGATGGAAAGTACATCTATTTTAATTCCGTTCGTACCGGCACCATGCAGATATGGAGGATGAAACCCGATGGGAGTGATCAGGAACAAATTACCACCGATGAGTACAATGACTGGTTTGCCCATCCTTCACCCGATGGGAAATGGATAGTTTATGTCACCTTTGGAACTGATGTCCCCGCAGGTTCTCATCCACCCAACAAGGATGTGATGCTCCGCATTATGAACCTGGAGACAAAAGAGGTAAGGGTAATGGCAGAATTATTTGGCGGACAGGGTACTATCAATGTGCCTTCCTGGTCGCCCGATAGTGAGCATGTGGCCTTTGTAAGCTATCGTTTGAATTAGATTGGAAAGAATGGGACAGATATCATTTGGCAATACAGGACTGAAGGTATCCACCCTTGGATTTGGATGTATGCGCTTCCCCGTAATAGACAAGGATAATTCCAGGATTGATGAGGAAAAGGCCATGGAGATGGTTCACTATGCCATTGACAATGGGATCAATTACTTTGATACAGCCTATCCCTATCATGCTTATGACTTCTCTAAAGGGGGTGCAAGTGAACCCTTCCTGGCAAAAGCACTGAAAAATGGTTACCGGGAGAAAGTATATATAGCCACCAAGCTTCCGTCCTGGCTGGTCGAGAAAAGGGAAGATATGGATCACTTCCTCAATGAACAGCTGGAGAGACTTGATACTGCACACATTGATTTTTACCTGCTGCACAGCCTGGACCGGAACTCATGGAAAAAGCTGCTTGAACTGGGCGTCCTGGATTTCCTGGACGGTGCAATTGCTGAAGGAAAAATTTCTTATGCCGGCTTTTCTTATCACGATCAGGCAGAATTTTTTAAGGAGATCGTGGATGCCTACGACTGGACCTTTTGCCAGATCCAGTATAACTATCTGGATGAAGAATACCAGGCCGGGAAAGAAGGTCTTTTATATGCAGCTGAAAAGGGACTTGCAGTGATAGCCATGGAGCCTTTGCGGGGTGGGACACTGGTAAAAGGACTGCCACAGTCAGCCAGAGAGTTTATGAAG
>CAYWGP010000084.1:0-10381 GCA_964458155.1 uncultured Bacteroides sp.
AATAAAATGCCTCATCAACTTTCCGGAGGCGAGCAACAGAGGGTAGTCATTGCCAGAGCCCTGCTCAATGATCCGGAGATAATTCTGGCCGATGAGCCCACAGGCAACCTGGATTCAAAAAACGGAAGCATAATCCTGGATTTGCTTACTGAACATAACCGCCAGGGGGCCACAGTGGTAATGGTGACCCACTCTATGAAAGATGCCTCTTATGCCCACCGCATCATCAAGCTCCATGACGGGATTGTCGTTAACTAAATCTTATTCCCACACAGAATCAAACATACCATGATACGCACCTACATCACCATCGCATTCAAATACCTTGTCAGACAACCTGCATATTCGGTTCTGAGCGTCCTTGGATTCTCCATAGCCTTTGCAAGTATATTCTTTATCTACTCCCATGTGAGTTATCAGTTCAGTTACGACAAACATCTTGAAACCTGGGACCGCGTCTACAGACTGAGTGGCGAGATTAATCTGCCCGATAATGAAAATATACATGCCCAGCTGGGTCCTCGTTTGGCCCCTGTAATGAAAGAGGAGATCCCCGCCATTGTACAGATGGCCAGACTGAATACATTTGAAGAAAAATGCATTGTCACCGCTGGTGACCAGGTCTATTTTGAAGATCATGTTTACTTTGCCGATTCCACTGTTTTCCAACTGTTTCCCCTGCAGTTTCTATATGGAACTCCACAAAATGCCTTACTTACCGAAGGCCAGACGGTTATTTCTGAAAGCATTGCTATTAAATACTTCGGCACCACCAATGCGCTGGGCAAAGAGCTAAAGATCAATAATGGAATACTACTTGAGGTCACAGGTGTCACCCGCGACGTCCCTGAAAATGTGCACCACAAATTGCATATGCTCCTATCCATGAAATCCCTCAACCCTCAGGTTCTTGAAAGAATTGATGACAATAACTCCGAGAACTTCTGGCGACCATTTGGATATCATTTTATTATGCTGGGCGAACATAACTCCATTGAAGAAGTGGAAGAGGCCTTCCCGGCCTTCTATGAAAAACACATGGCCGAATTCGGAAACTTTTTGAAAGCCGATTTCAAACTGATCACTACAGCGTTACCCGATGTGCATTTTACTCCACAGTTTTCCTACGACTTTCCCAAGGGAAACAGGACCTACTCCTACCTGCTTGTAGCGGCAGGATTCTTTTTGCTATTGATCGCCCTGCTAAACTATGCCAACCTGCTCTCCGCCTCCCTGGCATCACGTACCCACAGCCTGGGCATCTTCAAGATCAACGGAGCAGAACGATCCCATATCTTCAGGCTGCTTGCTACTGAATCGCTCCTGGTCATTCTTGTTTCTGGCGCAGTTGCATGGTTTTTACTCACCGGGGTAGAGACCTGGTTTATGGGACACCTTGGTGGTGCCCTGAAGCAATCCGGATTCCAGTCAGGTAGCTTCATGCTGTTGATCCTGTTTGTCCTGGCAGCCATTTCTATTGTTTTCATGCTTTCGGTAATCGCCCGGGTTTATCGGCAGCCCATCTTATTGCTAAAAGGCGATTCGATCCTCGGAGCTGAAAGAAAACGCTATGGTTTTGGTAAGGGAAGCATTGTCATGCAATTCACATTTTCAGTTATCCTGATTATCTCCTCTCTTTTGATAACCAGACAGGTGCAATACCTCCTGAAGGCCGAAACCGGCTATAACACGGACAACATCGTACAGGTAAAACTACATGCAGAGGATGTTCCTCTCGAGAATATACATTCCTTTAAACAAGAGTTAAAGAAGAGCCCCCTGCTAAAGGAGGTTGCATACTCGAGTAATGTGCCCGGGGAAGCGCTGGCAACCTCTCACTTTAAACTTGATGTGGACGGGCAGGAGGCCTCCAAAATAGTTTCGCTGCTGGCCATCGATGCTGATTATATTCCACTAATGCAGATGGAGCTCAGGGAGGGGAGAAACTTTGACCCCCTCAGACCCACAGATGCTCAGCGAGGAATGATTCTGAATGAAGCCTGCATCAGCTTTCTTGGACTTGGCGATTCCCTGGCCGGCAAAAAAATCCTCCATATGGAGATCCTGGGAGTCCTTAAAAACGGCAAATATAACTCTCTCCATGAGGATTCCAGGCCAGTGGCCATATACTTTATGACTGCGAACAGGGGCTATATGAATGTGAAACTGAATACCAATAACCTATCAGAAGCACTGAAACAGATACAGCTTGCATACGAACAATTCTTTGAAAACATTCCCTTTGAGTATAGCTTCCTGGACCAGACCGTGGAGCAGATGTATCGCAACGATATCAACCAGAGCAAGCTGCTTGGTATGTTTACCATCCTGAGCATTGTGATTGCCAATATAGGACTATTCGGACTGGTATCCCTGCTTAACCGCAAACGGATCCGGGAGATTGGTATCCGGAAGGTGAACGGGGCGCAAAAGTGGCAAATCGTGATGCTGCTGGGAAAACAGCTGGTGTCCTGGGTCGCAATAGCTGTGGTTATTGCCATCCCGGTTACCTGGTATGTAAGCAAACTCTGGCTGCAGAATTTCGCCACCCGGATCTCCTTCTCGTGGACTTTTGTTCTGCTGGGAGGTATGATCATCCTGCTGAGTGCCATGATCACCACTGCTGCCATGACCCTGCGGGCCTCATCAAAAAATCCTGTTGACACCTTAAGATACGAATGATGAAATCCGGTAAAGATATTAATCCAGAATAAATGAACTTTTAAACATAAATACAGGACCTGTATTCATATTTATAATTTTTCAAGAAGCGGCTTTTTCTTTGCGGTGAATTCCGTTTCGGTAATAATACCGCTATCTAGGAGTTCTTTTAAATCCTTCAGATCACTTATAGCAGCATCTTTTTCCTTTTCCTGCCTGGCCATGGCAGCGGCCGGATCTGAACCCAGCCCCAGACTGTCAAGCTTTGCCTGAAGAACCATATTCTTATTATTCATCAATGAAAGGCTGTCTTCCAGGACATGAGTAGTGGTGGTGAAGGTTGAATCTCTTGTTGTCCTCAGAGAATCAATTAATAAAGATGTTTTTGCCGGGTCAAAATTATACTTGAATACCTCTTCTGAAAGCGTTGTGTAAACTCCCTGGTACTTATTGAGTTCCGCCGTTACAGAATCCAATTGAGACGTGAGGGCACTGGAAGCCTGGGTAAGCGAATCAATTTGCAAATCCTTTGGATCAACCTTGCCCCTTCTCTGACCGAAACTGTGTATTGAAACAAATAATACTAACAAGATGGTGAATAATGTTTTCATAATAATTTGATTATGGTTAGTCTATTAATACTCTATATCAAATATATGATATTCCCGGAAATTCACAGCTTTGGCGAACATATCGTGCAGAACTCATCCGATTCTTGAGCCTGATTGACAGGCCGTCCGGTTCAGGAAATGGTAAAGGGACACAACACTGACTATCATGTGGGGAATAGTTTATTGTAATACTTCTGAATAGCAACATTCGGTGACTCCAAAGTAGACTGCCATGATAAGACCTACGGCGATTTTTACAACATTCCCTTTGCTGATAAACTTTTTAAATACCTGGATCGTTTCTTTTCTTTAACAGGTAGAAAGCTGGTATCCCGGCAAGGATAATCCCCAGGGAGACGGAAGATTCAAGCGGCCGCTCCAGGAAGGCCAGGACCAGGATCGCAAGTGAAAAAATAATAAACAGGACCTGTGGAACAGGGTACCAGGGTGTTTTCATAGCTGCCTGTCCGCTCATCCTGATTTTAAAAACTCCCATTACTGCCAGAATGGGGAAGATCCCCAGAGAGAAACTGAGCAGAGTGATGATCTGAGCAAAGGTGCCTGAAAGTATGAAAACAATAGCCAGTCCACTTTGAAGCAAAATGGAGATGCCCGGAACATTGGAGCGGTTTATTCTTTTTGCGATGCCAAAAAAATGTCCCGATTCTGCCATCGCATAATTGACCCGTGGACCAATGATGGTCAGTACACTTATGGCCGAGAGAAGGATCATCGCGATAAACAGGGAGCTTAACTGGTCCAGGGCTCTGCCAAAAAGATTATTGGCTGCCAGTCCCCCGACAGAAATCACCCCTTCCATCTCTAAGGCCGGAACTGCATACACAAAGAGGGTGTTTAAAAGGAGGTAGATCAGTGTAACCACCAGGGTTCCGCTGATCAATGAGCGGGGAATATTCTTCACAGGATTCAAAACTTCAGAACCCACATAGGTGGAGGCGTTCCATCCGCTGTAGGCCCACATGATCCACATCAGTGCCAGACCCACAGTCTTCATTCCGGCCCATCCTTCCGCCACCCTGATCTGAACATTTAAATGATCAAAGCTACCCTCACCAAAAGCAAAGCCTGCTCCAACCAGCACCACAATCAAGCCAACCTTTAACACAGTTAGCAGGTTTTGGACCTTCGAACCCGACCTCAAACCCTTGTAGTGGATGATGGTAAAGACCAGGATGATGCCAATGGCTATAGCCTTCTTAATGAGAACAATTTGTGCCATACCATCTCCTTCGGGCATGGCCCTTACCAGGTATTCGCTAAAGGCCAGGGAAGAAGCTGCCACAGGAGCTGAAAAGCCTACGAAAAAAGAGACCCAGCCACTTAAGAAACCGGCCAGCGGGGAGAAGAGTTCGGAGAGAAAGGCATACTCACCTCCGGCCCGGGGAAACCTGGCTCCCAGTTCGCTATAACTTAAAGCACCACAAAGGGCAATCACGCCCCCAACAAACCAGAGGAGTAAGAGTAATTTGGGATCGTGAAGCTGTGCCAGCAATAAGCCTGAGGTGGTAAAAATCCCCGCACCGATCATGTCCCCCACCACAATATTGGTCAGGGAAAAATAACCAAGGGATTTTTTTAGGCCATATGAAGGCTCTGCAGACAACAACCTACCTGTTGGTCCTCTGGTTCCTTCCGATCAGGAAGTAGAGCACCGATCCCAGGAAGGGCAGGAAAATAATAAGCAATATCCAGATAATCTTGTCATTCCCTTTAAAAGTATTCATCAGCGCACTGATCAGAGCTAAGAGAGGGAGCAGGAATATAAAGAGGATAACTAAAATTGTAATTAGTATACCACCACCGAAAAGAACACCCATTGCTGTAATTTTTAGTTAGAACCTAAAGCTAAGAAATAATCTGCTGCCAATCAAAGGCCAATATTTTATAACTTGCTTTATAAACCCTAATCCCCCAAGCATGAAACAGATCATTATTGCTATTTCTGCACTATTCCTTCTGGCTGCCTGCAGCAGCCCGGAGCCGAAAACAAGTACTGCAACGGATTCATTCCCACTGAAAGCATATGTAGAAACCCCCGACGAAGCATTCAGATATGAAATTATGAAGACGGTCCGCGGAGAATCATGGACCGAATACCGAATCCATCTTGTCTCAGGCACCTGGCTCACAGAAACAGAAGTGGATGAACCGGAATGGTGGCACTGGCTTACCATGGTGGTGCCCGACGATGTTCGCGAGACCGAATCCCTGATGCATATCGGGGGAGGCTGGCGAGGCGATACCATTCCCGTCACGGCCAATGAAGAGATGATCCGGGCAGCCCTGGCTACAGGATCTGTGATCTCACATATCAGCAATATCCCCTTTCAACCCGTAGATTATAAAAAAGATAGTGTAGAGGGTGTATTTGAGGATGCACTGATCGCTTTTGGTTGGCTACAGTTTTTAGAAGGAGGCGCCACTGAGGACTTGCAACCATGGCTTGCCCGCTTCCCAATGACCAGGGCGGTGGTCCGTGCCATGGATGTGGTGCAGGAAATCTGTCAGTCAAATCACCAGGCCGTGGAAGAGTTCTTTGTATGCGGAGCCTCCAAGCGGGGGTGGACTACCTGGACCGTTGCAGCTGTTGATGATCGTGTGATGGGTATTGCTCCTGTTGTAATTGACCTGCTTAATATTGTACCATCATTCCAACATCACTGGCAATGTTACGGCGAATGGGCCCCGGCCATAGATGATTATAAGAACCAGGGTATCATGAACTGGATCGAAACGGATGAATTCCTTGCCATGCTTAAACTGGTGGAACCCTACCAGTTCCTTGACCGGCTCACCATGCCCAAACTGTTAATCAATGCCACAAGTGATGAGTTTTTTGTGACTGACTCCTGGAAATTCTACTGGAACGATCTGCAGGGGGATAGTTACCTGCAATATGTTCCCAATGTGGGGCACGGACTGCATGGCTCCTACCTGCCAGAGAACCTGGTGTCTTTCTATTACACAACCATTACCGACACTCAGATACCTGCGTTTGACTGGAGCATTCAGGATGATACAATATTTGCAGAAGTGGACCCGGGCAGTGATTACCTGATCCGAGTTTGGGAAGCGGTGAATCCGGAAGGCCGGGATTTTAAGTCTTATGTAGTTGGAGATGAGGCCTGGAAGATGGAGGCCCTTGGGCTCAATGAAAGCGGCCATTACGCCATCCCCATTGCAGCACCGGACATGGGTTACAAGGGAGCACTGCTGGAAGTTGTTTTTAATCCGGATTCAAAATTTCCCCTGACTCTTACCAGCGGGACCATGGTTACACCGGATACCTATCCCTATGAACCCTTCGTACCCGGTTTGCCTGCGAAATAATTACTTTGGTCGCAAAACTGAAAGACATGAAAAAAAATCAAAATCAGGCTCTGTTGATCCTTCTCTTCCTGGTCCTTGGATTACAAGCCTGCAACACGGGCCCGGATGTTCCTTCCTACCTGGACGAGTTTGAAGAAGCATTTCGGGATAATCCCCGGCAGGCAAACCTGCAATGGTTCCAGGATGCCAGGTACGGAATGTTTATCCATTATGGATTGTACAGTCAGCTCGAAAAGGGCGAATGGGTGCAGCTTCGGGATACCATCCCGGTGGCGGAATATGCAAAGCTGAAAGAGACCTTTACAGCCGAGCACTTTGATGCTGAAATGATCACCGACCTGGCCATTAAAGCAGGGATGAAATACATTACCATCACCTCCAAACACCATGATGGCTTTTGCCTCTTTGAAACTAAGGCAACTGATTTTAATGTTATGAGTTCCCCATGCGGAAGAGACCTGATCAAGGAATTGTATGAGGCCTGTGAAGAAAAAGAGCTGGGACTGTTCTTATACTATTCCTATGGAGCCGACTGGAAACACCCCTACTTCTATCCCAGGGAGGCCGGATGGCAATATGCACGACCCGCATATATTGAACCTCAACCGGAATACAAATATGAAAAGGAGGCTGATTTTGAAATCTATGTGGAGTTTGTTCATAAGCAGATCACCGAGCTTCTTACCCAGTATCCCAACATTGCTGGCATCTGGTTCGATCCCATCATGGGTTATTACAGTCGTCCGGACCTCTTTCCCATCGATTCCACCTATGCCCTGGTCAGATCCCTTTCCCCTCATGCCCTGATTTCATTTAAGCAAGGCGCCAATGGGGAGGAAGATTTTATGGCCCCGGAAAGAGGCGGTGGGGCCAGAGTGGGCCAGCAGTTTGAAATAGCCAGGAAAGTCTATGAGCTTAACAAAGATAAGCCCAGGGAGATCTGTAATACACTGCAGCCCCATGCCTGGGGATATAACAGGCAACACGACGGGAACCATAAAACTGCCGAAGAGGTCATGGAGATGCTGGAAGATGCTGCTGCCATAAATGCCAACCTCTTGTTGAACGTGGGCCCAAAGGGAGACGGGTCCTTCCCCGAAGAGGACATCAGGGCCCTGGAGGAGGCAGGAGAGCTTTTGCAGGGGATTCAGTCCTATTGACTTGAATCTCTTAAGACCGTAACTTGTAAATAACCAATACTTATACTTCATGCCCAAATCGCCCGGGAGGCTTTCCCGTTTCTGGAGAGAGTTAAAAAGACGCAAGGTACTTCGCTCACTGGCCATTTACGCAGGCACTGCCTTTATCATCCTCGAAGCTGTCACTATTATCTTTCCCCGGTGGGGTTTTCCTGACTGGGCTATTGACCTGGTGCTCTGGATATTGATCCTGGGAGCTTTTGTCAATGTGATCATTTCCTGGATCTTTGACATCACTCCCGGAGGGGTACAGAAGACCAAACCATTGGAAGAGGTCTCCCCGGAAGAAAAGGCTACTGATTCCAGAGGATGGAAAGCCGCCACTTATATTAGCCTGGTAGTGATAGTCGGCCTGGTTGTTATGAATATCCTCGGCCCAAGCAAGAAGTTGCATGCAGGAGATATCCAGTCCCTGCTTGTACTTCCCTTTGATAATTTTACCGGCGATGATCAATTGGATTATGTGGCTGCCGGAATGCATTCATCGCTCATCGGAGATATGGGCAGAATCAGTGGTTTGCGAGTCATTTCCAAAACTACGGCCCGTGCATATAAAGATCTGGATATGTCCTTGCCCCAAATGGCTACAGAGCTAAATGCAGATGCTGTGGTAGAGCCGATAGTCATGTGCTATGGTGATAGTGTATGCATACAAATCAGGGTGGTCACGCCTTTTCCCGAAGAAAAACAGCTTTGGATCGCTGAATACAAGGAGGAGAAACGCCAGATTATGAATCTTTATAACCAGGTTACCAAGCAAATTGCCAACGAGGTTATGGTGCAGCTCACCACAGAGGAAGAAGATCTGCTGAAAGCAAGCAGAACAATTAATAGTGAAGCTTATGACTACTATTTAAGGGGATTGTATTATTGGGATCAGTTCACTCCCAAAGCATTTCAACAGGCCCTGGAGTATTTTAACAAAGCTATTGAAACAGATCCGGAATGGGCCCTGCCTTATGCCGGAATTGCATATTTCTGGGTGGCTATCCATCAATTCAGCCTGGCTCCCTCATCTGTCACCATTCCCAAGATGTATGAATACCTCAACAAAGCAATCGAATTGGATCCCGGTTCCAGCTTTGTTCATTATGTCAGTGCACTGGTAAATGGATGGACTGCCTGGAATTGGGAGAAAGCCGAACAGGAGTTTTTAATAGTTCTGGAGATATCGCCAAATTATGCACTTGGTCACATGTATTATGCCCATCTGCTCTCCTGCTTAAGAAGAGTGGATGAAGCTCTTGACCACTGTCAAACTGCATTGGATCTGGATCCTTTAAATCCCATGATTCAAGGACTGGCTTCCTTGGTATGGACCACCGCCGGAAAATATGATGAAGGCGTTATGGCATGTGAAAAGGCACTTTCCATTGACCCAAATCACATGGCGGCTCTTTCAAATCTAGTTGGAATCTACGCACTCCAGGGAGAATATCGAAAGTCGATTGAGATATGGACATCTTTAATGTTATTGAATGAGGATATAAAGAATTCTATTCTAAGAACATTTGATCAACATGGCCTTGAAGCCTGTGTTAAAGAATTTATAGTTGAAATTGAAATGCTATCAGGGGATTTTACAGTGGATCTCGGCCAGCTTTACACAATGATAGGGGACGATGCGAAAGCAATGTACTATTATGAAAAGGCCTTTGAGGCTCATCATCCCATGTTGCCCTATCTTCCAACGGAGTACTACAGTGTCGAACCTTTTAAAATAGACGATCCTGCCTTTGATTCCCTTTTGTTAAAAATGAACCTTTCTTTATCTGATTCGTGAAACCTATGCCCCAGAGAAGCACTAAAGTATCCCGATTCTGGCAGGAGCTAAAGCGCCGCAGAGTAGTCCATGTGATAACAGTGTATGCTTCAGCATCATTTGTTCTTATTGAGCTAATAAATAACCTCACAGAACCTTTGAATCTACCTCCCAGGCTCTCCACCATTGTGGTAGTGATCCTGGCTGTGGGATTTCCCCTGGCAATCATTCTGGCCTGGATTTATGATCTCACACCAGAAGGAATCGAAAAAACCAAAGCGGTGGAAGAGGTGGAGGATCAAAAAAAGCTGGTGGTTCCCAACGCCTGGAGAATTGCCACCTATGTGAGTTTTGTTGTAATCGCCGGACTGCTGACCCTAAACATCCTGGGAGGAACAAAAGAATTAAAGGCGGGTGATATCCAGTCCCTGGTTATCCTGCCCTTTGATAACTATACCGGGGACGATCAACTTGAATATTTTGTAGATGGAATGCATTCCTCCCTCGTAGGGGATATGGGACGGATTGGTGGATTGCGTGTGATCGGAAATACTTCTTCAAGAAAATATCAAAACGTTGATTTGTCAGCCCCTGAAATTGCTGAAGAACTGGAAGTGGAGGCTGTGGTTGAAGCAACGGTCATGTGCGTGGGGGACAGCATATGTCTCCAGGTTAGAGTGGTCAGTGTATTCCCTGAAGAAAAACAACTCTGGACTGCCGAGTATAAGGAGGAAAAGGGCCAGATGCTTAACCTCTATAACAGGATCACAAAGCAGATTGCCGACGAAGTGAAAGTC
>CAYWGP010000085.1:0-6899 GCA_964458155.1 uncultured Bacteroides sp.
CTGATCACCCGGGCAATCAGGTCCAGGTCAAAGTCTCCCTTCAGGGTTTCTCCGTGCAGAATATTATAGGTAAGAACTCTCACCAGGCGCAAGCTGTCAACCGATACCTGCCCGGCAAGCTTCGAATAAGGTATCGATAGCAGAGCCAGCAGGACCATTCCATATGCACATACTTTTTTCATATGCTATTCATTTTCCGCCGTGATTATCCCCAGTTCTGCAATACTGACAAAAGATGCATCATTGATCTCCCGCTCGGCCACGAATTTGAAATAGCGTGCAGGCAGGGGCTCAAAAGTCAGGGTTTGCAGTACGGGACTGTTCCTGATGTTACTGAACTCCCCTGATGATACAGGCTGGCCCCAGCGCTTTCCATCCTCGCTCAGGTAAAGTTTGTATTGCGATATGGTACCATCTATGTAGCGTTGCTGGGTGGGCAGGTAGGTAAAACCACCAAGCATAAGCTCCTCTCCCAGGTCCACTATCATAGCCTGTGGCAAGCCCTGCTCAGCCCTGCTTCTCCATATGGTCCGCGGATTTGCATCAATGGCTGCCCCTACCCTGTGATAAATTTCAGGATCGGGGGTGCGTACTTTCCAGTTCTCCTTGCAGATATCGAAGATCTGTTGTGTTGCAGCACTGGATTCCCCTGTGGCCGGATCATAAACCATGGCCCTGATCTCACCCTTCCCCCTGAGCTTAAATGATTCTGTATAAGTGCTTGAACTTTCATCCGGATCCGAACCGTCAAGGGTGTAAATAATTTCAAGGCCATTGTCAAAGGATTCCATAAATACATTACCCTGCCTGTCCCGCTCAATGGCCGGTGGCTCCAGCAGCTTTGGAGCATGGTAAATCTCCACATTTGAAATGGTGGGACAGGCTTTTGCATCCAGAATATTAAAACGGAGTTTGCTGCTACTTACATTTTCAAACCTCAGTATACGTTTGCTCCCGATGGTTGTCTGCCTGTCGATCTCCACCCAGGCTCCGTTCACCCAGGCCTCCAGGGAAAATTCCTTTACACGTTGTCCCAACGGTATGTACTCCTGGACCAGGAAGCGGTTGAAGGTTTGCTCTTCCCTGAAAATAAAGGTCAGCGAAGCATTAATCACACTATCGTCTGTAGCCCAGTATGTTTCCGGATCGCCATCCGCCACCCTGCCGGCATCATAGATCCTGGAACCTCCCCTGACCTGACTGGCTTCAATTTTAGCATCCCAGGCCAGGTCGATGGCCAGGTCGGCCTGAATCACTTCCACCATTTTCATCAGTTGCTCCACATCCTTTTCATGGATCAGACCTCGCTGGTCCACAGGAAAATTCAAAAGAAAGGAGGCGTTCCTTCCTATGGAATGGTAGTAGATATCCACCAGTTGCTTCACTGATTTCACCTTATGATCTTCCGATTTATGGTAGTACCATCCGGGCCGGATGGAAACATCCACTTCAGCAGGCACCCAGTGGGTTCCATCCTCGTGTCCGGTGGTAAGATCCTTGTAGTTGGGCGATCCCGGCCAGAATTCATCCCTTCGAATAATGCTCCAGTTGGTCTCCCCGGCCCAGCCAGCTTCATTGCCCACCCAGCGTACACCCGGGCCTGCGTCGCTGAACATCACCGCATCGGGCTGCAGCTCACGCACTATCTGCCGGGTAACAGGCCATTCATAGTAGGTTTTACGGTCGACCCGTCTCTCCTCATTGGCCCCGCCATACCAGCCGGTGCCTCCATTGGCCCCGTCAAACCACACCTCGAAGACTTCGCCGTAGTTACTCATCAACTCGGTGAGCTGGTTCCGGAAATAGGTGATATAAGCATCGGTCCCGTATTCAGCATGATTGCGGTCCCAGGGTGACAGGTAGAGGCCCAGCTTCAGGCCATACTGCTGGCAGGCATCTGCCAGCTCCCTGACCACATCTCCCTTCCCGTTCTTCCATGGGGAATTTTTCACCGAATGCCCGGTATACTCCGAGGGCCACAAACAAAAACCATCGTGATGTTTGGCAGTGAGGATAATCCCTGTCATCCCGGCCTCCTTGCAAACACGCGCCCATTGAAGGCAATCCAGCTCGGTGGGATTGAACAAGTTCGGATCTTCCCCGCCGCTACCCCATTCCATATCCGTAAAGGTGTTCATATTGAAATGGACAAAAGCATAGAATTCGAGCTCGTGCCACTTAAGTTGTCTGGCCTCAGGCAGGGGTTCAAGGGCCGCGGGAGGGTTTGTTTGATCGCAGCTGAAGAGCAAAGCGAGCAGGAGGAAAAGGGGAGCTAAGTGTTTCATAGGATGCTTATAGTTTATAGAATAGGGTTTAATGTTTAAGGTACTTCCAGATCATCTTTGGAAGGAAGGGCCGGGAAGGGCACATGGGGTTCATCCTGGTACCAGAATGCCACCGAAGCAATATCGCTTCCCTGTTTCAGGTAGCGTCCCCCGCTGCGCCAGCCCAGGTCCTGGATGGTGATCCGCAGATCCTTCTCAAAGCGGATGGGGTCCGTGATATGCCAGCGGTAAAGGCCGAAGCGTGTATTGGCCTGGTAGCTGCCATCGGGACGGATCACCTGGTGCAGACCTGAATACGGCGTGCTGAATTCCTTGTACTGTCCGCCCACATCAAAATTGTAGGATCCGCAGAAATAATCCTCGGCACCGGTACCGCAGATGGTTGGGAACTCCTTGTCCCCGTCCATATAAAACTTGATTTCTCCTTCGCCCCACCAACCATTATTATTAACCTGCCAGGCCATGTAGGTCCCCACAAACTGTCCCTTGCCCTTTATGCCTTCCACAATGGTGTAGGCAGCTTTATCCGCATCCGGAGCCGGTCTCCGGAACTGGGCATGAAAATAGGCCGCATCGTCGGGCACATCTGTCAGCACATAATCCACCTGGTAATAGAGCCTGGTGGGCTTCACATCAATATTCTCCATGGTAATGCGGCACTTTTTCCGGAAAGGCATCTGCCAGTAGCAGTTAAAGGCCCTGCCGGGATTCACGCATACTGCCAGGGAATTCAAATGTGCATATTCACCCCATCCCATACCAAAGAAATCACCCACAGGCACTTCCACGGAAGGCTCTTCCTCATCGTCCCAGTAGAAGCGCAGAATATAAAAGCGCCAGTCGCCCGTCGGGGTGAGCCAGATATGCTGAATGCAGCCTGAACCATCTATTTCGGCCATGGTAAATACCTCCCCGGGCTGTATGATCACATAGGGACTGACCTTGTAGCCCTGCCCGAGTTCACGGGCTTCATGGGAAGCAGCACCTTCCCCAAGTTCGGCCATGCCCCCCTTGCCCTTTTCCCCGGTAAAATTTTCAGGGGAGATACTGCGTGTAAGGGCATCGGACATGCGGTAGAGATTGGAAAGATTGTTGTCAAGGCCGTCAAAGTTCTGGGCCTGCAGTCCCTGCTGCATCAGGATAAATACAGCAGCCAGGAGGAGGTGGTGTTTTTTCATAATGAGAGTTTTAGCTATTCCTACTTTTCAAATATACCATTTACTTTCCTCAAAAACACAGCTCTGTCTGCCCGTCCTCCACCATCTCCCGGTGGGGAAGCGGGAGTTACCCGGGAATAGAAACTTCCTGAATCTGAAAAGTTTTTCCTGCTTTTTCCGTAGAAAAGGCATGGGGCAGGTATAATAAGACCGGGAAGCATGCTTCCCGGTCCGGTTCAAGTGGTTAACAGAAGTAAAACAAAATCCTACTTCTTTTTCCTGGCAGTTACGGGGATGTCTCCTTCTGAGTAAGAGGCAGTTCCATTCATTTCCTCTTTTTCTACGGTGGTTTTTATATCTATGGCTTCACCTTCGATATAAACTATAAATGAAAGTTCATTATTCTCATATTTAACTTTCTCGCCTTTCAATTTATAATACTCCCCGAGGACTATCTGAACGGAGTAGCCCTTTCCTTCTTTAGCAACAACAATATCACCGGAACTGTATTCATAGGGAGCCGAAGTGGCTTCATAGGTCCAGGTCCCTGTGGGATCTACCTTTTTCTGGGCTGAAACTGTTGAAGTAAATGATGCTACCAGCATCACCATTAAAACTAATCTAATTGCTTGCATAGTAAAGGTGTCTAAAATGTTTAAAAATTAAAAAGTAATTGAAAGTTTGACATCAAGCGCATCGGTATCGGAAACCCATGTTACGAAGAAAGCGGAAGCATGCCGCCCCCTTTTTTTCTTGCTTTATTATGTTGGAATCTGACGGTTTCATGCAGCTGAACAGAACAATCTGGACGGGGGCAAGATAAGATATTTTTGCATGCAATCCCGAATCTCCGGATTTTGCATCATAAATATGTCTTCTTTCATTCCTTACCAGTACGAGGTCCATTGCCACAGGCTCTAAGGTTTTTGAATGGACGGGTGCCTGTTCCTGAAGGAAGCTACGAAAGTGCTGGGAGTGCCGATGCCGGGGATTGAAAAAAGCCTATATTGCCACCAATCTGAATCGATTAAAGCAGGGTGTCATGCAGGCATAAAAAAAAGAAGTCATAGATGGAAAACAGCAAACACTTAGAACAGATCAGACAGGAGATTATCCAGGGAGGATGCAGGTTGCTGAAAGAGGGATTGGTGGCCCGGACCTGGGGAAACATCAGCATCCGCGTGGATGAGACCTGTATGCTCATCACTCCCAGTGGACGCACCTACGAAGAACTGGGCCCCGATGATATTGTCCTGGTGGACTACCACACTTCCAAACATGAAGGAAATATCAAACCTTCCTCTGAAAAGGAACTTCACTGTGAGATTTACAGAACCCGTAAGAAAGTAAACGCTGTGATCCATACCCACCAGATGAATGCCTCCACCCTGGCAGCCGCACAGCGGGAAGTCCCCCCCATCCTGGACGATATGGCACAGATCATCGGGCCCTCAGTGCGGGTGGCAGAATATGCACTTCCTTCCACAAAGAAGATTGCAAAAAAGACCGTGAAAGCCCTGAAGGGAAGAAACGCAGCACTGATGGCCAATCATGGAGCTGTTTGCGTGGGGCGGGACCTGGATGAGGCTTTTGTGGTGTGCCAGGTCCTGGAAAAGGCCTGCAAAGCTTTTATAGAGGCTGAATTCCTGGGAGGTGCAAAAGGCATCAATAAGTTTGAGGCCCGCCTGATGCACCGGATGTATATCAAAAAATACTCTCGCGAGGCGGATAAAAACAAATAGCATGAAAAGGAAGAATCCATACCCCATTTATCGTTATGTGATTCTGGCCGCCTTTATGATGATTACCGTGGCCATCGAGATTCAGTGGCTCACCCATGCAGCTGTGGCTCGACCCGCAGAAGTGTTCTACGGGGGTCAATTCAACCCGGATTCCTTTCTGAATATTGACTTCCTGGCCATGGTCTACATGCTCGCCTTCCTGGTCATGAGCTTCCCGGCCTCCTATGTGATCGATACCTTTGGAATAAGAACAGGACTGGCCATCGGGGCCATAATGCTCGCCGTATTCAGTTTGATGAAGGCTGCCTTTGCCGGTAGTTTCACCGGGGTTCTTATTGCCCAGACCGGACTGGCACTGGCCCAGCCCTTTATACTCAACGGGGTCACTGCGGTTACGGCACGCTGGTTTCCGCTCTATGAAAGGGGAATGGCCGCCGGCTTACTGGCCCTTGCACAGTATATTGGCATTCTCACTGCCATGCTGGTTACACCCATGCTGGTGGGATCAGATCCATCCCAGTCAGATTACGGTAGCGGATTTGAAAGGATGCTCTGGATCTACGGGATCATCAGCGTTGTGGCTGCCTTCAGCAGTCTATTACTGATCCGGAACAGGGAAGCTCAACAAGAGGAAGAAGAGACTGAGCGCTATGCCTTTCGCAAGGGACTCAGTCACATCCTTTCAAACAGGGATATGCGTATTACCATGTTTCTCTTCCTTATAGGACTGGGAATATTCAATGCCATCTCTTCCATGACAGACTCCATTGCCGAAAGAGTTGGGGTTGAAGATTCCGACGGTTTGATCGGGGGAGTGATGCTCATCGGCGGAATTATCGGAGCAGTGCTGATTCCCACGCTCTCGGACAGATATAAAAGAAGAAAACCTTTCCTGGTCCTTTGCATAGCCGGTATGCTGCCTGCTGTTGCAACTCTTGCATTTGCCGGTCACCTGGCCGATGAGCCTGAAACAATCTACAGGATATCCCTGGCAGCCTCCTTCACCCTGGGTTTCTTTGTGATGAGTGCCGGACCTCTGGGTTTCCAGTATGCAGCCGAGATATCTTACCCGGCACCCGAATCCACCTCCCAGGGCATCCTCCTCTGGGTTGGTCAGCTTACAGGGATGATTTTCGTGGCAGGAATGAGTTTTAAAGAAAATCTCTACCTGGGCCTTTTTATGAATATTTTTGTTATTCTATCCCTTCTTGCCCTTGTTGGAACCCTCCTCCTGCGGGAGAGTCAGTTTATGAAAACCGAGCAAGGGGGAAAATAGCACCTGAATAACTTTCATGTAAAAATATTTGGCGTTCACGTAAGTATTATTACATTTGGTCAAAGAATTCGAATGTATTATGGTAAAAAAATGCGCCCGTCATAACATTGGATTAGGGAGAATTGCCACTAAAGATGGTGGATTTCTGCTCCAGGTCCTCTTTACAATTTCCGTTATTTCAGCCGGTATTTTTCTGCAATTAAACATCATCCAATGGGGCATGGTTGCCCTGCTTTCTTCGGTTTTCCTGTTCACCGGCTTTTACAGAAACGCTGCCCACCTGGTGGCAACCTATGACGACAGCCTTTCGTGGGGTCAGGCTACAAGGATAAAGGCCATGAGCAATATCATTGTAACTTTTACTGCCGGTTTTACCTTTTTTGCCTTTCTGATCCTCTTTATGCCAAAGATCAATCAGCTCATTTAAGCAAACAGCTCA
>CAYWGP010000086.1:0-4931 GCA_964458155.1 uncultured Bacteroides sp.
CAGGCCTTTGCCCTGCAGCGCTATACTTCAGCCCGTGAAGCAACTGCATTTATTGGTCAGCTTATGAGCAAGTATGGATTCTTACCCTCCTGTGTGGGTGAATCAGAAACCCTGGTAATTGGTGATACTGAAGAAATCTGGATCATAGAGATCTTCAGCGTGGGATCGGATTGGGATCCTGAAAGCGGAGAGCCCGGTGCCATCTGGGTGGCTCAGCGGGTACCCGATGACCATACCCTGGTGGTTGCCAACTGGAGCATAATTAAGGAGGTGGATGAAAATGATCCCGAGACCTTTCTTTTTTCACCCAACTACAAGCAGTTTGCCATTGACAAGGGCTGGTACAATCCTCAGGGAAGCAAGCCTTTTATCCTTCAGGAGGTTTATGCCCCCATTCTTCGCGAGTGGGCCACAAATCGTATGTGGCTCTTTTACAGCACTCTTGCGCCAAATTATGCGGAATGGCCCGAACGCATGCTTAAAGACGGACATATGATGGGGTATAACCAATACATTCAATATGTGGAGCCCATCTCCCTCTATCCCACTTCTGTACAACCAGATTTTAAGATCTCCATCCAGGATGTGATGGCTTTTCAAAGATCCACCTTCGAAGGAACCATTTATGACAAAACAGAAGATTATGACTGGTACGTGCCCGATGGCAAAGGAGGGATCAAAAAGAGTCCTCTGGCTACGCCCTTTCCGAGCAAAGATATGCGTGAACTTCTGGATATCAACAATCGCCGGAATGTCGCGCGGCCGCAGGGATTTTACGGCATGATCGCCCAGCTCAGGGGCTGGTTGCCCGATCCCATCGGAGGCATTTACTGGGTTTTCCTGGATAATGCCTATACCAGTCCATATGTGCCCATTTATGCCGGTACCCGGGAAACGGCTGAATGTTATAAGAACTTTGATCCCACCACCTACAGCAAGCTTTCGGCATGCTGGGCCATCGATTTTGTAGACAACCTGCTTTACCTGAAATGGCAGGAGGCCGTCAAAGACGTCTGGAAGGTACGCGATCCCTATGAGGAACAGCTCTTTTCCGAGCGCGATCATGTTGATAAAGAAGCGCTTGTACTTTACGAGGAGAACCCTGAGGAAGCCCTGGATTATCTCACAGCCTACTCTAAGGGAAAAATGGAAACCGTACTGGAAATGTACAATGAACTTCACGACGCACTGATCGTCAAGTACAGCAACAGCAGGTAATTCATGATCAGATGTAACAGATGGCACTTTTAATCGTCCATCCATGGACAAATTGATTAAGATAATTCTTTGTCACAATTGCGGCACCTCCATCGAAAGAGACCTTTCCTACCGCAGCTGCAGCAATTGTTTTGCATGCACGGGATGCGAGATATATATATGTCCTGAATGTGCCACCGAACTTGTTGTTAAACAAAAGATTATAGAACCTTGACCCTCAATTATTTATTAAAGTTCATTCGACGTGATACTTTAACTTTTCTTACCAACATTTGCGGACTCTCACTTGGACTGGCTGCATCTATCCTGCTCACCGTATTTATCCAGTTCGAACTCAGTTTCGACCGATTATTCCGTCCGGATTCCCCTTTACTGGTGGATATTTGCCTGTAGCATCCTGGCGGTACTTCTGTTCCAGAGCCTAATTACCCTGGGACAGACACGAAAAACAGCCAGCAGGAACCCGGTGGAAGCCCTGAGGTACGAGTAGACTTTCTGCTTTGATTGGCTATCTTTGGGATTTTTAAAGCTCAGAATCCTTGCAAAACTACCTTGGTGAGATAGCTGCCCTTTTAACGGCTGCCTGCTGGACTGTTACTGCCATGGCATTCGAGTCGGCCGGTAAGCGCGTGGGTGCCTTATCCCTGAACCTGATCCGCCTGGTCATGGGCCTGGTTTTTCTTGCCATCTTCAATGCCATATTCAATGACGGATTTCTGCCTTCGGCCACCGGGTACCAGTGGTTCTGGCTAACTCTTTCCGGGGTGGTCGGCTTTGTGCTCGGCGATCTCTTTCTTTTCAGGGCCTTCATTCTGATTGGTGCACGCATCTCCATGCTTATCATGGCCCTGGTCCCTCCCATCACCGCTCTGATTGGCTGGATCACACTGGGCGAAGTGCTTAGTGGCATGGAATTTCTAGGCATGGGTGTTACCCTGCTGGGAATAATTATGGTGGTTTCCACCAAACTGGATATTAAAACCGGGGCTTTCATTCTGAAGCGTAAAATGGGGCCGCTGGTACTGGGGATCTTGCTGGCACTGGGAGGGGCAATTGGTCAGGCTGCCGGACTGGTGCTGAGTAAAAAGGGAATGCAGAGCATGAATGCCTTTGAGGCCACTCAGATCCGGATCATGGCCGGAGTTGTGGGATTCACTATTGTTATCACTCTCTTTAAACGATGGGGACACTTGCTGGGGGCTATAAAAAATCTTAAAGCTATGAAAGCCATGGCCCTTGGCTCCCTAACGGGTCCTTTCCTGGGGGTTAGCTTTTCCTTACTTGCTGTGCAGCACACCGATACGGGGGTCGCAGCCACCCTGATGGCTCTCACTCCGGTACTGATCATTCCGGCAGCCATTCTCCTGAACAAGGAGCGTATTAAAAGCATGGAGATTATCGGAGCCATAATCTCCATCGCAGGTGTGGCTCTTTTCTTTCTTTAAACCTGGCTTGCGCTAAGGAGTATAGCTACAGGTGATCGGGGTACTTTTCCTTCTGGTGTATCCGTTGCCTGCGTTCGGTATACATATGGAGCAAATTTGAAACCAGAATCATCATGGAGGCCAGACCGGCCAGGGCCAGCACATACACCAGGAGTATCCCGAAGGGTACAATGAAATACAGTGTGATGATGATTAGCGTGACCCAGACTCCGGCACACCAGGGACAGGTAATCATGGCGTGTATGGTGCCAATAACGTACAGGTTCTCCCTTCTTTGAAGTGCATCCCGGAAATGTTTGAAAATCTTCTCAAATACAAGGATTCTGGTCATACGGTATGAAGCCAGAATGATTATCAGAACCTGCTTGAAAGTCATATCCTCAAGATCAATCCCTTCATTCCTGAGAAGATAACCAACCAGCACCACCGCACTTAGAAAGACAAATACGGACCAGAAGTTCCAGGCCTGATGTTTTCGTTCACTCCCCATAGCTTCATTTTATTTGATGACAGGACAATATACAAAACTATTTTTTTACAGGAATTTTTGACATGGCACGCTCAGTCATCGCTGTAATGGTCAGGGCCGGATTAACACCCGAATTGGCTGATATGGCACTGCCATCACACACATAGAGGCTATTATACCCGAATACCCTGTGATCCAAATCAATAACACCTTCTGAGGCATCCTTCCCTATCACACAGCCTCCAAGAATATGGGCTGTAAGGGGAGTTCCCAGGATCGCCTCTGAAATCATTACGAAAGGTGTTCCATCCACCTCTTCGGACATTGACTCAGCAAGCTTCCTGGCCAGCGGCATAAAGGCCGATGGGGCCGGACCGGAAGATAGTACACTTCGCATGTTAAACAAACCCCGTTTCAGCCTAAGGGTGCTGTCAAGATGCTGCATAAAGAGCAAAATCACACTCTCCCTGGCAAAGTCCTTAGTAAAATAGATTCTAAGCCAGGAAACCGGTTTACATGGCTTATATTTGGAGAATGTTTTCTATAGAGGAAGCCAAACAACTCAGAGAGGATTTCTGGGAGCAATTCAAAGGCATGTCGTCTGGAAGAAGGGCACGGAAGCGCCTGCCCGGGAACTGGATGCTGGATAAAACAGGAATTAAGGCCCTAAACCTGCGCTTTCATGTGGACCGCGAGGTAGCACAGGTAGGAATTGACCTGGAGACCAGGAACATGGATAAAAGGATCGAACTTTATGAAAAACTGGAATCACTCAAAAAATTGCTGGAGGAGGCCATGGCCTCGCCAATGAATTGGGAACTTGATTATACCAGGGAGAATGGGAAATCGGTAAGCAGGATTTATCTCCAGATGGAAGGTGTAGATATCTACAACAGAGATACCTGGACCAAAGCGCATCAATTCATGTATGATAATATGATGAAGCTGGAAGGCTTTTACAGGGAATACAATGATTTTTTGAAGTATGGCTAAAGCAATTCTGTTTATATGTACAGCCCTGCTGTTCTTCAATGGAAGAGGATCTGCACAGGAGTCTGCTGCTATAGTTCAGAGAGAGGCCGCTTTTGCCGGTACCTTCTACCCTGCCACCTCAACTGCACTTGAATCCCGCTTGAAAGAGCTGTTCAGAGATGCAGGGAAAGCAGTTCAATCCCAGGAAGCTAACAGGCCGGCTGAGGAAGTGCAATGCCTCTTTGTTCCTCATGCCGGATATGACTATTCTGGTGTGGTAGCGGCTTCAGGTTACATGAGTATCCCAAAAGATGCATCCTATAAAAATATCTTCATTATTACCACTTCGCACAGGCAGGAGTTCACCGGAATCTCAGTTTGCAGGGCAGAAAGCTACCTTACCCCCCTGGGTAAAGTGAAAGTCAACAACCAGATTGCCGACGAACTGATCAAGCAGCACCCTAAAATACACTACCGGGCTGCGGCACACCAGAGAGAGCAGGGCATTGAGGTACAGCTTCCCTTCATCCAGCATTACTTTAATAAGCCTATTCCGATTGTTCCCATAGTAATGGGATCATCCTCCCTTGAAGATGCCAGGGATCTGGCTACAGCTCTGTTGCCCTTGTTTACTCCGGAGAATCTTTTTATCATCAGCGCAGATTTCTCACGCTATCCCTCCTACTCAGAGGCTAAGCGTATTGATCAGCTTACTGCCGATGCAATCATGACTGGAAACCCGGAGCGCTTCTACAATGCACTTCGGGAAGCCAGCAAGAAGCAGGTGAAGGGACTCGCTACACCCAGCGGGGATTGGAGCTCCATTA
>CAYWGP010000087.1:0-19630 GCA_964458155.1 uncultured Bacteroides sp.
GCCCTATCTATGTTGAGCCTACCGAATTGCGTGTTGGAGGAAAGGGGCTTTCAGAATATAAAAAGAGCATCAATATGCTGATGCCCTGGGAAGGCGGGTGGTGGCGCCTGGGTGATATTGTTCAGTACGAAATATCATCTACCAACTCCATAATTAAAACAGCCTCCCTGTACAGGGAAGATATCCTGTCTTTCAGGAACAGAATGTGCAGGGAGCAGGTCGAACTGGGAAAAAGTGAGGCCCCATATTATTATATCATGCCCAGAGAGCAGCACGATCAGGGAGAACTGGTTAACCTGGTAAACCTGATGAAGGAGCATGGTGTGAAGGTTTACACCCTTAATGAGCAGGTGGTTCTCAAGGGAAGGATCTACCGGGCAGGAGATGTGGTAATTCCCCTGGCTCAGCCTTTCAGGGCCTTTATCAAAGAGGTGATGGAGACTCAGGTGTTTCCGGAGCGCCACTATACACCCGGTGGCGAACTGATTAAACCCTATGACATTGCCAGCTGGTCACTTCCCCTGCATCGCTACGTAAGTTCCAATGAGATTGACATACGCAGCAAGGAGCTGGAGGCCAGTCTTAGCCTGGTAGAAGGAGACTATAGCCTGAACTTGAAGGAGCTGGATGCTACGGCCATGGTCCTGCCTGCAAAATCAAATGAATCTTTCCGGGCAGTTTTTAAAGCCCTGGAGCAGGGTATGAAGGTCGAGCGTCTGCTGGAGGATACAGAAGTGGCAGGGACCACCTACGGAGCCGGTAGTTTTATAATATACAAAGGCTCCAAAAAAGAAAACTGGAATGAACTCATTGCAGGTATTCCTTTCCAGCCTGGAGAACTGCTCGATAAGCGAGCCCTTCCTGCCAAAGCTGTAGAGGTGCCAAGGATAGCACTGGTGGAAACCTTCTTCCATGATATGGATGCCGGCTGGACCCGCTATCTTTTCGATTCCTATCATATGCCATATACGGTATTGCACCCGGGTGATTTTGCCGGCAGTGATCTGGCAGGGAAATTTGATGCGATAATCTTTCCCGATACCGACAAGGAGATCCTGATGAGCGGGAAACGAAAATCGGGCGGATCTTACTACCAGGGGAGCTATCGTCCTGAGTATGTGAAGGGGATAGGTAAAGAGGGCATGGAAAAGCTGATGAGTTTCAGCAAAGAAGGCGGAACCATTATCTCCTGGGGGAGGTCGGCCCGTCTGTTTGAGGGCATGCTTACGATTAAAAACGGAGACCAGGAGGAGGAGTTTAGTCTTCCCTTCAGGGATATCTCACCCGACCTTACTAAAGCCGGGCTCTATGTTCCGGGCAGCCTGGTGAAAGTCAAGCTGATTGAGGATCATCCACTTACCCTGGGAATGCCCGAAAGTATCGGGGTCTTCTCCAGGGGACGTCCCATATTCACCACCTCGGTACCAAAATTTGATATGGATCGCCGGGTGATCGGAACCTATCCCGAGAAAGATATACTGATGTCGGGATATGCTTCAGGGGAGGATAAAATGGCTAACAGGGCAGCCATGATATGGATGGAAAAAGGAAAGGGACAGTTTGTCTTCTTTGGTTTTGGTCCCCAGTTCAGGACCTCCACCCAGGCATCCTACAAGCTCCTGTTTAATGCTATTCTTCTTTAGGAAGCCATTTTTCTTTCGCCTCCTTACGACGTGAGCTTACGTCCCAGGATCCATCGCTCAGGTGAACCACATCCTCTTTTTCGGCGCGGAACAGCTCCTCCAGCTCCTGGGTATGTTTTTTGGTCTCGGACAGGTATTTGTTTTCATCCTCCCTGTGATGTGTATGCAGCTCGTGAATCACCTTGTCGCTGTGTTTCCGGAAGGTATGAGCCAGGCGATGGGCCCGGTGCCTGTTGTATCCCAGGTGCGTCAGTGCTTCGATACCCAGGTGGAGCGAAGATTCAAAGATATCACGCCTGAAGGCATCCACCTTGCGGTCCAGCAGCTCATAGCTGTGTTCCTGGCTGACGGAGCGGGCCAGAATTTTCAGGTGGGGATAGTTGCGCTTTGCCAGGTCAATTATCTTTAATGATTTCTGCAGGTCATCCACAGCAACGATCAGCACCTTGGCCTTGTCAGCCCCTGCAGATGCAAGCAGGTCGGCACGCGTGGCATCTCCGTAATAGACTTTAAATCCAAATTTCCTGAGCACATCGATATTTTCCGGATTATCGTCCAGGATGGTGGCGCGCATTCCGTTGGCAATCAGGAATCTTCCCATGACCACTCCAAAGCCTCCAAAACCGGCAATAATCAGCGGGGTTTCCTCCTCATCGATGGTATCCTCCTCCCTGGTATTTTCCGATTTGAAAACCTGGGGCATAATTACTTTATCATTAAACAGGAGAAGCATTGGCGTCAAAGCCATGGAGAGTGCAACCACCAGGAAGAGGATGCCAGATGTTTCGGAAGTCAGAACCCCGTTTTCGGTGCTGAAGGAGACCAGTACAAAGGCAAATTCCCCACCCTGTGCAAGGGAAAAGGCAAACATGGTGTTCTGGCCTCCACGAATTCCGAACACCCTTCCCAGGATAAAGAGGATCACGAACTTGATTCCAATCAGAGCCGCAAGCAGGGAAAGAATCGTGGCAGGGGCAGAACCCAGCAGGCTGAAATCTATGCTGGCACCCACTGAAATAAAGAAGAGTCCCAGCAACAGTCCCTTGAAAGGCTCTATATCGGCTTCCATCTCGTGCCGGTACTCGTTGTTTGCCAGGACCACACCGGACAGGAAGGCTCCAAGTGCCGGCGAGAGTCCCACCAGATCCATGAGAGCTGCGGTGGAGATCACCAGTAGCAGGGCCGCTGCAGTAAAGATCTCTCTCAGGCCGGTACGTGCAATGATCCTGAAGACGTATTTTACCAGATAGAGCCCCACCACCACGATGCCCGTAATTACACTTAGCATCAGTGCCACCTGGACCCAGCCGCTAATCTCCACTCCACCAATATGCTGTACCTCCCGGGAGATATCATTGCCATTCGGCAGTGCACTTCCTGCCAGTAAGGGAATCAGGGCCAGGATTGGCACCACCGCAATATCCTGCAGCAGGAGTACTGAAAAGGAGGCCTTTCCTGCGGCCTGATTCATTAATCCCTTTTCTGCAAGGGTCTGCAGTACGATGGCCGTTGAGGAGAGACCCAGGGTGAGGCCAATGGCAATTCCGGCACCGATGGACTGTCCAAGAACCACAGCAACAGCCCCTATCACCAGGGCCGAGAGCAGCAACTGCAGTCCCCCGAGCCCAAAAATGGACCTTCGCATTCCCCATAAAAGATTGGGCTTAAGTTCCAGGCCAATCAGGAAGAGCATCATCACCACACCGAATTCGGCAAAGTGCATCACGTCTTCCCCTTCACTCCCGATAAAGCCTAAAACAAAGGGACCGATGATCATGCCTGCCAGGAGGTAGCCAAGGACCGAACCGAATCCCAGCCTTTTAGCCACCGGAACCGAGATCACTGCGGCCAGCAGATAGATTATTGCATTCAGGAAGAAACTTTTTTCATCCATATCAGGATATTATATCATTAATGTACTCTGCACTTTTCAACTTTTCCGCAGAAAAGGATCCATCTCTCAGTCCGCTTACAATGCGCTTATACTCCTCAGCGGCCTTCCCGATCTCTTCCATGTTCAAGAGGTGGGTTCCATGGGTTACAAAGGGCGGGAGATAGTTCATCCTGCATAGCTCAACAGTCTGGTCGAAGGGAACGAGCAACTGCCGGATGGAGAACTTCACCCCTTCTTCTGATCCATAGGTATCTCTCCTGCCCCCGGACGAGATGGCAGACATCACACTTTTTCCCTCCAGCGCCCGGCCCGACTTTCCGTAAGCAAATCCATGTTCCAGCACCAGGTCGAGCCACTCTTTCAGCAGCGAGGGAGCGTTGTACCAGTAGAGGGGGTGTTGCCAGATGATGATATCGTTTTGAAGCAAAACCTCCTGCTCCTTTTTTATATCTATCTGATAATCGGGGTACAGGTCATACATATAACGACAGCTTACTCCATCAATTCCCTCCACAGCCTTTAACAATGCCCTGTTTACCCTCGATTTGTGCAGGAGGGGATGGAAAGCCAGGATAACAATTTTATTCTTTGGAACCATTGGGTCGAATGTGTGTTATCTAACTGTAACAAATAACTGTTACTTTTGTCAATCAAAAATACCAAAGAAGATGAATTCTATGAAAAGGATTTCCCTAAAAATTGTCATCCTGCTTCTTATAACAGGATTTACTACCCTGACGGCCATGGCCCAGAATCCTGCCTACAGGCTGTTCCGGGAGGATGGGAAGAAAGCGAAATATGAGAAGATGCTTGAGGCAGCTACTGATGCCGATATTGTTTTGTTTGGAGAATATCATACAAATCCCATCTCTCACTGGCTTCAGCTGGAGCTCACGCGCGATCTCTTTGAAGCAAAGGGAGAAAGCCTGGTGCTGGGAGCGGAGATGTTTGAGGCCGATAACCAGCTGATCATGAATGAATACCTTGCCGGACTGATTACAGAAGCGAAATTCGAGGAAGAGGCCCGGCTCTGGAAAAATTATCTTACAGACTACAAGCCCCTTGTATTGATTTCCAGAGAGAACGGGCTGAAATTTGTGGCGACCAATATTCCCAGGCGTTATGCCAATATGGTATATAAAAAGGGAGTGGCCTCGCTGGACAGCCTGAGTACTGAGGCCCTGTCCTACATGGCTCCGCTTCCACTGGAGTACGACACTTCTCTGAATTGCTATAAGCAACTTATGGGATCCGGAAGTGGCCCGATGGCCAAAACTCCAATGGCCGACAGCATCAGCCCCATGAGCAAAGCCAAAATGCCCGTGGAAAGCAAACGTCCCATGGGGGGGCACGGGAGCACCAATCTGGCCGATTCACAGGCCATCAAGGATGCAACGATGTCCCATTTTATCCTGGAGAACTGGCAGGAGGGGAAACTGTTTATCCACTATAACGGGGCCTATCACTCAGACGACTTTGAAAGCATGAACTGGTTCCTGAAGCAGGCCAGACCTGAACTGAACATTGTAACAATCTCCACTGTGAGTCAGGATGATGTGGAAAATCTTGAAGAGGATTCAATGGGGAAAGCAGACTTCATAATTGCAGTTCCTTCGAATATGACTCAGACAAGCAGATAGTAAGCGGAGCTGTGGATATTTAAGGATTTTTGTGGTAAGTTTAGCTTGGCTGAGCCCACCAGGGTTCATCTGGTAAATGATAATTAAAAGACTATCAGATGAAAACATACCGCTTTTTTTCGACAGTGCTTATCATTCTACTTTGCTTACCCTTGATTTCGCAGGATGGTCGCAGCAACTCCTCTGCCTATATTACCATAGATGCAAGCGGAGGTACAGAAATTATCAGCCGACATATTTACGGCCATTTTTCAGAACATCTGGGACACTGTATTTATGGTGGGTACTGGGTGGGATACGATTCAGAGATTCCCAATACCAATGGGATCCGGAAGGACGTTGTTGAAGCCCTCAGGAATATTGCAATTCCCAACCTGAGGTGGCCCGGCGGCTGTTTTGCGGATGAGTACCACTGGATGGATGGAATTGGCGATCCTGCCAGCCGTCCAAAGATGATCAATACACACTGGGGAGGAGTAACAGAGGATAACAGTTTCGGAACTCATGAATTTATGGAGCTTTGTGAGCAACTGGGAGCAGAGCCTGTAATTTGCGGCAACGTTGGTAGCGGTACGGTCCAGGAAATGTCCAATTGGGTTGAATACCTTAATTTCGACGGGATCAGCCCCATGGCCGAACTCAGAAAGGCCAATGGCAGAGAAGAGGCCTGGGGGGTAAAATTCTGGGATGTGGGAAATGAAAACTGGGGTTGCGGGGGCAATATGACCGCCGACTTCTATGCCGATCAGTACCGGAGATTTGCAACCTATTGCAGGGATTATGGAGAAAACAGCCTGTTCAAAATAGCGGGTGGTGCCAATTCGGAAGATCTCGGCTGGACAGAGACCCTGATGAAGAAGATACCGCTTTGGCAGATGGACGGAATTTCTCTCCATTACTATACTACCGACTGGAGCAACAAGGGCCCGGCCACCGGCTTTGGGGAGGACCAATATTTCAAGGTGCTGAAAAAGTGCCTGCATATTGAAGATGTCATTGACCGGCATATGGAGATCATGGACAGGTATGATCCGGAGAAACGTGTGGCCCTGGTTTTTGATGAGTGGGGCACCTGGTATGATGTGGAACCGGGAACAAATCCTGGATTCCTCTTCCAACAGAACAGTATGCGGGATGCCCTGGTGGCCGCCCTCACACTGAATTACCTGAACGCAAGGTGTGAACGAGTCCGTATGGCCAATATCGCACAGACCATCAACGTGCTGCAGGCTTTAATTTTCACCGAGGGAGATCAGATGGTGCTGACTCCTACCTATCATGTTTACGACATGTACCAGGTTCACCACGATGCCATCCTCCTGCCGCAGACCCTGGAAAGTCCCGACTACATGCATGGTGCTGATTCACTGCCGGCCATCAGTGCCAGTGCATCCATGGACCAGGAAGGCCGGATCCACCTGTCTCTTGTAAACATTGATCCCAATCAGGATTACCCTCTTGTCATCGAAATCAAAGGAAAGACCCCGGGAAACGTGAGGGGGACATTTCTTGGGTCACTGAAGTTGGACAGCCATAATAGCTTTGCTCACCCCGAGGAAATAATTCCTGTGACCTTCGGGGGAACAAATCTTAAGAACGGAAAGCTGGAATTGGTGCTGCGTGCACATTCTGTGGTGGTACTTCAGCTGGAATAAGCCCTTGGTTTCTAGAGAGGTGAATCGTCCTTTTCCGAGGAGCGGGTAAAAAAGCGCTGGGTGGGATAGGCAAATTCGATCGTCTTGTGCCTGGCAAATTCCTTAAGCACGTCTTCCCATATGAGATTTTCGGTGGATCGTCTTTTGCGCGGTTCGCACATAAAACGCATGGTAAGCTTTATACCGCTTGCATCCATGGAGGTGTATACAATGGGCGTGAGGTGCTTGTACTGAATCATATACTTTTTTGAAGCCTCGACGATCTTCCTTTCAGCATCGGCAGAAAGTTCTTCCAGGTGGCTTCGTACAATCCTGTTCAGAATTTCTTTGGCCATGTTCCAATCGCTTTCGAAGGTGACCAGTACGGTCATTTCATCCCAGATGTAGTTAAAGCCCGCACTGTAATTGGATTGTGTTTTGGTGAATACGGTGCCATTGGGAACATGGATAATGCGTCCGGTGCTCTGATCTGCCTGGACCCAGTTCCCGATTTCCAGCAGGGTGAACTGGAAGAGACGGATGTCAATAACATCTCCCGCGTGCTCACCAATCTGAACCCGGTCGCCCAGGTTAAAGGGTTTTCGTGTAAGTATGAATAACCATCCGGCAATATTGGTAAGCGGATCTTTCAGAGCAATGGCCAGTCCGGCCGTTAGCAGTCCCAGAAAGGCACCGAACTGGCCGATGGCACTGATCCAGACACTGCCTATGAGGACAAGTGTCAGGAAGCCGATGATGAAGGAGACCGACCGTCTCCAGTTATAACGGGTTTTAGGCTCCTCGGTAATCCTCCAGACAATTTTCAGGAGCGCAAACCTGATCAGTCCAAGAACCAGAAGGATCAATATGGAGTAGAGGATCTTGGCCTGGTTTTCCGGGGAGATCCCAATGGTATTCTGCAGGGTATGGGTGATTTCGTCCATGCGCATCCGATCTACCTACCTAAAGTAGTGAAATTTCTGCAAATCGGCATCAAATCCGCGCCAGGGCCATGGTGGCTGCATGCAGGGAGATGGTGATCAGGAGGTACAGGCTCCTGGCTCTTTTGCTTGAAAGCCCGGGGAAGCGATACTGCAGGGAACCGGCATGGCAGGACGACAGGCAATCTCCGCAAAGGGTGCAGCTAAGCCCCGGTTTCCGGGCTGCAATATCTGTCCGGTTCAATGCATCGTATTTGCATTTAGTGGTACATGCCATGCAATCGGTGCAGGAGTTCTTATCGATGGTGAGCCGGAAGGGATTTACAAAGCGACCCAGGTTGACCAGGGTGCCGATGGGACAGTAGGCCGTGCAGTGGACCATACGGCCTTCTTTTCTGGACACCAGGATGATCAGGCCAAGACCGATCACACCAAAACCAATGGCCAGCACGGTGGCTGTCAGGGTGGGAACCTGCATCCATCTTAACACGATGGCAGATGCAATAACCAGGAGAAGAACCGTTGATTTCAACGCCCACTTGTTTCGGATGGGAGTCCGGCGTGTTTTCCCTTTGGCGCTGATGGAATCAATGGCTCCGAAATAACAGAGGTGGCTGCACCAGGCTGGCCCGGAGAGGACCAGGGTGCTTACAAAAAGGATGCTCATCACAGATAGGTGTCCCCGGTAAATGGGTCCGGCCAGGATCATCATGGGAATGGGCAGGTGCAACTTCCCGCTCATCAGGAAGCTTTCAAAGCCCAGCAGCCCCAGGATGAGCTGGGAAAAGAATACCACTGAGAAGGCAAGCCAGGTATATCTTCTCCATAGCTCTACCCTTGAGGGATGCTGCATATTATAGGCAACTACCGCTCCGTAGAAGGCTATGAGTATAATTTCAAACCAGCCGGCCCCCGGGATGAAACGCTCCAGGAGCAGCATGGGATTCTCGACCTTCAGCTGGACCGGGACAAGAAGTATAAGCACAAAGAAGAATACGGCTAAAGGAAGCCGCAGAAGCGTTCTGTCTGGCATGGGCTGTTTTAATCGAAGAGTGTTTTCACGCTATAGTTTTCTTCCCTGGCGGCAGCCTGCTTGTCCCATTCAGGTACAAGGGTTTGCAGAAAGATGTTTTTCTCTGCTTTCATGCTGGCTGCATCCATGCCAATATAGGCCTGCGCTTCTGCTTTGCTTGCGATGGGTGGATAGGGGACTTCTTCCGTATGTCCCAGGGAGTAAAGCAAGCGGCTGAGCTTGATCCGGCCCTCCTGGGCAATGGATATTCCGGTTCCGATGACCCTGGATATTTCAAGCGGTGAGTGAAAAGAACCTCCATGGCTGGCCGCTGCATAATCCCATCTCCACTGGGCATGCCTGATATCCTGAAGGATGTCCTGCATCTGTTCCTCTCCCGCGCCCAGGTCCCAGGCCAGTTTGGCTTCCACATGGCACCTGACCAGCAATTCTTCCAGATCATCCCGGTTCTCAATAATGCGGTCCTGACGCTCATACACATCCCTTATCAGCTGTTCGGTCTCCTCCCTGTGGCATACCTGGCATGAATTGGCCACATTATTCAGGGGACTCTGGATATGATGATCGGTGTATTTTTGTCCACCTTCACTCATAAAGGGCATGTGACAATCCGCACAGGACACGCCACGGGATGCATGCACGCCGGTCATATAGGTTTCATAACCGGGATGCTGGGCCTTTAACATGGGAGCCCTGCTCAGTTTGTGGGTCCAATCCGTAAATCCAATTTCATCGTAATATTCCTCCATGGCTTCAACGGAGAAGCCCTTATCCCAGGGAAAGGTCAGGTAGGGAACGTCTTCCTCCACGGCTTTTGAGAAATAATACTCCACATGACACTGCGCACAGACCAGGGAGCGCATTTCCTGATGGGAGGCCTGGCCAATGTCCTTGCCCATTCGTTCATAGGCCTCGATCAATGCGGGTCTTGAAATCTGTAACTCCATGCTGGCAGCATTGTGGCAATCGCCGCAGCCAATGCTGTTGACCACCTCGGCACCCCTGCTGTCCCAGCTGCCCCGGTAGAATTCGGCGACACCCAGCTCATTCATCAGGCGGGGCACATCCGGACTTTTACAGCTCCAGCAGGTATTGGGCATGGGACTTTTCTTACCCTCTGCGGGAGCCCCTGTTCTCAGTGTATTCCTGAGATCCTCCACGGCATAGGAATGGCCCCTGCCCTGGTTGTAATCCTTGGAGAAACCATAGCCTGCCCACAGGACCACCAGCCTGGGATCCACTTCCAGCATGTCTATCATGGCCGCACCATTGTATTTGCTGCGGAACAGTGTGTCGGCAGTCTTTTTATAACTCTGGTACTCCATGGGGAAGTTCTTGCCCCAGATCTCATTCCTGGGCTCAAACTGCCCATATTGTACCTGAGGGGTAAAGGCATAGGCTGCTTCCGATCTTCTCTCCATAATGGAGGAAGCCAGTAGGCCCAGTATAAATACGACCACGACTGTTGCGAGGAACAAGAGCCAGCCCAGCCATGGCTTCTTTTTAATCTGATTGCTGAAGGAATTCATTGCTGTGATTTTATTTTGATTTTGTCCTTTTTCTGAGCCAACGGGGAAGCGGATTCCCCGGGACAGGTACCCGGGCATAGGGAACACTGGAAAGACTGTTAACCCTGCCATGCGGGGTTTCCCGGTGGCAGTCCCAGCAGGGCCGTTCACTTCGCTGAACATGAAAGGCCATGGTGCGGTTCATCATCTTCTTGTCCGTTAATAGTTTTTCATGGCAGCGGATGCAGTTCTCCTGCACCACCTGTTTCCCCTCTTCTTTAATGAAAATAACCTGGGGCTCCCGCCGGAGTGTAAACATGGTGGCGTGCCTGATGCCATCCTTTGCTTTGAAATAGTACTTATTCAGTACATTGTTGTGAGGGACATGGCAGTCGTTGCAATTGGTCTTTTCCCTGTGTGCACTGTGATTCCAGGTGGCGTATTGCGGTGCCATAATATGACAGTTCATACAGGTGGAGGGATTGTCCGAGAGGTAGGAAGCCACCCGCGATATACGGCCAAGGTAGAGAAACAGGCCAAGCAGGATTCCGGACAGAATGATCACCGGGATTCTCCATTTTCCCGGGGGGGCCAGTTTTTTAAACAGTCCGCTCATGGCTGTGGGCGGGATTTCATAACGAGCAACTCCAGAACTTGATCACCTGTATTGGTCCAGAATCGGTTCTTTCCCGCTTCCACGGCAATGGACTGATCCTGTACCAATTCAAATACCTTTCCCTCCACATCCAGGGAACCTGCTCCCCGGAGTACAAAAAAAATGATCCTCCAGTCGTTTATATGATTGTCCATGCTTGCTCCCGGAGCCAGGTGAAGCCTGATTACCTCCTGCTCGTCAAAGCGGAAAAGCAACCAGGCATCCAGATTTATGGGCAACTTTGTTGCATTCTCATTGGTGGTGGGGCGACTGTACATATTGTTCTGTTTAAACCCATTCCTCGCTCAGGATATCTCCTTCCACGCCTACAATGACCTTTTTCACAGGAACCTTTCTCTCTGCCTGCCCGGAGGCTATATTCACCAGTTGAAGGAGACCTCCGCAACAGGGAACCTGCATCATCATCACTGTTAAGGTATTAATTTCTGCCTGATCTATCAAGGCCTTGATCTTTTCCACATAAGTTTCCATGTTCGAATCAAGCTTGGGACATGCGATGGCCAGGCTTTTTCCCTTGAGCCATTTGGAATGGAAGTTACCAAGTGAGAAAGCCACACAGTCGGCAGCCAGTACCAGGTCCGAATGGCTGAAATAGGAAGCCCCTGGATTGATCAGGTGCATCTGGACGGGCCATTGCCTTAATTCAGAAGACTGCTCGGGCGCTGCAGCACCGGCCACTGTAAAACCGCCTGCAGCCGGAATGCTTGAACCGGCAGCACTCTGTGGCGTAAAACTGCGTGCTTCGGAACCCGCACAACCGCAGGCCAGTTGTTCCTCTTCTACCTTTGCATGATGCACCCTGCTCATGACTTTCTCAACACTGAAATTCAGTTCAGCATGATGATCTTTCAGGTACTGAACTCCCTCTTTCAGGAATTCAATTTCATTATGCTCCTTCAGATGCTGAAGGTGGGCAACCACAGTGTTTTCGCCTTTGTCCACCATGATTTCCATAACCTTTGTCTCATTATAGGGTTCTGCCTCTCTTTTTTCAATAGTGATTGCACCCTGGGGACAATGGCCCAGGCAGGCACCCAGTCCGTCACACATCAGGTCGCTGATCAGCCTGGCTTTTCCGTCGATCATTTGTAATGCACCTTCGTGACAGTTGGGAATACAGGCAGCGCATCCATCACATAATTCCTCATCTATTTTGACCATTTCTCGTATCATCGCTCTCAAGTTTTAAAGGTTTCTTATACAAAGATGATAATAAAGAGGCTTAAGATTTGGTAACATATGTTACAGCCGGCACATTTCCGCATTGGAATTCTTATATTTGACGCTGTTGTAAAAATTAGTTGATGATGTTAAAACAAGTATGGAGGAAAGCGTCAGGTTCCTGTGGACATATATTAGCCTTAACATCCTTGATTGTTCTTCTTGCCGCTTCCTGTGAAAAGAGTGAGGGACTGGGTGGAACCGGATCAATTGCCGGGACGCTTACGGAGCAGTATTATAATGACGACTATTCACTGCTGATCTATGAGAAACCGGCAGTGGATGAGGAGATTTTTATTGTGTTCGGGAACGATGAAGATCTTGGAGCCAGGGTGAGGACCAATAACCTGGGACAGTTTATGTTCAAATACCTCTATCCCGGTTCTTACAGGGTATATTATACTACGGACGATTCATCATCCCTTTTGAATGTGGATGAGGAGAAACTCTATGAGGTGGAACTGGACAGGGGTGAGGAACATGATCTTGGCAATCTGGTGAAGCTCAGTACCCTGGACTTTGATGATGGATCTGCCATGATCAAAGGAGTAGTAAAGGTGAGGGATTATGTGGATAGTTCCTCCTGGCCCAACCTGGTTGTTGACAAAATCTACTATGCCACCGAGCAGGAGATCTATCTCACCTATAACAATCATACCTATTATGATGAGCGCATTCGTACCCAGACAGGGGGTTTATTTGAATTCAGGGGACTGATCCCTGGAAAATACCTGATATTTCTTTATTCAGATGATGTGACAGGAGAATCCGATAAAGAGACCGTACAATTTGAAGTAAGTGTAAATGATCTGGATCAGGTAATTGATCTTGGTGAAATTGTTATTCAAAAACTATAAATTTGATTCAATGAAAATAAAAACCAGGTCAATATCCCTTTTGAGCTTCGTGTTTTTGCTTATGGCAACTACTTTGTTGGGACAGAACAGCACCACCGTTAAGGAGCGCAAGATCGTTTCGGTGACGGTGCAGGAGTATTTCATTGAAGAGGGTTTGGACGAGCCTGAGGTTGAATCCTTCAAAGCATTCAATGAGAAGGGCGAGCTAACTGAGCTTAAGGAATTCAACAATAAGGGAGACATTAAAAGGTGGGAGAAATATGCCTACACTGAAGAAGGCAGGATTGAGGAGGAGATTTTCCTGAATGCAAAAGGGAAAGTTGATAGAAGAGAAAAAAGCAGTTATAAGGATGGCTTAAGAATAGAGAAGCTATATTTCAACAACAAGGATAAGCTTTATAAGAAAAAGGTATATGAATATGAATACCGGGACTGATTTCGAAAAAATTCTGAACCAGTTCGAAGGGATCACCCTCGAAGAGGTGAACAAGGCCAGCCTGATGCGTCGAAAGGACAAAAAGTACCTGTTCGGCATTCAGCATCTGTCTACCCTTCTGGAGATGGTAAGTAAAGATTACAGGGTGCTGGAGATCGATGGTTTCCGATCACAGCACTATCATACCCGCTACTTTGATACCGATGGCCGGGAAATGTACCATAAGCATCACCGTGGCCTGGCGAACCGACACAAAGTAAGGATCCGAAAATACGGTTCGGGCACCCTTCATTTCCTGGAAGTTAAAAAGAAGAATGCAAAAGGAGTTACCACCAAGCAGCGGGTAAAGACAAGCGGGATGGATCGGGAGGTCCTGATGAAGGAGGAAGAGTTTCTTGCCTCCTGCTCTCCCTATGAAGGAAGTGTAATTGATTCGGCCATGGAAAATGATTTCAGGCGGATTACCCTTGTCAGTCATTCGCAGACCGAACGCGTAACCCTTGATTACGGATTGCAATTCATCAGTAAAGAGAGTGGGGAGGAGTTGAATCTTCCTGGTATTGCCATAGCTGAAATTAAATATGAGAATCGCCTGTCAGGTTCAGTTCTGCATGCTGCTTTAAGAAGGCTTCGGATCAAACCCAGCCGATTTAGCAAGTATGCCATCGGCATGGCCCTGCTTCACCCCGGATTAAAGCAGAACCGCTTTAAGAATAAGGTCCGGAAAGTCAACCAGCTTAATCAAGAATACCAACTAACCTTAAAATAAAACTGTTATGCCTGAATTTCTGAATATCGAATTGATGAACTGGGAGGATTTCTGGGACCTGGTTATCCGCGCCTCCTTTAACCTGATGGTGGTCCTGATCCTGGTCAGGGTTCTCTATTACAGAATCACTCCGAGGAAAGAATATCTCTTTACCTACATCCTGATCAGTGTGGTGGTATTCTTTATGATCATGCTGCTTGAAAACGTGGGGGTCGAAATCGGATTTGCACTGGGACTCTTTGCCATTTTCGGAATGCTCAGGTACAGAACCCAGCAGATCCCGATCAGGGAAATGACCTACCTCTTCCTGGTAATTGGCGTTTCTGTGATCAACTCCCTGGCCAACAGGAGAGTCAGTTATGCGGAACTATTACTTACCAACGCTGCCATAGTCCTGGTCACCTACCTGCTGGAAAAGGTCTACCTCCTGAAGACCGAGACCAAGAAACTGGTCTTTTATGAAAAGATTGATATGATCAGGCCCGAGAGCAGAGAAGAAATGATCGCCGATCTTGCTGAGCGGACAGGTCTTCCCATCCACCGTGTGGAGATTGATCGGATCGATTACCTGCGGGATGCTGCCAGGGTCTATATCTTTTATTTTGAGAGTGATTGGAGGAACGCTGGTAATAGCTACCAGAATAGTGGTGATGACGATTAAGCGTTTTGCATATACCCTTGCTTGTTTATTACTGTTTTTCTTTACAGCCCCTGATCTCCGGGGCCAGATCCAGGATTTTCAGACCTGGTGGGAGCTGGAGATGGACAAAAAGATCAGCTCAAAATTGGATTTGAGGGGAGAGCTTGAGCAACGCTTCGTAAACAACAGCCTGCAATACGGGCGTACGCTGATGACCCTGGGCGCTTCCTGGGATATACTGGATTACCTTCGCCTGGCGGGGGGAGGCAGAGTCATTTTTTCTTTGAACGGGGAGCAGGAACTTCAAACCAGGTACAGGATCCACCTCGATGCCATTGGAGGATATGATTTGTCGGGATTCGACCTCTCCCTGCGGGTGCGGTTCCAGTATGGATTTGATGATCTCCCTGAATGGAGGTATCTAAGCTTGAATGCTTTTGTGAACCGGAACAGGCTGAAAGTGGCCCGCCATGTCTTTGGAACAAAGTTCGACTGGTTTGCCTCGGTGGAAAGCTGGCATGGATCAGATAATGAATCACAATGGCGGACCATTGGCATGAGGTACTCTGCAGGCATACGTTACTCATTGAATTTCACGTCCCGCCTTTCGCTTCGTTATATTCTGGAAGATGAGTTTAATGTAGTTTACCCGGTGCAGCTCCATGTCCTGGTAATGAGATACTCATACAGCTTTTAGGCCCTTATTGCCTGATAAGCTTGAACAGCACCCTCTCCTTTGCAGAACTTCCTATCTCCAGGGTATAGATCCCATTGCCCAGGTAGGAAAGATCAGGCAGGGCATAGGTAAATTCGCTCCCGGAATACCTGGCCAGGCCCCTGTGAACCACCCTTCCGTTCATATCATATATGCTGAAATTCAGCTCTGTTTCCACAAAGCCATTCAGATCCACGAATGTGGCGCTAAGATCCGAAGGATTGGGGTAGATGCGTGTGGCATCCGGAAGGGGGATGGTCTGTTCGCTCTCGTCTGAGAGTGTCCAGCATTGTCCGCCCCACCTGGCATCCAGCCATTCCAGCCGTTCGTCGATCCAGTTACGAAGAAACCATTCCTCGTCGCTGTAAGTCTCTCCCACATAATGGTTAGGCCACACCCAGGTGCCCAGTATGGGCCAGCGTCTGAAATTATTATTTACCGATTCACCCATAACCATCAGGGTGCTGTCTATAATTCCATGAAGGTGGTCGCTGCTAAGCACACTCCGGTAGAGCTCATCCCACCGGCACCTCAAAGCATTCCTGAACCATGAGTCTTCCATTACCCTGGCCCACCAGTAGATGGTTATCGGATTGGTATAGATCCAGTTAAAGGGTTCATGCATATCCGAAGTAAAATTGCTGTTTCCGAAGGTCAGGTTATAGTCCCAGGGCGGACCGGTGACCAGTTTACCCCCGTCTGAATCCTTCTGCTTGTAGAAATAATGGCTTAGCCTGAAAGCATCCACATCCTTGGTGAATTCGTTAAGGATAGTCATATCCACGAAGGAAGGCATATCCAGGAAGGAGCGATATCCCTTTTCAGGATCTTTGAAATTGCTTTGAATAAGTGCTGTCTCAAATTCCTGCATGTGATTCCTGATATAGGAGCGTTGTTCATCATTGAGCTCCTCAGGTTTGGGATCAAAATACTGGTAGGTGACCGGCTCGAAATCCGCATAAGGCGGAAGAACCGGTGAGACCCAGTATTCATCCGGAGACATTCCTGTAAGTTTGTCAATCCTCAGCAGGTAACCTCCCGTGAGTTCATCACCGCTTATGTCTTCGGGAAGAAGTTTTGCCATATCGACCCGGTTCTTATCCCGCTTGATCTTTTCTGTCAGTATGTACAGGCCCTGAAAGTCGTTGTTGAGAATGAGGTCCACAAAACGAGTCCGTGGTGCATAATGTCCCATCTCCTCGAATAAGCGATAGCTAAGCACATTGCGTATCAAACTCTTATCCAGATAGGGGGCATAGAGTACCCAGTCATTTTCCAGGGGAAGTTGAAGCAGCGACACATTATTATTTGTTCCCGAATCGGTCTGGGTCTCCAGGCTGTAGGATTTTTTTGGTGAAAACCAGGCCGAGGATTCACCCCTCACTTCGATGGATATCTGCCCGTCGTATCCGTTCGGGGGATCGTCGGGGAAGTTGTAAACTCCGGGCGGATTGTCCACCAGTTTCATGGAGGCAGTGATCCGGGGATCACTGGGAATGGGCTGACCATCGGTAGAGAGTACTACCAGCGGAAGCAGGGTGCTGTCCTCCGAGAAGGGGGGATAAAACCAGGAAGGCGTTGCGTGGAAATAGCTTTCTGAGGCTGCAACTCTGGCATGCAGGTAGGGATTGGAGCTCAGATCAGAAGAGCTTGAACTTTCATTATGAACCTGAACAGCAAAGGTATTGCTGCCGGCATGCAGCAGATTGATTATGGAATCATCAAAAGTGAATCGCAATGGTACCAGGCCCTGATACACATGGGCCTCCTGAAGCGTATCGGCACTCTGGTTCCAGGCCGTAGCGCTCAGGGAATCCCCCATATTATACCGGGCCAGCTCCACCCCATTGAGGTAGGCCACAAAAGCATCATCAAAATCCATGTCCAGAATCAGGTGGGTGATAATTTCCGGACTTGAAAGGGTGAAATTATACCTGGAGTAAACAGATATGGCCGGGTCGATAGTGGTATTATCATCATTGTCTCCATAACCCACACCGCCTGTAGCTGTTGTCCATCCGGAGTCATCAAAAGAGCTCAATGTCCAGGCGGGATCCACCGGGGAGTCGGGAAGCAGGTAATGACACTGCCGGCCGGGAATAATTAAGGTCTCCCAGTGAGCGCTCTCCTGTGCAAAGCTTACTGAATTAAACAAGAAAAGAAAGAGAAGCACTCCCAGGAGGGTATAGCTACATCTGCTTATATTCATTCGTTGTTATCTGCTATTGAAGTGGACAAAGATAAAAGTCATTTCGTTGTATCCGGGAAGGTATTAAACTTTTTTTATCAAAGGGAGTTATATCCATATGTCCATTTCAGAAGAAATGATGATCGAGCTCCTGGGTGAGTGTCCACTTTTTAAGGGAATGAGTCCCCGGGAGATCTCCATGGCTGTTTCCGGCCATATGGGAAGAATCCGCAGTTATGCCCGGGATGCCCATATTGCCCAGGCCGGTGACGAGGTGCGTTTTCTTCATATCCTGTTAAAAGGCAGTGTGAAAGGCGAGATGGTCGATTATGCGGGTAAGGTGATCAAGATTGAAGACATTCATCCCGTCCGCCCACTGGCTCCGGCTTTCCTCTTTGGCAGTCAAAACAGGTATCCGGTCAATATCAGCTCCGGGGAGGAGGCAGTTATACTTTCCATACCACGCGATCGCTTTCTGATCATGCTTCAAAAGAGCGAAAAAGTACTTGAAAATTTTGTGAACGCTGTCTCAAGCAGGGGACAGTTTTTATCAAACAAGATCAAATTTCTTTCATTTACCACCATTAAAGGAAAACTGGCCCAGTACCTCCTGGATCTCGCCAGGCAATCCTCTTCTACCAGCTTAATACTACCCCACTCCCAATCGCAGCTATCTGAGTTATTTGGAGTGGCACGCCCTTCTATTGGTCGTGCCATAGGTGAGCTTAATCGTGAGGGGATCATCCGCGCCGAGGGGAAAAGAATAGATATTCTGGATCATTCCGGGCTCACTTCCTATTTGAAATAGAGAGCCCGGATCTCCTGAGTATTCAATGTATTGATAATTCTTGTTAAATTTCAGTATGAATAAGCAGCTCTCTGAAACCTTCCGGGTCGGGATTAAAGGCCTGGTACAGGGTGTGGGCTTTCGCCCATTTGTGTTCAGGATTGCAAGAGATCATGCTCTGAAAGGGTGGGTGGAGAATCGAAATGATGGTGTGCTCATCCAGGTGAATGCTAACCGGGAAGAGCTGGCCCGTTTCCGCGAAGATCTCCTGAGCCAGGCACCTGTGGCTGCATCCATTGAGTCACTTGAGATATGGAAGATTACCTTTGAGCCCGGTGAAACTTTTGAGATCAGGGAGAGCCGGGATGTGAACGATTCCATTACAGAGATCAGTCCCGATATCGCAGTATGCAGCTCTTGCCTGGAGGATCTGAAAAGTCAGGAACACCGAAAGGGCTATCCCCTGATCAACTGCACTCATTGTGGCCCCAGGTTTTCCATTATCAGCGATCTTCCTTATGATCGCCCCAATACCACAATGGCTTCTTTTGAGATGTGTTCCCGGTGCCGGTCGGAATACATGGATGTGAATGATCGCAGGTTCCATGCACAGCCGGTAGCATGCAACAATTGCGGACCGGTGTACAGGCTTGAGCATGCCGAAGGAGCCACGGAAGATATCAGGGAGATCCTTGCCAGGAGCGCCGGGCTCCTTTCCGGTGATGCACTTCTTGCAGTGAAAGGAACAGGTGGGTTTCACCTGGTGTGCAATGCCTTCAGCGAGATGGGAGTTTCCAGACTAAGAAGAATGAAAAAGCGTGACGGGAAGCCCTTTGCAGTGATGTTCAGGAGCATTGAAGATGCACGGCTTTATGTTGAACTCAATGAGACCGAAGAACAGGAGCTTAGTTCCTGGAGAAGGCCCATTGTACTGCTTAAAAAGAGAAGAGATATCACAGAGGGAATTGCTGATAAGCTGGCCAGTCTGGGAGTGATGCTTCCCTACATGCCCTTCCACCACCTGCTTTTCGAAGAGCTGCAAAGCTCA
>CAYWGP010000088.1:0-1557 GCA_964458155.1 uncultured Bacteroides sp.
CGGCGGTTTGCTTAAGTACAATATTGATGATCCCGGCATCGCCCTCGGCTTCATATTTAGCCGGAGGGGTAGTGATGATCTCGACTTTGTCCAGGTTTTCGGCATTAATGCCATTCAACATCTGCACCGCAGCGGCCAGAGGCATCCGGCTCATCTTCCCGTTGATCATGATCCTGATCCCCTGTTTGCCAGAAAGCGATAAATTATAATTGACCCGGTCTACCGTAACTCCCGGTGCTTTTTCCAGGACATCCAGGGCAGTTCCGGCACTGGAAGTGATACTACTCTGCACATTGATCACTGTCCGATCGAGTTGTTGTTCGAATATTGGCTTCTCCGCCTCTATCACGACCTCTCCCAATTCCCTGGCTCCTTCAGCCAGAGAGATAGCACCCAGATCGACTTCCATTTGCCCTGCTGCAATGGAAAAAGTGCTGGAGAGGTAATCGTCGTAACCAACTGAACTAGCTTTGACTATGTATTTACCTGGACTGCCTACCGGAAGGGTAAAGTGACCCAATTCACTGGTTACAGCCCCTTTTATCATCAGGGAATCAGCTCCACCAAGGAGCAAAACAGTGGCATATGAAACCGGATCCCCGTTATTTTCCAGTAATTTTCCTCTGATAATGGTTTGGGCTTGACTTGACCAGATGGTTATTGAAAATAATAGTATAGGTAGTAATTTGATTTGCATTAGTCGGGGTTTCACAAAATGGGGTATAACGAAATTAGGATATTATACCAGGATAGCCCAGAAACGTTGATAACTTTTTACATCTTTTTTATTGAAAATCAGGCTATTAGTAACCCTGACGGGAGGTTTCCCGGGGGTAGCTCAAAATGAAAACTCCAGCATTTCCATTCTATTCAGACCTCCTTTATGATTAGGTACTTTATACTCTTTTGGTACCTTGTCCCAACTATTGTAGAAAGTTCCATCGATATAATACCGGTCGCCTGACCCATCCTGGGAAGATGGTGAATCATCGAAGTAAACATTGTAACTACCAGCGGGAGCTGCTTCACCCGCATTCTTGCCACTTAGCACCAGCTCTGTCCTGCCATCACCATCCACATCAACCCGTATCCAGTTCAGCTTCAGGATCCGGTTGTAGGTTCCGTCGAAAGTCATCTTAACCACCTCTATATTAAATCGATTGATGATGGTTTCAGCCCCTGGAAAATCCTTGCGAAGGGCGAAGTGAAGGGATTTGCTCATAATAGGTTTTGATCCAATCTCCAGATATTTTTTCACTTCTGCTCCATGGTGGGCTATCAGGTATTGGATCAACAAGGCATCCACCAGCATGTAATCAGCTTCATTCTTTAGCAAACGCTCCAGGTTTTCCTGATCGTTCCTTCCCGGCACCAACTCCACCCCACTCGCTTGATTCACCGAATCCCCATAAGCGTAAGTCTCCACTACGGCTACCCGCTTGCCACCAAGCTGAGAAAAAGAAGAAGCACTCACATCACTTCCCTTTTGGCCTACCAAAATCAATTGGTTTTGGAGATAAGGAGCCGAAAAGAACAAGTATTCCTCCCGCTCAGTAT
>CAYWGP010000089.1:0-12513 GCA_964458155.1 uncultured Bacteroides sp.
CAGGCTTTCGGCGGCGCCACGACAATGATTCGAATTGATATTGGCATCCGTTGTCTTCTCAGTACCATCTGGAAATATTACGGTCCATTCGACACGGTCCTTGTGGTCGTACTCCTGGCTGAAGGCCATCTCAGTCACACCTGGCTCGAAGATGTAGACCCCGTTCTTTTTGGCTTGCCCGTAATTGTATGTAACCACACTTCCAGCCTCATCTATCACAACGGTTTTCTTCCCCTTATTTTCATAACCAAAATGGGCCACAAGTTTCCCATCACCAATAAACTCGGTGCAGGTGACTACAGGCTCGATATCAATCTTTTTGACTTGCGCTGAAGAAATTAGTGGGACAGATAACATGCAAAAAATCAGAGTGGTGGTTATATGAGGCTCTTTCAGAAACATTCCAGCTATATTTTTCATGACTTGTTTGGATTTTCGGCTAGAGTGGTGTTAATACGTAGATTTGTTCAGACATAAATAACAAGTTCAGAATTGTAATTGATAAATTCAATAACTCGTTGATAAGAAATTGTTTAGCGAAGTTGATGAGCAAGCGGAATTACCGACGGTCATCGGTATTTTTATCGATTAATAACGCCAATATGAATGGGATAGTCTCAATATTCCAGGGAAAGATTATCAGCTTAATACCCTTATATGTTTAGCATATAAGCTTTTATATTAATTCTGCAATACCATGCACATGCTTTTCAGAAAACACTCAGAATTGATTCGGCTCTGAGAATTTTAATTTTGATGAAGGTTCAATATCCTTAGGTAATTCTCTTATAATATATTCTAAGGCAGAGGCAGTTTTAATTTTTCCATGAGGGCAAGAAAACGGGGATGTAGTGGCTTTCTCCGAACATGAGTAATAGATTGTTCTGCCAAAAACTCCTTCAAGTCACCTGAGACATAACAGGAGCCGTTGTCAGATAGCAGTCCCGGAGTTCCCATGAATGAGGAGAATGTCCTTGACACCATGTATTTTGCCAGCGGAGAACTTTGCAAGGCCTAATATGGATTTGAACCCCGGGTGAGTTTCGGGTATCTTCTGGCAGATCATTCTTCCCTGAAAGCTTCGTACAACCGGGGCTACCAGTACCTTTTCATGATGAGTAATACCATAGCCATGGCACCGACTGACCAGTGGAAGTTAAGTGACTACCATATGGAGCCCCAGTTCCTGGATCAGGTTTCCATGGGCTATTACAAGGACTTTTATTATTCCGGCATGAGTGCTTCGGTGGAAATCTACCGGAAATGGGGACACAATATTGTAGAGTTTCGCGACGGGGCCAGCCTTATCAGGATCCAGCACCTGGAAACCGAAACGCTGCCAGGCAAGCAAACAGCATACGGGGTGGAAACAATGATCCGCAAAGATGCCGGTACACTGAACGGGTGGATGTCTTACACCTTTTTGCATTCCTAATATGCAGGTGGATATATCAGAAACCTGCGAGCAGATCAATGGGGAATGCCTTACCCTTCCAATTTTGACCGGCCTCATGATTTTTCAGTGGTTCTTAATTACAAGCGGGGAACGAGAGTCAGCCTGCCGGCCAACCTGCTTAATATGACGGGCCGTCCTGTGACCTATCCGGTTTCGGTCTGCTATGATTATTTCGAGGACTGAGTTAAGGGCCTGTCTTAAGATCTGAAATCTTTGTCTGGGCAGTATTCAAAATTCCGGGCCTGTCCGGATATGACTTATATAAACCCTGCCTCAAATCAATATAGACTTCGGCCGAAAATAGTCTTTCATCGGCACTTTTGATCTCTGTAGCATTCTTATGGATATACAACTTCCGGGGGAGTGCCATAATATCCTCCTTCAGGAGGGGATTCCGCTGGTTCGTGGAGAGATGAACTATCTGCTCGTAAAAAAGAGTAATAGTGTCTCTGGACAGGACGTAAGTTCCGGTATATGTATTATTTTCTTCTATGGAAAACTGGAAATCTTTGCCGTCTTCAAAAAGCCTGATATATTGCGATTCGCTGACAGCCCCAAATATGATATCCTGCCTTGGTTTCAGCAGAAACAAACAGAAAATAACAAACACAAAAAACAGGAAATTCCAGACTTTCTTCATTGGGGCTTCTTCGGGATCTAATTTAAAGACGTATACGGAGGGAAAACAGTTGCGTGAGGCCAAGTTATCAACAGCTAATGTATTTCTGAACAGATCAACACGTATAAAAACCTTCGATAAATCGCAATCGCTTGTTAAATAAGGTGTTAAATCTTGTTGAATACATGCTTTAGTCCAGAAGTGGTTGTAATTTGATATTCCCTCTTTCTCCCCAATGAGTTACTTTTTCCAGACCTGTAAATTTATATTTATTACATATGGAAGCGTTTAGCACATTAATCGAAAATCAGTATCACACGCCGGGCCTCTATGAAAACATTCTTGAACGACTTGAAAAACAAGAAGTTAATATCAACAATGTTTCCAGAAACGATATTGCCGGAGTGGATGAATTTCATGTCAGAGGAGCGGAAGTCTCCCGGGAGCTTGCCAGGCAGATAAAACTGAACCACTGCAGGATACTGGATGTGGGTTGTGGACTGGGCGGTCCTGCACGCATGCTTGCAGATGATTACAACTGTCATGTAACCGGGATAGATATTAGCCAGGAGTACATCCGAACTGCAAAGGGTTTATCGGCTTTGGTCGGGCTCCAGGATAGAACAGACTATTTCTGGAGCAATGCACTGGACCTGCCTTTTGAAAATGGTTCCTTTGATGTGGTATGGACCCAGCATGTACAGATGAATATAAATCATAAACTAAAGTTTTATTCAGAAATTGAAAGGGTTCTTACAGAACAGGGGACCTTCATATACTATGATATCTTCAGGACAGAATCGGGTGAAGTAAATTACCCGGTTCCGTGGGCCAATAATCCTTCGGCCAGCTTTCTTGGTACTGCCGCCAATATGGATGATATACTTGAGCGCCTTTGTTTCAAAAATCTGCAGATTACAGATCAAACTCATAAGGGGATTCTGTTTCTGAGGGACCTTTTTGAAAAATTAGAAACAAATGGTCCTCCCTTACTGGGCCTTAATGTTTTGATGGGCAGTTCCACCAGGGAAAAGCTGGAAAATATACTGAATGGCCTGGAAGACGAACAGATCATTCTTCAAAGCGGGATTTATAAAAAAAGAGCTATAAACTAATATTGGGAGACAAGGCAATGGAAAAGTTCTTAATTGAAGTAGCACATGGGGAAGACAAAGGCTCCTGCATGAGGGCCATACAGGTCTTTCTCCGATCAGGATCGCATTTCGTAACAAATGCAGATTGGGGATGTATGGATGGTGACCACAAAGCGTGGCTTATTGTTGAGGTTGAAGACAAGACAGCAGCCATTCGGATATTACCGGCAGCATATCGTCAAAGTGCAAAAATTACAAGGCTTCACAGATTTACAAGGGAGGAAATAGGGGAGCCTGATAATCTGATGGCCAATCATTCAGAATAGTATTCTTCCAGTCATCGGCTTTTTTTCATAAGTTTACCTCTACACCAAGCTTAACACCCGATGACTGTTAAGGACAAAAGATCCTTTAAGTTCTGGCAGGAATTAAAACGGAGGAATGTTCCCCGGGTACTGGCAATTTATGCCGGGACTGCATGTATCATTTTAGAGGCGGCTGATATAATTTTTCTCAGGTGGGGCCGGCCGGGCTGGACCGTGGACCTCATGTTCTACCTGTTATTGCCTTGTATTTTGGTATATCCGAAAATATTCAGAAAGAGTGACTCTCCCTTTAGCGGAAGCAGGAAGATGATTTCCACGAGATATTTGCACGGGCAAAGGATTCCCTGAATTGCTGGTGAAACCTAATTTTATAACAATGGAAGAGGAGACTATTGATGCACTGAAGAACGAGATAAAAAAGCTTCGGGATGAGATAGTAAATATCAGCGAATCTTCAGAAAAGCAGAAACGTGAATTGGAATTGACCCTGAAGAATCTCAAACTGGCCCAGTCCCAGTTGATCCAGGCGGAGAAGATTGCATCGGTGGGTGTGCTTACCGCGGGGATAGCACATGAGTTGAACAACCCCATTAATTTTATGAGTGGTAATGTGTTTCCATTGCAGCAGGATTTAAAAGAAATTTTTTCTGTGTTGGAGAAATATGAACAGGTCATTGAAAAAAATGATCTGAGTAATTATTTTACCGAAGTGGACTCCCTGAAAGAAAAGATGGATTTCTCCTATTTAATTCAGGAAATCTACAGTTTGCTGAAGGGGATTGAAGAGGGGGCCAGCAGATCAAGTGAAATAATTAAAGGACTCAGGAGTTTTTCAAGGCTGGATGAAGAGGCCTGCCAGTTTTATGATATTCATGAGGGTATTGACTCCTCCCTGGTTCTCCTGCAAAACAAGCTTAAGGATAAGATCATCGTCCGGAAGGAATATGGGGATTTTGAGGGACTGGAGTGTTTTCCAAGCAAGCTCAATCAGGTGATTATGAATATTCTTACCAATAGCATACAGGCCCTGGATAAGGGAGGTGAGTTATTCATTCAGACCATTAGCAGTGCCATAGGGATTAAAATTATCATCAAGGATAATGGTCCGGGGATGCCGCCGGAAGTAAAAGACCATATCTTCGAGCCCTTTTTCACCACCAAGGAGGTGGGACAGGGAACAGGCTTGGGCCTTTCCATCAGCTATGGAATAATTGAGAAGCATAATGGAAATATCGATGTGATTTCCGAACCGGGAAAGGGTACGGAATTTATAATTTCATTGCCAAGAACACAAACTAATCTGTCTGGTTGAAGGAGAGTTTAATTCCGAGGATCATAATATCATCAATCTGTTCCTGACCTGCTCTCCATATTCCGTGTTCCTCTATCAATATCGCTTTTTGTTCCTTCAAGGGCTTGTAATGGATCTCTTTAAGCAGTTTCTTGAATTGTATTGACTTGAATGTCTTCCTGTCCAGCCCTCCTATCTGGTCCACATATCCGTCTGTGAACAGGTAGATCATGTCATTTTCCCTGAACTGCATCTCTTTGTTGGTAAAGGCCACTTCATCCTCGTTATACTTGCCAATGGGCATGGGATCGCCCTTTACAACCATGAGTTCATCATCCCTGATAAGGTACATGGGGCGAAATGCACCTGAAAACTGCATCTGTTTCTCTGCGGAATCGATTATACACAGAGCCATCTCCATCCCGTCCTTGGTCTCATCTCTCCGGCCGGTCTGACCAAGGGATTTTATCAATTGGGCCCGGAGCTCATTCAATATTTCACTGGCTTTTATGCTATCTGACTGATTCACTATTTCGTTCAGGAAATTGATCCCCATAATACTCATGAAAGCACCGGGAACTCCATGTCCTGTACAGTCGGCTACCGCAATAATCAACCTGTTATTTTTCTGACTTACCCAGTAATAATCGCCACTTACTATATCTTTGGGTTTATTCAGGATGAAGTGGGAGGGCAGGATCTTTTCCAGTTCCTCCGATGGCAGCATGAGAGCCCTTTGAATCCGGCTCGCGTATTTAATGCTGTCGGTAATATTTTGCCGTTGTTGTTCGAGCTGCCGCGTACGCTGCATGACTTTTTGCTCGAGGTTCCTGTTTGCTTCCTGGAGATCCTGGATCAGATGCTTGTTCTGAGATTTAAGATTATATACCTCCAGGGCACTGTCAATGGTTATTTTCAAATCCTCCCTGTTCCAGGGTTTGCTTACATAGCGGTAGATGTTCCCCTTGTTTATGGCCTGGATGATGGCTTCCATATCGCTGAATCCTGTCAGGATCATACGCATGCAGTCGGGGTAGAGGGGTACAATTTTTTCCAGGAATTCAATTCCGGTCATATCAGGCATCCGCTGGTCTGTAATGACCAGCTGAATGTTGTGCTTTTCCATGATTTCCAGTCCTTCCTGTCCGGAACTTGCCACATGGATATGATAGTCCCGCCTGAATGTAGACTTAAAGCTGGTCAGGTTGTTCTCTTCATCGTCGATGTAGAGAATGGAATATATGGGATCTGAATTGATCATTATAAAATATAAAAGTACACAAAGTTTTTTTGCATGGCATATTTTTTGATACAATCAGGGTATGGTGTTTATCTTAGTTCTGCTTGTCCCCCTGCTGACAATCCAGGATCTTCCGGGTCCGGACATGGTCATATACAGTGCCGACTACGAATTCAGAGATGGACTCTACATGAATCCGGATATGGTAAAGGCAAATCGTCCCATTCCTCCGGCCAGAATTATTTCCGACAGGGAGAAATTCGACAATAAGTTCTACAACAATTTGCTGAAAGGTGAATTTATCGCCTTAAACGATAACAGGGGTGTGCGTACTTTAATCAAGCCTGACCAGGTATGGGGCTATGCTCATAAGGGAGTGCTTTACATACAGATCGGGCAAAGCTTTCAACGGCTGACCCTGGAAGGAAATCTCTCGCGTTTTGCTGCCTCTGCCACCACTTATGATGAAAGTACTGCTAAACAGTTTGACTCAGGCGCCTACCCTTCAAGGTACTATTATGGGCCCTACAGGAGGCCCAACTACTCATATTCGACCAGGAGCGGGGCTGTTTACCTGCTGGATTTTGAAACAAATACCTTGTACGATTACACTCCCGATGATCTGGAGAAAGTACTTATCCGGGATTCTGAGCTTCTTCTTGAATATGGGGCATTAAAAAGAAGTCAACGCAAAAAGAAGCAGCTTGATTTTATCCGGAGATACAACGAGAGGCACCCGCTCTATCTCCCTGCTCCTGCATCAGATTAATAGGACTGCCTTTAAGGATCTGATTTACCGTAAACCAAATCGATAGGAGAATTTTATCAGGAAGACGTTGGTGGGTTTATTTGCCGTAAAGAGGTCATTCAAATTATCCCCAATATTGAAACTGCCATCCGGGGTATAGGCATTTCTGGTTTGTGACCAGACAAGGTAGGCTGTTGAACCTGGCATAAATTCCCACCTGATAACCAGGTTGGATAACCATTCATTCACCGTAAAATCAGGATTTTCGAAGCCGTAGTCCACATTCAGATCCTGGTTCTCATCAATCAGATATGTTATGTCGTCAAGAGTGATCTGATCAGAGGTATAGATATGATAACGATCTGAAAATTTTCCAGCTTTTGGATCGGTGATCATTTTGAAATCGGTGTATTCACCTGAGGCTGAAAAGGGTTGACCCCAGTACTGGATGGTGAGGTCGGGGGTAATATTGAAGTTGACCCGGATAGACATGCTCAGAACCTTTTGATCGATGGTTCCAAATATATAGCGGGGATCTCCGTTCATATCGGTCTGAGTTACATACTGCAACTCGTGATAGGTCTGTGAATAGGAGGGAAGGAGCGTTATGGAAAGGGTGTTAATTGGTCGTATGGTCATGAAGATGGTATAGGAACTTCTCTGATAATAGTTCTCAGCTCCCCAGCTGTTTCTTCCAAAAAATCCTGCTGAGAAGGCTTTCCGGTCGTCCGACATAAGCCTGTAGTTTATTCTTCCTTCGTTGGGAAGGTAAATGGATGGTCCGCCCCTTAGCGTTCTGTTTGAGACCTGGTGCACACCAAAGCCTCCTCCCACACCTGCATGCCAGAAATTCTTGAAGTTTGCATTGGTATTGTATTCGTTTCCAATCCCTGTGATGGTCCCTCCGAAATCATTGCTCATGTTCACATTGGTATTCAGCCTCAGGTCCCTGAAGATACTGAATGGCTCCGTGAAGTTGTATCCTGTCCATAGCACGTTCAGGATATTGTCGGCCAATTGCATATAGCCCATATCATTGAGCTCCAGCCCGGGGCTCTTGATTATACTCATGAACAGGTAGTTCCAGTTCCCGCCTATCTTTCCCATTTCCAGTTTACCTCCCATTCCTGAGAGGCTGGTGCGGGTATCATCAAATGTGACATAATCGGCATCGGGTCGCTGAAAATAGCGGGCCGAGGATTGTTGTGTCAGGGAGATGGCGTCGGTAGAACCCTGAACATTACTCATATAAACCGAAGCGTTAAGGGTATAGTTGCGATCATCAAAATACTGTGTAAAATCCACACCGGCTGTTGTGGCGTTTTTATGAAGATAATCCATACCTGTACCATCCAGCTTTCTGATGGTGTTGGTGAATGCTGCTCCAATAATGGTATTTCCCTTATTGATATCTTTTTGCACCCTCGCCAGCATATAATTGGTAAGCGGCTCTATGGTCTCCTTATGCTCTGTTCCTCCCTGATCAATGGTGGCTTTGGTATCGGCTGTAACGGCTTCCAGGATGCCCACAGATAATCCTTTCTCCGTTTTTCCGGTAAGTTTGGCAGCACCCAGGATTCGGGTGAATGCAGGTACTGAAGCATATTCTCCATCATCCAGGGAGGGATATCCCTGGGGCCGGCGCCCGATTCTGCGCGAATAAAACAGGTTGTCGTTACCTACGTCGCCATCACCCAGACCCACATTGAAGCTGGTAATATTACTCCCTTCAATAAAGAAAGGACGTTTTTCCTCGAAGTAGGTCTCAAAGGCACTCAGGTTCACTTCGGAAGGATCGGCTTCCACCTGTCCGAAATCAGGATTGATGGTGAAGTCCAGAGTCAGGTTATTGGTGACCCCGATTTTGCCATCCAGTCCCACATTGAACTTTGGATCGGTACCATCGGCATAGGGATTTCCCTCTTCGGCTTCATATGTCTTCATTGCGGCCACCCCGTAAGGTGTCAGGTCAAACTGCTTCCGGGGCTCTATATCCTGAAGTCCGTCCAGTTCACCCAGGGCATGGACCAGTCCAGGTGCAGTCCTTGGGATGGGATGCCATAGGCTTAACTCATTTTCCCTGAATATCTGACGCGCCACTTCAAAGCCCCATACACTTGTGGAGTTCTTATTAAAGCGAAGCTGAGTAAAGGGAATCTTCATCTCGGCTCCCCATCCCCATTGGTGCAATTCTGCCTTGGCCAGCCAGATAGGATCCCAGGTTGTATCTTCATTCTGTCCATTGTTGGACTGGATCATATCAAAGCGTACCCCGGCCGAGCTTACTCCGAAGATAAAACCCGTGCGCAAATCGTGGTAGCTGTCGAAAACTACAAAGACCATATCTCCATCCCCATTATCGCGGCGGCTCATCCTGTTGGTAATGCTGTCGGGAGCACTATCAAGGGCCTTAACGGCAATATAAAGGTTCACATCGTCAAAGGCCACCTTAAATTCAGTGGGCTGTGAAGGGGGCCTGTCAGCATAGGGTTCCAGCTGTGTAAAATCGCCTGCCCAGGTTCCCTGCTGCCAGGCGGCATCATCAAATACACCATTGATCACAGGGGCTTCCTCCACCCGGTAGGCTTCATATACTTTTTTGGGCAGGTATTCGGTCTGGCTTCTGAGTATTGGGGCTGTTATACCCGAAATCAGTATTGACAGGATGAGGGTTTTACGCATGCTTTAATATCTTCTGCTATAAGGACGGATAAGTTCCATTTTCGTTACATCGGGAGGCGAAGATATAATTTTAATGTGTAGTAGAAACACTTTATATTGAATTGATGCCTTCATTACCTCCAAATATGGTCTAATCGGATTATTCACTAACTTGAGATGTTATAGCAGGGTTGCTAAGGCATTGATCTTCAGTAAAGGTCGGGTGAATGCCGCTTATATGGCGTGCAAAATTCACCCTTATGTCGCTCTCTGTTTTTAAGTTAAACCTTAAAATTACCTGAGAATTAAATGAACATGAAACAGCCTGAATTAGGCAAAAAAATCGCTGAGCTGAGAAAAGCAAAAGGCTACACCCAGGAAGAACTTGTTGATAAATGCAATCTGAGCGTTCGAACGCTTCAACGAATCGAATCGGGAGAGGTAGTACCCAGGAGCCACACCATCAGAGTGATTTTTGCAGCGCTTGACTACAAGGTCTTCGATTCATCAAAGCTTCGCCAATGGCTGTTTTGGAACCAGGTAAAGGATCTTTTTAACTTAAAAACAAACACCATGAAAAAATTATCAATTCTGACCGTAGTTTTTGCCGCAGTGGCAATGGTACTCTTAATGGTTTGTGTCGATGGCAATGCACGGTCGCCAAAGAAAGTCAGACAAATGATCAATGAAACCAATATAAATATTGTCCGGTGGTTCAATACAGGGCAGGTGGATTCAATAGTGAATATTTACTGGGATGATGCCTGCCTCCTGGGCGATGGATGTGGTAAATCATTTATACGGGATAGTTACAGGTCCCAGATGGATATAATCAAGTTTGAGCAGCTCGGAGCTGTATCCATAAGTGTGGCCGATTCAATTGCCGTGGAAAAGGGTCGCTGGATGGTTAGCCTTTATTCGGGGGGAACAATTAGCGGAGAATACCTTACTGAATGGCGAAGAAGAGATAAGATATGGAAAGTAGTAAATGATGTTTCCGTTCCTGACTAATGCATACCTGGTTCTCAGGTCATGGCAATCAGAGAGCCTGTGATATAGGCGATTACCCACCATATGTAGGCAAACCTGGAATAAAGATGCACTCCCCTTGGAACAGTGGCGCCCATGCCCAGTTTATTATGGGCCCGCCAGATCCGGAGCAATTCGATCAACATAAGGAAAAGCGCCGAATAACCAATAAAACCATGAATTGTAAATGGGGAGTTCTTTGATCCCAGGATCATAAATATGGTAGCTGTAATATCCAGAATAACTCCCAGTGTAATGAAGATTAACACTCTTGGAATAATCTTTTTCTTCACCTGCTCTGTAAGAATTCCAATGCTGTAAGATATGAGGGCCAGGGTGACAATGCTTGCTCCGATTACAGATAGTGTATTCATAGTTTTCAATTTGTGGTAAGATAGTAATATATTATCTTTCGTAATATTTACTAAAACGCTTAATCATGAGAAGGTATTTCTTTCCCCTGTTTATTATCGCAATCCTTATTGGAACTTCCTGTCAGTTAAAAATCAACCATGAGAAAGAGAAAGAAGCTATTATGGCAGTTCTCCAGGAGGAATCTGATGGGTTTAAATCAATGGATAAGGATCGTATTTTCGCCACCCATATCCAGGGTAGCGAGGAGGTCAGGCTGGAGCTTGGTGTATATGGATATAATACCTATCAGGGATGGGATAAGATTGAAGCTTTGATTGGTGATTTTGTAGAGGGCAGTGGATCCTTTAATATGGAAAATACAAAGGAGAATGTTATTTTAAAAGTCACAGGCAACAGTGCCTGGCTGACCTGCGATAATGTTTGGAAAGCGAATCAGGGTGGCACGGAAAATGAAATCTCCAACATTCAGATAGTCTTTCTGGAGAAGGTAAAGGGGGAATGGAAGATCTCCTTCACGGCCTATTACAGCAAGCCAGTGGGAGTACCGGGATTAGACGAGACCTTCCATTAGTCTAGTCCAGTAAGGGCTTAAAGTTTTTCATTCCCATTCGGATCTCTCTGTTCAGGTCCTGAACCAGATCATTGAACTGGCCTGGGGTTCCACAATCATACATGGATTCGAAGGGTTCTTTTTCGATAATGCTTTCGTATAATTCCAGTGGTGATGGAGCGGATGCCAATTTGGAGTATTCTTCGTAAGTGTAAGATGTAAATGCCGAATTGACCTTGACTCCTCTACGGTCCAGGAGGTAACCCCGGTCCAGTTTCACCGGTAATGCAAGCTCTCCCTGATAAAAAAGATCGGAAGGGGCAGGGAAGGAGACTATCTCATCTTTTGTATCGTTCAATATAACCGGAACATTATGATAGTAATCATCTACGGTCTTATATATAATTAATGGTGCAAGGGCATTCACTTTTTCAGAATTGATTTTACTTGCATTGCATGATATCATCAGGAGCAGTATGATGGAAAATACAATTGCTTTCATAGCTTAAGTTAGACTCCGATAAAAGTAGTATTTTAAAGGAATAATTACAGCTTTACGAATGGAAAGGAAAAAGGCCAGTTACCTGGAGGGTACTGTATCAATCATTATAAACATTGCTCTGTTTGCACTGAAATACTGGGCAGGCCTTGTCTCCGGATCCATTGCTCTTATGGCTGATGCCTGGCATACCTTATCCGATTCCATAAGTTCAGTTGTAGTGATTACGGGTGCAAAACTTGCTTCAAAACAGCCCGATAAGGATCATCCTTTTGGACATGGCAGGTGGGAACTGGTTTCTTCCATTATAATTGCCATTCTTCTTTTGGTAATAGCAATTGGCTTCATTACAGATTCCCTTTCTCAATTGAAAGTCAGGGAATCGGCGAATTTTGGCACCCCGGCCATAGTGGTTACGATAGTATCCATTGTTGTAAAGGAGCTCCTGGCTCAGTATGCATTTTTCCTGGGCAGGAAATCGGGCAGCTCTACGGTGAAAGCCGATGGCTGGCATCACCGCACCGATGCGCTTTCCTCACTGGTAATACTTATTGGTATTCTGCTAAAGGATTATTTCTGGTGGATCGACAGTGCCCTTGGCATTGCCGTATCGTTGATGCTGTCG
>CAYWGP010000090.1:0-16746 GCA_964458155.1 uncultured Bacteroides sp.
GTTCGCCTATTTTTACAGTACGATAAGTATTGCCATCACGAGGGTCTGTGAGACCTGGAGTTGTCGAATCAAGTGCAATCTTAAAGGGGTAATCAAATGCCATGGCTTGTGTTTCCGCTGAATCGAATAGTTCCTGCAGAGCTTCATTCCTGGTCGTGAATGAAATCCCTGTACTTTGAAAATATGCGTCGCTTTGTTGCTCGCTATTATTTCTGTACCCAATCGACACGAGAATTATTAGTATTGCAGTAATAATTGCTTTCATTTTATCGATATGAATTTGTCTTCATTTTGGTTTCCTGCATTAGATTCCACAATATTTTAAATCCTATTTCAAAGGTTGATTGTCAGCTTAACTAAAATAATAGTCAAAGCAGCACTAAAAAACACTTGCAGACTATTTCGGAAGACTTTCCTTTTATTCCGGAAGATTTTTCAACAATCAGGCAGCTATCAGGTGTAATTTTATTTCATCGGTCTGGATTATTATTGTCTGGTTTTTTATATTCTTTCCGGGCATATTCTGATAGATCAATGGATTGATTCACTTCTATAATAAATTAAATATGAGATACTCAAGGGTTGCAGTTCTTTTTTTTTGTGTGCTATTCATTAACACCTTTGGGATACCAACATTAACAGCTTCAGATGTGAAGGCCGATTTTTACGTGGCCACAAATGGAAATGATTCCTGGTCTGGAAAGCTTGATAGTCCTAATAGTAGCAATTCAGATGGTCCTTTTGCCACTATAGAAAGGGCCAGGGATGAAATAAGAAAATTGACAGAAAGTGAAAGGAAGACGGACATCTGCGTTCTCATCAGAGGGGGAAGGTACTATCTGAAAGAGACAGTGGTTTTTGGTTTAGAAGACGCAGCTGCAAATGGCCATACGATAAGGTATGAGGCATATCCAGGGGAAGAACCCGAATTCAGCTCAGGGATCAGAATAGATGGTTGGGAACAATATAAAGAGCGAGGATGGAAGCAGTTTCAGGAAAGTACATCTGAACTTCCTGAGCTGGCCAAAGCTAATGTTTGGGTTGCAGATATCCCTGAGGAACTTGGTACTTTTCGAACTTTATACCACCACGACAACAGGCTTCCCAGGTCACGTTCCCAGGCCTATGTGGTTGACGATCCGCATCCTTCAATTAAAGATCCTTACAGGGAATTCAAATTTGCTGAAGGAACGATGAAAAAATGGTCAAACTTTGAGGATGTTGAGTTGATCGTTCGTCGCTTACACTTTACCATCACGATCCTCTCACTGGAAGCTATAGACGAAGAGAAACAGATCGCCAGGACAGACATTCATAACTATGGGAGTCTGCATACTATCTTGAGTGAAAGACCCCAGGCCATAGAAGAAGGTGAACCCACAGTATGGGTTGAAAATACACTTGAAGCACTTGATTGTCCTGGTGAATGGGCCCTGGACAGTAAAAATGGGAAACTCTACCTGTGGCCAAGGGATGATCAACCTGGAGATAACATTTATGCACCATGCCTGACAGAACTCATTCGCGTTGAAGGAGCAATCGATTTTGATGGTCCTGCAGATAAACCGGTGCAGGGATTAGTATTTAAAGACCTGGCATTTACCCAGGCAGACCGGGGCAAGGTTAAGATTGATGACAGATCCATACAACACGATTGGGAAATGATCGACAAAGCAGATGCTCTGTTGCGCTTTCGGGGAGCTGAAAATTGTGTAGTGGAAGCCTGCAGGTTCTTTAACAGCGGGGGGTCCGCCATCCGGCTGGATCTGCACTGCCAGAATAACCGGATCTATAACAATGAGATCAATCACCTGGGTGGTGCCGGAATTCTATTGATCGGCTATGGTCCGGGCACAAAAGATGTGAACAAAAGGAATGAAATAGTAAATAATCACATTCATCACAATGGTAAGATCTACTGGCACTCGCACGGCATTGTCATGTGGCAGAGCGGAGAAAACCATGTGGCACATAATACCATTCACAATATGCCTCGTAAAGCAATCTGCGTTACAGGGGTTCGTCCACAATTTTTTAATCCCGATGATGAATTTCTACGAAGAGCCCATCCCCCTTTCAGAGAAAATGCACCCTCCATTCGATGGCATGAGATAAAAGATTCCGCAGCTTGCACAGAAAGAGCTATATCCATGCCCTGGGAGAGAATCGATGTATGGGACTGGCCAGAAATAACGCCCTATTTGCACACAAGGGACAACCTGGTCGAATACAATGAAATATTCAGGGTTGGAGAGTTAATGGGAGATGGCTCGGCTCTGAACATATCAGGTGCCGGTGAGGGGAATATCATACGCCGCAATTATCTTCATGACATCTATAATCCCATGCTCCACAGTGCTATCCGGATCGACGACTATCAAAGAGGAACCCTGATAGAAGAAAATGTCATATTCAGAACCAATACTTTTTGCGGAGTACTTGTTAAGCATGAAAACTACTGGATCAATAATGTTATCGTGGATGTTACTCCCAACCAATACGCAATTGTTGGCCGAAGATTTATCGATGGCACTCGTTTCGAAAGAAATATATTATTCGAGCCCGGAAATGAGCAGCACTTCTTTGTTTTTGAGCTACGGAAAGGTCCAGGCGATGAGACCCCCGGATTATACGAATACTTCAGTAAATGCAGTGTAGATCAGAACCTCTATTTCAATGCAGCTGCTCCGGATAGTAAGGATTTCCCGCTGAAAGGCTTACAGGCAGAAGGACATGATAAGAATGGCCTCTACGCAGATCCGATGTTTATAGATTGGAAGAATGGGGATTTTCGTTTGAAACCTGGATCTCCCGCTCTCAAAATGGGCATTAAATCCATCGATGTCAGAGAAGCGGGACTAACGGATGATTTCCCGGAAAAATTCAGGAATTGATGTCATTTCTTAATTCATGATTTCTATCCTTTCAGAGAGTCTGATGTCTTGTGATGATCCGCCTACCTGTATTTCAAACTTACCCTCTTCTATATCGAAATCACCTGTGTTTTCATTCCAAAATGTGAAATCATCATAGGAAAGCTGAAGCTGAACAGTCTTTGTCTCTCCTGCTGCTATGCTTATTCGTTTGAATTCCCGTAACTCCTTCTCAGGTTGAATTACAGAGGATTCTATATCCTTAACATAAAGTTGAACGACTTCGTCACCACCCACCTGGCCTGTGTTACTCACATCTAAACTGACAAGTATCTCCATATCCTTAGCGTTGCTGAATTCTTTTGCATTCACTGTAAGATTTGAATATTTAAATGTGGTATAACTTAAGCCATATCCAAAGGGATACAAGGGTTCTTTATCGAAGAACCAGTAAGTACGACCTTTCGTAATATCATAATCGCCTATGTGTGGCAGGTGATCTTCAGTCTTATAATACGTTACAGGAAGCCTTCCGCCAGGATTATAATCCCCAAAAAGAACATCTGCAATCGCATGTCCTTGTTCCTGCCCTGCATACCATGCCTCGACGATGGCAGGCAGATTTTCATCCTCCCAGTTTAACTTAATCTGGAAACCTTTAACTGTAACCAGGATGACATTGGGATTGGCCTCAAATACCTTTTTTATCAACTCTCCTTGCATTCCTGGCCAATTAAGGTCATCAGCATCTGCTTCCTCATTGGAAACAAACCTGTTGGTACCCATTACCAGGACCACCTGGTCCACTGTTTTTGCCATATCTATAGCACGTGCCATTAAGGCCTCGTCTGTTTCTTCGATATTCTCAAGATATTCATCATAGAGCATCTTGAATTCGATATCCTGAACTGAAGTTGCATAGATCTGTTCCTGGCTAACTTGATCCTTTCCTTCTTCAGGTTCAATCCATTCCTCCGGGCTAAAATTTATTTTGTCTTTAAATGTAATATTGCAGCCCCTCTCATGAAAAACTTCGATCTTATCTCCAACTTTCTCCTGAATGCCTTGTAATACAGATATTCTACGCGAAGGTATCCCACTGTATGAACCCAACTGGCATTTATCCGCATTTGGCCCGATCACTGCGATGCTGTTTATATCCCTGGATAGTGGCAATGCATCATCTTCATTTTTTAATAATATAATAGCCTCCCTGGCTGCTTCCAGTGCCAGTTTTTGATGCTTTTCACTTTCAATCACCTCCTCACCTATGTCATAGTAAGGGAATTCCTCCGGATCGGCAAGGAGGCCCAGCTTGAAACGTGCCACAAACAGGCGCTCAACAGCAGTGGAAATTTCATCTTCGCTGATCAATCCTGCGTTGCAGGCATCAAGAAGCGCAGCTTCGTAGACAGGCCCGCAGTTTAATTCACAACCTGCCTTAACTGCGATAGCGCTTGCTTCTTCAGCTGTTTCAACATAGTTGTGGTTTTCGAATATATCAAGGATAGCACCACAGTCGGAAACGACATAGCCATCGAATCCCCACTCATCTCTTAAAACCTTTGTTAGAAGCCACTCGCTTGCACATGCAGGAATACCATTTACCCTGTTATAAGCACACATCGTTGAGAAAGCTCCTGCTTCCTGGAAACAAGCTTTATATGCCGGGAAGTAATACTCACGGAGCCATCTTTCAGCTACTTCCGAGTTTCCATCATGACGGTTATATTCCGAATTGTTCGCAACAAAGTGCTTTGGAGCTGAAACTGATTTCAGGTATTTTGGATGATCTCCCTGGATTCCGCTTACATAAGCTACAGCAATCCTCGACATCAGGTAAGGATCTTCACTATAGGCTTCATCATTGCGTCCCCAGCGGGGATCACGAAGCATGTTTATATTTGGACTCCAAATGGAAGGATCCATCTTGCCAAGGTTACGGTAGGCTTGTATTTCGTCGGAAATAGCAGTTGTTATCTCATGGACCAGATCCGGATTCCATGTGCTTCCCATCCCAATTGCCTGGGGAAAGGAGGTTGCTCGTGCCAGAACTCCCCCGGGCGCTTCCGAAATTCCATGCAGGGCTTCATTGTGATACTCGAAATGCGGGATATCCAGCCGTTCAATTGCTGGCACTATACTATTCATTTGAGCAACTTTTTCTTCCAATGTCATCCTCGAAACAAGATCAATCGCCCGCTCTTCAAAAGAAAGACTTGTATTTTTATATCCAATATCCTGTTCTTTTTGACGGCATCCGACAATGACTGTCAATACGAAAATTACCAGTGCAAGTTGTGATTTCATATTTTCTTATTAAGGCTCCAATGAAGCATTATTTTAGTATCGCTAGTCTTTAAAAACTTCAATCTTCTCTCCTGTATAGCTGATTATCCTGTCTGGCTTAGAAGTTATACCTACACCTGTTCCGTGGTTTTCTGATACCCACACAATATGGAAAGTCCGCTGTTTCAACATTCCCGGGAAATCACCCTTGCGCTGATCAATGATAAGTTTTTGTTTTTCTTCGTTCCAGCTGATTCTTATCGTGGCATAGATACCTTTTTCATAGTTGTAGCTGTCGTTCTCATCTTCATAGAGTTCGAATTCAGCATCAGCGCCCGTGTAAATTCTTAATTGAATTGGATCGGCTGGTTTTTCGTCAGAATATTGAATGAATGGTCCCATCGGAACGATAGATCCGGCCTTTACATAAAGCGGGATTTTATCGATCGGAGCAGGCACCGTTATATCCCTGCCGCCCTCAGTACTTTTTCCCGTCCAGAAATCAACCCATGTGTTATCGTTTGGAAGGTAAAGTGTTTTGATCGCTTTATTCTCAGGCGCACTTATTCCTTGATCCGGTGTTATCCAGTAGAATTCGTTAAAGTCTCCTTCCGCGCAGTATTCAATAGCAATTTTATATTTCGTGTTTGCCTTAAGATTATCCATTGATGCTTTTTCCCCGCTTTCCAGCTCTTCGAGGGATACTTCAACATTAAATGGGGAGAGGATCACATCACCTCCAAATTTATTCAGATATAGTTCATATGAACCAGCTTCTTTTGTAAGTATCTGGCCAGACACCCTGTTGCAACCCATGGCGAAACACTCTCCCCACTCTATCCAGTTTCCGGGATGATCTGAAGCGCTTTCAGCATCCTTCATAAAGCTTTCATCTTGTTCCCTTTCTTCAGCTTCTTGATATTCCGATGAATCCTGCAATTCTTCCGGGTCCAAGGACTCTTCATCTTCTTTCATTAATATTGACTCTACTTTTAGCATACCTGCTTCACCTTCGGGATTAAAAAAGTGGCTGGATGGGATCGGTTCCGGCTTGATATCCTTTCCGAAAACACTCTTTAGCACGGGATTCACCAGGAAGGCATCTCCGAACATAAATTGATCTGTGATCTCATGTGTGCTCTCATCCTCGGGGAATACAAAAGGTAAGCTACGCATAATGGTGTAGCCCTCATTGGTAACGCGCCAGGCCATTGAGTAGATATATGGGAAAAGTCGATACCGTAAATTATTTGCCTTTAGCAGTGCATCATAGGGCCATGATCCCGGCTCACCGAAACGCCAAACCTCGCGGGGATAGAAGGTGCCATGCGAACGAAACAATGGGCAAAATGCTCCATACTGAAACCACCTTACGTAGAGCTCCTTATACCCTTCCACAATATACTCTCGCGGAGCTCCCTCCGGCAGGAATTCCTCGGCAAAGAAGCCACCTATATCCGATGTCCAGTAGGGCAGGCCACTCATGCAAAGGTTCAATCCCGCAGGAACCTGGTATTGAAGCACCTCCCATGTAGAATTGATGTCACCCGACCATACTGCGGCCCCGTTGCGCTGTTGTCCGGTAAATCCGGAACGGCTCAGCATAAAGACCCGTTTCTGATCGGTAACTGCTCTCTGATTGCGGTAAATGTGGCCCGATTCCACCAGAGAAAAAGGATTCAGATACCTCCTGAACGTGCCTAGAGCGTTCTGTACTCCGTTGTTTATGAGTTCATGTTTGATACAATAGGGGTAGAATTCGTTGTTCACGGCCGGTTCTGTACCATCCAGCCACCAGGCATCCACCCCCATGTCGAACAGATTTTTTTTCATGTGGCTCCAGAATATGTCACCACATTCTTCACTGAACATATCACAAATGAATCCACCATCTGCAACGATATCATCATAGGCATATCCAGCCTGTTTTATTTCCTTATAGATATCTGTTTTTTTATCCGATCCGGGCCAAATGGTGATCATATAATGATAATTCAGATCATGAATCTCCTTGATCATCTCATCAGGCTCCGGGAAGTATTTATTATCGAATATCATGGCGTTCCAGCCATGTTCCCCCCAGTATTCCCAGTCCTGTATAATATTATCAATAGGTATTTGGCGCTTCCTGTATTCTCTTGCCGCAGATAGTATTTGATCCTGTGATTCATATCTTTCCTTGCTTTGCCAGTAACCGTATGCCCATTTCCCATAAAGAGGTGCATGACCTGTCAGGTTTCGGTATTCAGCAATGATATCATCGTTTTCCTCCCCATAAATGAAGTAGTAGTTTATCTCATCTGCAACCTCCGACCTGATGACCATGGTGTTGATATCTGTTTCATTGTCAAACTGGGTTTCAGAATAATTATCCCAGAGGATGCCGTATCCTCTTGTGGAAAGTATAAATGGGTTGACTGCGTTATGATTTGTTTGCATCAAGAGTGCTTTATGTCCCCTGTAATTCAGAATGCCATTATTGATCTGGCCCAACCCATAGATGGCCTCATCTTCGCTAAGCGCAAATTGCTGCTCTATATTGTAATACTTGTCCAGAGGAGCATCAACATATTCCATAAAACGATAATTCTCCTTTAACAGGCTATGCTGGTCACTGTCAAAAAAATCAATAATACCTTTTTGTGTGTTCACCTTCACCACCAACGAAGTGGTCGATAGTCTTATTTCATTTGCATTTTGTATTACATTGAAGTCCACGGGCTCTCTTCCAACCTCAATAACTGACAGGCTTTTCCGGGTTGAAAATTCACCAGAAGCTGATGCCAACACCTGGATGGTATTTTCGGAAATTACATTTAGTCTTACGCTTTGAATCCCTCCTGTCTTGGCCTTGTTCATGGCGATCGTTACACCCTCATCAGTACTTTCGAATATTTGCTCATTGCATGAGCTAAAAAGCATAACACTTATTATGCATAATAATATAATCATCTTCCTTTTCATACTGTTCATCTTTTCATTCAGTAAAATAAGTCGCTTCAGTCGAACTGGAATCTACTGAGCTATTTCCGCAGTTATTTCATCACCTTTGATCTGACGATCCAGATGAAAATCCGTTGGTGAAGTTGCTGAGAATTTTGTATAAACCACAAGTGTCTCTGTTCCGTCTGTATCTGTAATTATACCCTGTCGAAGATCTTTTCCCGGTTCAACCTTCCTTCCATTAATTGTAAGTTCTGAAAGATCGCTTCCGGGCCAGTTCTTTAGAACGAAACATGGATTTTCAATAGGATGATCTTCAGACCCCATTAAGGTAAATGAGACAGTCTTATCTAAAGTTTTTATTACATAAGCTCGCTGTGACTGATCATATCCGGAGGATTCTCCACCCCCGATATATTTAAGGTCTGCAGGATGCAACCAGGATGCAGCAAGCACTCTAAGTTCTTCGATCGACATTGAATTCATTCCCTCAAGCATATGTCTCTGGGCCCAGTTTCGGCCTTTCTTATCGCTTCCTTCAAACATCAAATGAGTATAGCCATTACTGGATGTCCTGTCCGCTTTGATGGCCCGTACACCATCCGTGGGCAATTGTCCAATGGGCCAGTGAGTATAGACCACCATCCTGGAATAGGGTGCGCGGCGTCCATCCGCATCTCCATAGAGCTCCCCCCCGCTGAAATCTGCTATGGTAAAGGGTTTGTACTCCGATTTGTAATTGATCTGCTGAATCTGCAGCGGGGTGGTCTCCCAATCTGCTTCCAGTACTACCGGGCTTTCTTCTGACCAGTCGTAGGATTTGTTGGTTTCAAAGTTAGCCAGTGTTACCGTGTTGTTGTATACATCCGAGATGCTTTCCGGTGTCTGGCCGGGTTCCATTACCCCGATGGATTCCTGCCATTCATGTGATTCAGGGTCATCACTTGACCAGTGGACCATTCTCTTGCAGGCTACTCCATCCGGATAGATATAATAATACCAGTCGCTCCAGTCACTCCAGCCTGTTTTTTTATCGAGGTTCTGCTGGGTTCCGTTTATCTGGATCTGGGCATACCTCCAGTGTATGACTTTACGGGCAGGTGTATTCTCAATCAGTCGCACATGTGAGATATTCGACTTCTTGTCACTCATGGGTTCTCCCCATGAGCCCCCGGGATCCCAGGATTCATTGAATTGGTTATTGTACCACTGGTTCTCCGGATTGGTGATCTGAGGAATAAAGGACATTCCTCTCCAGAAAATGAACCTGGTGGGATTTTCATCGAACTCCACTACTATATCACAATGCTTGCCAAACCTCGAAAGATTATCCCAGGTATCATAATACCTGAGATGTGTATAGTAGGCTTCAAACTTTGCCTCAAGCTGACCATTGGGCAGCTTTCGGTGGTCCATATCCGGATAATTCAGGATTTCAAAACCAGGAAATGTACTACGGAAACCCTCCTCAATTTCTGCTTCCGTCAGAGCCCTGTCATAAAGGGCAATTTCATCAATAAGACCATCCAGGCTGTAGAGTGCGGGTGTGTGACATTCGTGGCAATAGATCCTGACCGGATTAAAGGGGATGAATTTGTGGGTATTTCGTCCGATAATCAGGTCATTCGCGGAGAATTCCGGTAATTCAGTGGCTGACAATGATCCTTTTTCTTTCCCGTTGACAAAGATCCTCATTGAATGCCCGTCATATGTGGCACTTATGTGAATCCATTGCCTTAACGGGAGTTCATACAAGGTTGTAAGTTCTTTCCATGTTCCCGATTGAAGCTTGAAGCCTATTCTTCCCGTGGCATCGACTCCCAGGTAAAACCCTTTGGCCCTCCACTCGGATTGATGTATTATGGGGGCCCAGTTATAGGGATATGCACCCAGGGAAAGCCATGTCTGAATGGTAAAGTGGTTCAGAGAGGGTAAAGCGGAGGAGGGGATTCGTATCTGTGATTCATATCCGTCAAACGCAAGGGAAGTACCTGAAACACCCTTTTTCCAGTAACTCTTGTAACCTTCAATCAGATAGTGATTGGATGTCACCCTATCCACTACTTGTTCCCCGCTACCCTTGTCGAAATTCAGAAAAAGGGAAGGGGATGCTGTGGTAGTTTCCAGGATAGGATTTCCAATAATTTCCTTGGGATTGGCCGGGGTTTTTACAGGAATTGTCTTCTTATCGATTATTCCCCGGGCCATAAGCTTGAAGGTCTGGTTTATCGTGTTTTTATCGTATATCCAGTCATCGATCTTTGGGGTGCCCTGCCTGAAGGTTCTTTCCACACCACCATCGGGGTAAATAATAAAATCTTCCTCAACGAAATCCAGGTGATTTACATTTCTTTTCGGATTTCCAGGTGAAAATTTGGGCAGGTACCGCCAGTTTATCCAGACTTTATCCTTCCCCGATTCTATGATCCTGACACTGGAGAAAGTGTTGTGATTATCCGGGCGGGATTCCGGGCCATCCCCTTTTCGTTCAATGGTTTCATTCACAGCCCAGGAGCCATATTCCGTCTCCCACAGCGGAAGATAGCTGCTTCCCCTCCAGAATAACAGTTTTCCGGTCCTAAGCTCAACTATAATATCTGCATGTTCGGTAGTTCTCGATTCTTTCTCCCAGGGCTCCCCTTTATTGACCTTCGTATAGTAGGCTCGCAAACTTTCCTGGGCAGGAAGCTGCGTGCCCATTGCAAGTACTTTTAACAATAAAATGATCCTGCAAATAGTTTTTTTCATTTCAGGGTTTATAAAGGATGCTTACCTTCTCATACCGGTATAATCAACAATCGGGGGATCCGCGTTAATCTGCGGTTTGCTGGACGAATACAAGATTTTATCCTGCCCCGGGACAGTGCCTTGGAAAGTTCCGGCTTCAGGGGATGAATAGAAAAAAAGCCTCCGGCAGGAGGCTTTTTATACCAACTTAAAAACGACTACTTCACCAACACTTTGAATGTATCACTTACATCGTTGGCTGAAACCCGGACGAAATAAAGTCCACTTTTCAATGAGCTAATATCGATCTGCTCCTTATTCTGTACACTAAGAAGATGCTGCCCGGTTATATTAAAGATGGCAACATCAAACACCTGTCCTGCATTCCTAATCCGGAGATAATCGCTGGCAGGATTCGGGTAAACCTGAATATCGGTTTCGCTGAAAGCATCGATCACATCCGTTACATCAATATCTCCGAAAACCACATCATCAATGATGACACTTCCATTGGGTTGACCGTCAACGTAGATTTCGAGCGCGGTTACTTTTTCCAGATTGAAATTTTCCAGGGTAAATTCCATGTCAACGGTAACCCACTCGTCAGATTCATAGGTAACATCACCTCCTTCCAGCCAGATCTCCCCTCCGTACGCCAGTGAATCCTCGTCCACTAAATTCCTGAAACTTACTGCTAGAGCAATATCTGCGGGGGCTAAATTCTTATATTTAAATGAAACACGATAATTATTGGTTATATCAATTGTTTCAGTAAGATCAGGACTGATAAGGAAAAATGCCTTAGCATAATCCCAACCTTGCTTTGCCTCCAATTTCATCGCTCCGTCAACCCATGAAATCTCAGAAGTATCTGTGTTTTCCGCAAAACCATTAAACCAATGGCCCCAGGCCATGAATTCATTCAGTACATCCGCTTCCGTATTAAAGTAGTTTCTAAGTCCTGTCCTGGCAGCATTGACATAGGGATTCTCTGAGACTGTATAATCTCCGAATACCACATCATCGATGATGACACTGCCATCGGGTTGACCGTCAATGTAGATTTCGAGCGCGGTTACTTGTTCCAGATTGAAATTTTCCAGGGTAAATTCCATGTCAACGGTAACCCACTCGTCAGATCCATAGGTCACATCACCTCCTTCCAACCAGATCTCTCCCCCGTAAGCCAGTGTATCTTCGCCCACTATATTCCTGAAACTAACTGCTAGTGCAATATCAGCGGGGGCTAAATTCTTATATTTAAATGAAACACGATATTTATTTGTTATATCAATTGTTTCAGTAAGATCAGGACTGATCAGAAAATAAGCCTTAGCATAATCCCAACCTTGCTTTGCCTCCAATTTCATCGCTCCGTCTACCCATGAAATTTCAGAAGTATCAGTGTTTTCTGCAAAACCATCGAACCAATGGCTCCAGGCCATAAATTCATTCAGTACATCCGCTTCCGTATCAAAACTGTTGGCAAGCCCTGTCCTCGCCGCGTTCACATACGGGTTTTGAGCCAGCAGTGCAAAAGCACTTGCAAATACTAAAATCAGCGTAAAGATTTTTTTCATAATCGTTTATTTTAGATTAGTAATGGAACTGTCTAAATTTGTTTACATATAAAATTAGGATCTGAGCGGTCTGAGCATACGTAGTATCTTCCGAATAAAAAGGAATATCTTACAGAACACCTAGTATCCGGGATTTGATGTTAAATTCGGGTTAACATCCCTCTCTGCCAGCGGGATATTCGCCCATCGGTCTTCGAAGGTCCAGGTCTCAAAATCAGGATCGTTCGGGTTTGTATTATTGTACAGGTCCCAGCGCCTCAGATCAAAATAACGGACACATTCTTCTGCCAGTTCCACCACGCGTTCGTGTTGCAGCTGTACGAGGAAAGCGTTTTTATCGAGTCCCGGCTTGGCCACTGAAAGGGGATGCATGTTGGCACGTTCACGGACCATATCTACATAATCGTATGCGGTATTCCCCTGTGAATCGGCTGTATTGGGATCACCATATAATCCGTTGAGAGCTTCTGCTTGCAGTAACAGTACGTCAGAATACCTGATAACAATGAAATCCGTCTGCCCGATCTTGAATGTCTCCTTGACTATCGAATCCCCGGAAGCTTCCATTCCCTCCTGCTCCGAGTATTTCATAAATGCGGTGGTAATACTTTTATCATAAAGCAGGTCTATTCCGTTAAAGTATCTCCATTCTTCGTACGTTTTGCCGAAGTATTCGCGTGATGTGCTGTCATGAAACAGGGTTATATCCAGCCTTGGATCAAAATTTCCGTTGACATCCCTCTCCTTTTTAAAGGATTCAAGCACAAAAGCAGTCGGTGCGATATCCGAAAAGATCCCCACTCCACTCATTTCACGGATACCATAAGCCCTGTGAATCCCGTTTTCATCCTCTTCGCCCTGCGGTCCGTTTAAGGTGTAATTTACCAGGAAGATCGCTTCTTTATTTGCGGTGACACCATCGTTAATCCAGTTTTCTGCGAAGTTCTCCAGTAACTCGTACTCTCCAGATCCTATTACCGCGGCGAATTGCTCCTGGGCCAGGTCATACTGATGCTGCTGCATGTACAGCTTGCCCAGTAGGGCCTGGGCTGCACCTTTGGTAACCCGCCCGTATTGATCCAGGGGATACTCGGATGCCAGAGGCAGTTCTTCGATAACATCGAAAAGCAAGTCTTCCGTCAGCGTCAGGATTGAGACACTGTCGGCACTGGAAGCAAAATCGTCAGTGGCATCGAGCTCCTTATCAACATAGGCAATGTTATAGCCAAACATTTGAATGAGATTGTAATAGGCAAGGGCAACGAGGTATTTGGCTTCTGCGACCATGTCGTTGATGTTCTCACTGTCGCCCACTGCAGGAGCTCTATCGATGACCTGGTAGGAGCGTGAGATCAATTTATACATATAGTTCCACCAATAGAATTCATAGGGCTCCTCAATGAACCTGGCCACATTGTATAATTCACCACTCCCGCGCGTTACTGTGCCTATGTCAGACATTGTGAGACCTACATGGCTATAACGGCCTCCGTAGAAACCCTCCTGAAGCATGGAATATGCACCCATTAAACCTGTGTAGATATCGTCCTCAGTCTGCCAGAACGATTCAACGGTTGGTGTATTGGGATTAAACTGGTCCAGTTCCATGCAGGAAGCCAGTGCAAGGAAGGAAACTATAATTATAGATATGTTTATATTTTTCATGGCTCTTGATTTAAATGTTAGAAGGACAGGTTAAGCCCTAAACTTAGGATGCGCAGGTTGGGAAATCCTGCCGGATCACTTCCCGGTGCAAACATCGGCCCGAAAAATTCCGGGTCCAGGCCTCTGTATTTGGTGAATGTAAACAGGTTCTGACCGCTGAAAAATACTCTGAATGTATTGAGTTTTTTAATGGGTATATTATATCCGATCTGTAGATTCTTCAGACGGAAATAAGCACCGTTCTCCAGATACTGGGTACTTGGCAGTTTATTGAAATGGTTCCAACCAAACACGGCTCTTGGATCGGTTCCCTCGCCATCGTAATAGGGATTATAATCAGCCGGAAAATTAGAGTAGCTGTTGTTGATAAGTCGCTCATACATATTATTATACACATCCCACCTGGTTACACCCTGGAAGAACAGCATAAGATCAAAACCCTTGTAGGATGCATTGAAAGTAAATCCGTATTGGAAGGGATAGACATTTCCGACAGAGATCCTGTCATATTCATTGATAATACCATCCGGAGCTCCTGCAAATTCCCCCTGCGGATCGGAGCCATGGTCAACATACCTGGCATCACCGACGACGGGAATCTGACTATAAACTTTAAACCCCTCCGGTAAGGCATCGATGTCCTGCTGGGTGTATATTCCTGTAAAATCTAGGAGGTACCACTGTCCTAGCGGCTGGCCTTCGAAGGATCTGGCCTTGACATTATTCAAATCATCCGTATCACTAATATAAGGCAGGTGAGTCAGTTCATTTATTTCAGTTTCCATGTATGTAAGGTTGGCTCCTATATCATAGGTGAAATCACCGTGCCTGTTTTTATACCTGAGAGCCAATTCGAAGCCGCTTCTTTTTACTCCGCCAGTATTCTCTATGATGGACGTTTGTTCGGCACCGATTGACGGTGGCAGCGGCCTGTTGGCGATAAGATCGGAAGTCTGCCCATTGAAATAATCCACAATGAGTTCGAGCCGTGAGTCAAAGAACCGGATATCAGTCCCAATGTTAAACTCAGCGAGCTTCTCCCACCTGAGGCCTCCGTTGGCCAGCTTCCCGCGCGTGGCTCCCAGGACAGAATTCCCGGCAGGTCCAAGGTTATAGTTGACACCACCAATCGATCTGAGTATCAATTCCGATTGGTAGACATAATCTTCACCGGTTGCATTTCCGACCACTCCGTATCCTGCTCTTATTTTGAAAAAGTCTATAACCGATACCGAGGAGAAGAAATTCTCACTGGAAACAATCCAGCCTCCCGATACTGACGGGAAGGTACCCCATCGCACCTCTTCCGCGAACCTGGATGAACCATCGCGCCTGATCATGAAATTTAAGAGGTATTTTTCACCGAAGTCATAGGTCAGTCTTCCGAGGATGGACTCAATGGCATAGGTACTTTCCTGTCCGGAGCTTTGATAGTTGTTTGGGGGCGCTGTCGACGCATCTATTACCCAGTAATTCTTGCCCGGGAGAGTGTAACCTCCGCTGATGTCAGTAGAATGTCCCCGAGCATTAAACTGCTGGCCAACATAGGTAGCCATAGCCGAAAAACTATGTCTGCCGAACGTTTTCTGATACTGCAGCTTAAATTCATAAAACCAGGAATAGAATTCAGAATCAACTTCGGTCAGGCCGGATTGCAAGGTTTCCAACCATGCGATCTGGCCCGTTTCGTAATAGGATTTAAAATGTGACTGCTCCAGGTCAATACTGGCATTCATTTCATACTCAAGACCCGGTATGATTTCGTAATTAAGAAATACATTCCCCAGTACATGATTCCCTGTCGTCTCATTGAATATCAGATCCGATAGGGCTCTGGGATTGGGTGCAAAGGTTCTGGCCCTTTTATCGTCCCCGTAACCGTAACCGCTCGGATTATTCTCATCGTAAACCGGTATGACAGGCAGAAATTCATAGACGGCTCCCAGTTCACCTTCAGGGTTTGATAGTTTGGTGCGCCCCACGGTAAGATTCTCCCCGATCTTCAGTTTTTTACCAAGCTTGATGTCGGAATTAACGCGGAAATTATACCGCTCGAATACGGGGTTCCCAACAACCCCTTCCTGACGAGCATTGCTGGCAGAAAAATACACGTTGCTGTTTTCAGATCCTTTTGAAATACTGAAGTTCATATCCCAGATCGGGGCCGTTTGGGTCATAACATCCTGCCAGTCTGTGTACCGGTTCGGATCGTACATGCCGGTCTCGGTTGTATCTGCATACAAGTCAGGGCTCCCATCTTCATAAAGTTCCCTGTTGATTCTGGCCCACTGTTCCGTATTTGCAAGTTCTATCTGGTCGGGTATTTGCTGGAGACCATACTTCGCACTGAAATTGATCAGCGCTTTCCCCATTTTCGCTTTTTTGGTGGTAATTATTATCACGCCGTTTGCAGCCCGGGATCCGTAGATGGCCGTCGAAGATGCATCCTTTAGCACCTGGACCGATTCAATATCATTTGGATTGAGGAAACTGTTGTCATCGGTCAAAACACCATCGATGATAAAAAGCGGGTTATTTGCCTCACCAGGATCCCCGGATGTGCCAACGAAAACGTTACCACGAATTTTTATCTGTCCGATTGAACCCGGCCTGCCATCTGTAACGACAGCAACACCAGGCACCAGGCCCTGCAGGCGGTTGGTAACATT
>CAYWGP010000091.1:0-2838 GCA_964458155.1 uncultured Bacteroides sp.
GCAGGGATTCAATCTTCATCATACTCCGTCCTCCGTCGCCGCCATAGTAGCCTGTGCGGAAGATTTCCAGACTGAACTCCGCCACCGGATTCGTACTCACCATGATTTTTAGTTTGTCGCCTGCACTTACACTTGCTTCGGAGCAGTAACCCTCAATTCGTGGAGAACGCCACCAGGTATCCGGATCGATATAGGTGTTGGTAAGCATCCAGTCGCGCGTGCCGGGCTTGGAATTTTCGAGCTGTATCGCATTTCTATTGTCTGATGATTGTCCTAAGGCACCAGGAATACCGAGCAGGCCTGATGTCAGCCCAAGGCTCGCTGCGGCACTGCCTTTGATAAAATCGCGGCGATAAATGCCGTGTTTGGAATCGTTTAAGCTTTTCATGATGTTCTATCTATTTTTTAAAAAATTTCTATCTACGTTCTGATAGTTTTACTCAAAGCCAGCCAGACGCTTTACCTGAGCAAAGTCGATCTGAAAGTCGGTCTTCGCGAAGTGCTCCGTGCCCACGAAACCGTTACCAAACTGCCCCCAGTTGGACTTTTTGTTAAAATGAGGTGTCTGGATCATGTAGTTTTCATCCTAATAGCCCAGTGAGTTTGTCTGCTGATCATCGGTAAGCACGACAATGAAATTAGGGATTCATTTACTTTTGCACAGGCTGAAATTAAAAATGCAAGCGCTCCACCAACGATTAACAAATTGACAAACAGTAATAACATTTTAATCTATAAATTATATTCATGATATACTTATTTATTTAGGTATAGATCACCAGTATTCTTTCAACTGACCATAGAGCCGGACATACTTTTCAAACACTCTTTGATAGTGGACATGTTGACTGCTTTCCGGTAAATACTTTTTCTTGAATCCTACCAGCTGATTACACCCCTCTTCAAAACCTTTAAACAACCCGCAACCGATTCCGGCAAGAATAGCAGCTCCCAGACATGGGGTTTCACGGGATTGAAGTGTAATAAATGGGATCCCTGTCGTATCTGCCTTGATCTGGTTCCACAGATCACTTTCTGCTCCACCCCCGAGTGCCCGGATTTCTGACAGTTCGATGCCATGTTTTTTCAATGCATCTATATTCCTGTTGATCATGCAGGCCACGGATTCCATAATGGCTCTCACAAAATGACCTTTGCCCATCTGGGGAGTAATCCCGGCAAAAACGCCTTTAACCTGTGTGTCAAATTCAGGTGAACCAGCGCCCATTAAATGCGGAAGCATGATTAAACCTTCACAGCCGGCTGGTACTTTTTCTGCCAGCGCAGTCATCTGATCATAGCTGCTCCCTTCAAAAAACTCATCCCTGAACCATTTAAGGACCATCCCCGCTGTTTGTCCGTAGGGTTGAAGGATATACTTTCCGGGAACCGCGTGGCACTGGCAGGGCAGGTTAAGGCCTATGTCAACCACCGGATTATCAATGGTCACTACCATAGCCATTGAGGCACCTGTGGTTTCCGAGACTATTCCTTCAGCAATGTTTCCTGAACCGATGGCTCCGGCTACATGATCATAGCCACCGGTAATCACCATGGTATCGGATGATAGTCCGGTGGTGAGGGCTGATTCCTTAGTGATTCTGCCAGTCGGTGATCCGGAAGGCAACACTTCGGGAAGCAGTTTCGGGGTAATGCTTAAAAAATCCAGCATTTCATCCCACCACTTTTTCTTCTGTATATCATAACAGAGTGTGGAGGATACGAGGGATTCCTCGGAATAGTATTGCCCGGTCAGTTTGTAGATCAGGTAGTCCTCAACCAGCAGGAACTTACTTACATTCTTGAAAATATCGGGTTCGTTTTCTCTGATCCACAAAATTCTGGTTGCCGGCCATAGCGGCAGGATCTCGGGCTGTCCGGTATTCTCAAGCAGGGTCTGCCGCGAAAAGTATTTTTCAATCGATTTCGCCTCTTTCTCTGAACGGTTATCCAGCCATACAATGGCGTTCCTGAGCGGTTTGCCGCTTTCATCAACCGCGATCAGCGTTTCTCCCTGCGAGGAAAAGGAGATGGCCCTGATCTTATCCGGACTGATCCCGCTTTTTGTTAGGAGCTGATTGATGATGTAAAGGGTGGTATTCCAGTATATTTCAGGATCCAGTTCAACGATGTCTCCATCCCTGTACTCCAGTGCATACTCTTTCTGAGCAAAGGTTTCTTGGCTTCCATCGGAACTGATTAGCAATCCCTTAATGGAAGTGGTCCCGGCATCCAGTCCTATGAGATAGCTTTCATTCATACATCTGCTACTACTTCAATGTCCAACAGGTAACAAATGTCGACAAGCTCATCTACATAGTCTCCGTATACTGCTGCAAAGTGCTGCGATTGGACGTGATCCAAAATATTTCGGACTGTAGAATCCGGATAGAATGTGACACTGGGCCAGGATGGCAGGGGCACGCCCATCTCTACCCATTTGGGCCTTTCTTTTCCTTCTCCCGTGACAATGTGCATGCGGTATCCGCCATTAACTTCGGATAGACAGGCCAGGGTCAGACGGCCCTTTTTCATATTGGAACAATGTGCAATGCCATCCAGCAGTACGGTGGATACATCCTTGATCTGGGGCTTGCCTTCGATGAAGTCCCTCGGACAATATCCATCCTCACCCAGGAGAATCCAGTCCGGGTGATGCTCATAATGCTCCAGGAAGGTCACCTGCTTACCGGAAATCAATTTAAGCATCAGCTGGGCAACGGAATTTCCCAGGTCGTTCTCGTCTACATAGGGATAGCCTGCATCTGCGATTAGGGATGAAGGAACAGCATGCGTTAAGCCCATCTCCAGGTCCACTCCGTCCACGCATTTAAAGGA
>CAYWGP010000092.1:0-11616 GCA_964458155.1 uncultured Bacteroides sp.
AAAAAGCCCAGGTAGCCCCATGTTACCCCCTTCATTCTCTTATATTTTTAATAAATCCTGCATGCCAAAAACACCTTTCTTGTTTTTAATAAAACCTGCAGCCAGCAGTGCTCCCGCCGCAAAAGCATCCCTGGTATGTGCATCATGACTCAGAGTGATTGAGTCCACTTCAGACTCATAAAGAATGCTGTGCTTTCCCTTGACTTCGCCATCCCGGATGGCTTCTATGGGAAGGCTGCCACTATCTTCTGCCTGTGAACTGTCACTCCCTTTCAAATGCCAGCTGCTGATATGCTCCTTCATTTCAAGAATTTGTTCTGCAAGGCTGATGGCAGTGCCACTTGGAGCATCTTTTTTATGCATGTGATGCACTTCCTCCATGGAGACCGAATACTCAGGAAAGCGATTCATGATCTCGGCCAGTCTACGGTTCATGGCAAAGAGGATATTGACTCCAACGGAAAAATTGCTGGCATAGAAAAGAGTCCCATTATTTTCCTCGCAATATTTTTCTATATCAGCGCTCTTTTCGTTCCACCCGGTGGTTCCGCATACTACCGGGACCCCCAGCCTTATGCACTTCATTATATTTCCGGGAGCAGCAGCAGGGGTGGTAAATTCGATGGCAGCATCAATTCCCTTCAGGTGATCTGCACTCAACAGGTCCAGGCTATGTTCATCAATAATCACAGGAAAGGAATGTCCATGCTGAATTCCCATGGTCTCAATGGTTCTGCCCATTTTACCATGTCCAATTAACGCGTAATTCATATGAACAAGATAAAAAAAAAGCTGCTCCTATTGAGGGAGCAGCTCTTATTAGTTTATAGTTCAGTACTATTGAACTTTCTTTACAATGGCTTCAAAAGCCTTGGGATCGTTCATGGCCAGATCGGCAAGAACCTTGCGGTTGATCTCGATGCCTGCATTGCTCAGTTTTCCCATGAACTCGGAATAGGACATATCGTATTCACGAACAGCAGCATTGATACGCTGGATCCAGAGTGCTCTGAATTCGGCTTTCTTTTTCCGGCGATCACGGTACGCATAGGAGAGACCTTTCTCGTACGCATTCTTGGAGACCGTCCATACATTTTTTCTGCGACCAAAGTATCCTTTGGTCTGCTTCATTACTTTTTTTCTTTTCTGTCTTGAGGCGACAGCATTGTTTACTCTTGGCATTTCTTTTTCATTTTTCGGATGCAGGCGGTCTATTCGACACTTTCAGGCTCCACATCCAGGTTTAAACTAATTTACCTGGTTTTCAAAAGTTTGTTCTTACTTCATCGCCAGCAGGCGCTTGATATTATTCTCATCAGCCTTATGTACCTCACCAAAATAGGTCAGGTTCCGCTTGCGCTTCTTTGACTTTTTAGTAAGAATATGACTCTTGTAAGCGTGCTTCCTCTTGATTTTACCGGTTCCCGTCAGCGTGAATCTCTTCTTTGCTCCCGGATTCGTCTTCATTTTTGGCATTATTCCTATTCTTTAACTATATAAAAACTATTTCTTTTTTACCACTTTGGGTGCCATGAACATGGTCATTCGCTTTCCCTCAAGCTTTGGGAGCTGTTCAACTTTCCCAACTTCTTCAAGATCCTGGGCAAGTCTTAATAGCAGGATTTCTCCCTTTTCCTTATATAATATGGACCTTCCCTTGAAGAACACAAAAGCTTTCAGCTTGGCACCTTCCTCAAGAAATTTCTGAGCATGATTCAGTTTAAAATTGTAATCATGGTCATCGGTATTGGGTCCGAACCTGATCTCCTTCACCACAACCTTTGTGGTTTTAGCTTTCATTTCTTTTTGCTTCTTCTTCTGCTGGTAAAGAAACTTCTGATAGTCGATGGCCCTGCAAACTGGCGGATCGGCCTTTGGGCTTATCTCCACCAGGTCGAGATCCAGCGAATCGGCAATTTTCAGGGCTTCTGCAAGAGAGACTACGCCCGGGTTTTCAATGTTCTCTCCTACAAGCCGAACGGATGTGGCACGGATCGATTCATTGGTTCTGTAAAATACCTTGTCCTTGTTGCGGTTATCGCTATGACGTCTACGATAATGACTGGGTCCTGCTATGACTTGTTCCTCCTATCTTTAGTTAAACTTTCGTCTCAATTGCTTCCAGCTGATTTTCAACCTCTGATTGCAGAAACTGTGCAAATTCTTCCAGTTTCATGACGCCTTTATCACCTTCTCCCTGCCTTCGAACGGAAATTGTACCGCTTTCCTGCTCTTTTTCACCTATAATAAGCAGATATGGAATTCGCTTTAACTCGTTATCCCTGATCTTCTTACCTATCTTTTCACTGCGCTCGTCAATCAGGGTGCGAATATCGTAATTTTTAAGCAATTCTGAAACTTTTTCTGCATAATCATGATATTTTTCACTAATGGGCAGAATCACAGCCTGATCGGGTGTTAGCCAGAGGGGAAATTTCCCTGCAGTATGCTCGATCAGTACGGCCACAAAACGTTCCATGGAACCAAAGGGAGCACGGTGTATCATTACAGGCTGATGTTTCTGATTATCAGAACCAATATACTCCAGTTCAAAACGCTCCGGGAGATTGTAATCCACCTGGATGGTTCCAAGCTGCCACTTTCTTCCCAGGGCATCCTTCACCATAAAGTCCAGTTTAGGTCCATAGAAGGCAGCTTCGCCATATTCCACCACCACATTTTCCAGACCTTTGGCTTCCACTGCATCAAGGATGGCTTTTTCAGCCTTTTCCCAGTTATCGTCAGAACCAATGTATTTTTCTTTATCCTCAGAATCCCTGAGAGATACCTGGGTGACAAAGTCTTTGAAGTCTAAAGTTTTAAAGATGTAAAGAATGATATCAATTACTTTCAGGAACTCTTCTTCAAGCTGGTCGGGACGGCAGAAGATATGTGCATCGTCCTGAGTGAATCCCCGGACCCGGGTAAGTCCGTGCAGCTCTCCGCTCTGCTCGTAACGATAAACGGTTCCAAATTCTGCCAGGCGAACCGGGAGGTCCTTATAGGATCTTGGTTTTGACTTGTAGATCTCACAGTGAGCCGGGCAATTCATAGGCTTCAGCAAAAATTCTTCGCCTTCATGGGGTGTGCTAATGGGCTGGAAACTATCCTGGCCGTATTTGGCATAGTGTCCCGAAGTTACCCAGAGTTCTTTTTGCCCGATATGTGGGGTAATCACAGGTTCATAACCGGTATCACGTTGCACCTTTTTCAGGAAGTTCTCCAGGCGTTCCCGTAACTGTGCCCCTTTGGGCAACCAGAGAGGAAGTCCGGGCCCAACCCTTTGTGAAAAGGTAAAGAGCTCCAGTTCTCTGCCCAGTTTCCTGTGGTCACGCAACTTGGCCTGTTCCAGAAGTTCCAGGTGCTCTTCCAGCATTTTGGCCTTGGGGAAGCTTACTCCGTAGATTCGGGTCAGTTGTTTTCGCTGTTCATCTCCCCTCCAGTAGGCCCCGGCCACGCTCAGCAGCTTAATGGCCTTGATAGGAGAAGTATCAGCCAGGTGCGGTCCCCGGCAGAGGTCCGTAAAATTTCCCTGGTGATAAAAGGAGATGGTTCCGTCTTCCAGTTCACTGATCAGTTCTGTTTTATATTCATCCCCCTTGTCGCCAAAAAACTGCATGGCCTTTTCCTTGCTCACCTCTTTTCTGGTATACTCCTCTTTCTGGGAGGCAAGCTCCTTCATTCTCTTCTCAATCTTTGGCAAGTCTCCATCGGTAATCACCACATCATCACCTGGATCCACATCGTAATAGAATCCGTTATCAATGGCCGGTCCAATACCAAATTTGGTGCCGGGGTAGAGCGATTCAATGGCTTCTGCCATCAGGTGGGCCGAAGAATGCCAGAAGGCATGCTTTCCGTCGGGATCATCAAATTTATTGAGCTTTATGGTGGCATCTTCCTGAATGGGGCGGTTCAGATCCCATAACTCCCTATTTACATTGATGGAGAGGACCTCCCTTGCCAGGCTGTTGCTGAGGCTTCTGGCAATATCATGTCCCGACACACCCTGTTCAAATTGTCTTACCGATCCGTCAGGAAAAGTTATGTTAATCATGTATTAATCTAATTAAAAAACAGCGCAAAGATACAAATTCTAAGGGGATCCTGCAGGTTCTTCTGAAGAGGCTTGAATTTAATGTGAAACATAATCAGTTGTTGGTCGTAGAATTTATTTATGCAGACACAGATACATAAGTTCTTCCTGAGATCGCATCATAGTTTGGCATGCTATTTGGAATTACTAACACAAGAACCAGAAAACCAAAGGTCATGAAACGCTTAATAACCATACTGCCATTGCTGTCACTGATAGTGATAAGCTGCCAAAGAGAACCTTATGCTGAAGCATCAGTAAACTTGAATCCTTCTTACGTAGGTGAAATGGTCCATTTTACCAGCTATTCCACAAATACCAGTTATGTGGAATGGGATATGGACGATGGAACCGTGTATACAAGTCCAGTTGTGGATCACTATTTTATGGATCCCGGATATTATGATGTCGCATTACGGGCCTTTGGAGACAAAGGAGGTGTCAGTTCCGCCTTGATCCCCATGGAAGTGATTGGATCGGAGATAACCATAGAGGTTCGGGAGTTCTATGACGAATACCTGATCCCCGATGTAGAGATTTATCTTTTCCATTCGCTGGAAGACTGGGATACCGGAGACATTGAACTGGCAATCGGACCTTTTTACACCGATGATTATGGTCAGGTTTTAATTTCAGGCCTTAGCTATCAGGTGTACTATGTGGATGCATATTACAGGGTTGGAAATGAAGGCTTTGTTAACTGGAACCTGGGTATGGAAGACGTATACTGGATCGAAACCCAGCTCTTAAGTGGCCTGGATGATCATTTATTCATTGCCTATGTAGATGCTGTAATATTTGATGCCAAGAAAGCTGCTGAGACAGAAGAAGCCCGCACAGGAAGGATTCCTAATTCACCTGCAGCCGGACAACTTAAGTCGGCAGGGGACCGTCCACAAAAGGAGAATAAAACTACTACCGAAGGAGAAAAAAGATAAAAATCAGATTAGGGTTTCAACGAAAACTAAAATTTAATATATTTGCACCCCCGAAGGGAAATCTTCGGGGGTGTTCTTTTGAATATAAGTAGTCATCTTGCCCAGATGGCGGAATTGGTAGACGCGCTAGTTTCAGGGACTAGTATACGCAAGTATGTGCAGGTTCGAGTCCTGTTCTGGGCACTTTTTACGGCATCTACTTGCCCAGATGGCGGAATTGGTAGACGCGCTAGGTTGAGGGCCTAGTGACCGTTTTTGGTCGTGCAAGTTCGATTCTTGTTCTGGGCACAAAATAAACTCCCGGTTACTTTATTGTAGTCGGGAGTTTTTTTGTCCTACTGTGTCATTTCCTACTCAGGCGGAGCCAGCAGCTTCTTCACGTATGCCACACATTTGCCGGTTTCTATCACCGCATTTGAACCTTCTGGTATCTGGTATTCCAGTTCGATATCACAGTAGATATTCCACTCATTGGCCTGGATCAGCTGCAGGATATCCCTCAGGGGAGTATCGCCCTGTCCCCAGGGAGCATTGGTGTCGGGGGGATAGCCATTAATCCCGGTTTTATCCTTCAGATGGATGCTGTAGATGCGTTCATGCAGCTTCGAAATCAGTTCGTTGGGATGTAAGCCGGTGGCACCAAAATAATGTCCCACATCCAGGTTTAGCATATTGTTGGGAGAATAGGCCAGGTAATCCTCGAAATTAAAGGCGGTATCACGGGGCTGACCATGGTTGTGGAATACAGCATACATATCGTGCTTCTCCGCAAAAGGTCCAAGACGTTTTGCCGCATCGTGTCCAATTTCATTGGTTACTCCCTTGGCTCCCAGGATCTTGGCAGATTCGAAGGCGTAATCGATCTCCTCATCGCTCCATGCAGCGGGGGAGAACTTCACTGTGTGAATATGAATCCCTGCTTCATCAAACATGGCTTTAAGCTCTTTGTATTTCTCAGGTGATGCCTCATTGATGCGCCACTCGCTCAGTAGCTTTCCATATTCCTCCATTTTGGCCCGGAATTCGGCCCTCTCTTCCTCACTGAGTTCTCTGAAATTCTGCGGCCGTTCCGGACCTGCAGGTGCGCCGGCAAAATCTTCTGCAATATTTCCCATTAGTTCCAGGGAGTTGATTCCTGTTTGCTCGCAGTACCTGATAATGTCATCGGGGGCGCTTGGCATACTGCGCCAGCTGTAGGTAATTGCACCAATCTGAACTCCTGCATAAGCTGATTTTTTTTCAGCCTTGCTTCCTGATCCCGAACATCCGGTCATCACGGCACCAAGAACCATCATAGCCAGAATTATTGAAAGCGGATTTCTAGGAATTTTATGTTTCATGTGTGTTTTGTTTATTGAGTGTTGAATAAAAGAAAATGCATAGATGCTGCTGAATTTCAGGCTGTCTTCTTTCTTTGCTTAATGTATAAGAAGGTAAAGGCCACAGTAAGCACTACGGTCAGGATAATCACAAACTGCAGGGTGCTGGATCCTGCAGCCAGGCTGTCGCCCAGTTGTTCAAACTTCATATCGTAAATCTTCCCGATCAGGGGTTGGGCAATGCCGCCTCCAAAGAAACCTATTCCCCCCATGATGGCCAGGCCCAGGGCTCCGCTCTGGGGTATATTTTCATTGACAAAGCCAAGCATGGTGGGCCAGAAATAAGTGATTCCGATGGCAAATATTGCGGCAGCTCCAAAGCTCCATAATCCTCCTGAAATGCTGAGCAGGAATAGTCCGATTCCTGAAAATATGGCTGATCCTAGCAGCACCCCGCTGGGCGAAAGCCTGTGAACGATAGGGCCTGCTACCGAACGTCCCAGGGCCATAATCCCTGAAATCCAGACCAGTAAAAGAATAGAATTGATACCTTCCTGTTCCATGACATTTTCCAGCAGGGCAGTCATCCACTGATTGGATCCGAGTTCTGTGGCTGCAGTAAGTAACATACAGGCTGCCATAAAGAGGAAGAGGGGAGAAACACAGGCCTTGAGCATGTCTTTATAGCTAAATCCGGAGCTGACCCTTTCGGTCTGAGGTAAGGAAGTCCGAAGGAACATTATTCCGTATGCCAGGGTGGGAACCAGCATGGCTGCCATCTGACCGCGCCAGTCTACTCCCAGGGCCTTTAATCCAAAAACCATCAGTCCGCCCAGGACAATTCCACCCGGGAACCACACATGGAACTTGTTAAGCATGCGGGTTTTATCATTGGGGTACATGGCTGTAATCAAGGGGTTGGCTGCAGCTTCAACGCTGCCATTAGCTACACCTATCAAAAGAGTAGAAAAGAAAAGGCTCCAGAATCCTCCTGCAACAATGGTCAGAATGATTCCGGCAACATGACCGGTGAATGCAATATAGATGACCCTCTTCATGCCAATCAGGTCCACAAGGGGGCCAATAAGTACCATGGCCAGGGTAAAGCCCCAGAAAGCGGTACCTACGATCCATCCAACATCTTTCGCCGTGAGATTAAATTCTTCCCTCCAGGGTTCGATAAAACCGGCCCGTGTGGCAAAGGTAATAGCGGTAACAACCAGCGCGGTGCAGCTCGCGTTGAAGAGCAGCGATTTCTTAATGTTTTCCATGCAGTCAGTTTTAGGAAGTTAGTTTTTGGCCAACCAATATAATAAACTCGTGGAGATATACCCAGGCTTTCTATTCCACATCAAGTTGAATTTCCGCATGTGAATCGGGACCAGTAAAGGCATTAAGAACCCTGAACTTCAATTGAAAGGAATCCAGTGTTTCCAGAGTTTTTACCATCACCGTAGTGGTTTCATGAGCTTTCAGGATGAACACCGGGGCAAAATTGTGCAGGGTATAGGCTGAAAGATTTTCAAGTACAAGGTCAGCATCAGAATGGTTGTGGATCTGGACACTGGGTACAGGATCCTTGCCTGAGAGCGTTACTTCCAGTGATTCTTCAAGCAGAGGTGTCAGAAACTCCTGATTCCCCACCAGGGTATTTTTAAACCAGACAGCAGTGTGGCGCTGTTCCATGGCCTTTTGCATGGCTACAGCGTTTTTTTCAGTGGCAAAGACCAGAGTAACCGGACGGTGCCCCCCCTCTGGAACCTGATAGCTCCAGTCTACCAGACCGTGAACATCAGAATTTCCTAACATGGTAAGATTGTATTTCTTGGCAAGTTCTACGGCCTCCCTGGAGTAGGTGGTATTATTGTATACCTCAATACCGGTAAACAGGCCCTCGTTCAAGAGTTCAAGATGCATCTCAGTCAGCGTGGAAACACCATCTGGTCTCTGAGCGGTCCAGTGTGGATGGTTCCAGAAGACAAAGGCCCCCTGTTTTTTTGCTTCCCTGAAAACCTCCATTACATCCTTCAGATTCAATTTATTTACATCTTTCACGAAGATGGCATTGAAATGGCCGGGGGGCATGGATCGGGTTATTTCCGTCCCTGGAATGATCAAAAGCCCGGTTCCCTCGGCAGCTTTCAGTGCCAGTTCATAGCTTCGGTTTCTGTCGGGATGTGGTATATCTTCAAAGTGAGGCTGGTATTCTATGTGATCCGTAATAGAGATTGCATCCAATCCATCTTTGAGAGCTTCCTGGACCCTGATATTTGGCCAGACATTCCCGTCGGAAAGCACCGTGTGCATATGGAGGTCGCACTTCAGGGTTACATAGCCTGGGATATCAGGAAATTCGATGGCACGGGTATTCTCCGGGGCCTTCTCAGTTTGTGCCAGGATTCCCAGGGTAAAGGATGCGATAAACAAAAGTGTTGAAGCTGTTTTAATTCTTACAGATTTCATAGTTAGAAAAGTTTTTTATTTGTTGAATCGACCTCCCTAAACTACGAAAAAGAATTGGGAGGCTTGGAAAATAAAAGTAAATTTAGGATCACCCAACAATTAATTCCTTAAGCTGTAATGGATAGAGATTTGATGATCAAAACGCTGGAGGAATCCGGCTTTGAATATGATGTAATTGTAATAGGAGGAGGGGCTTCCGGATTGGGAGCTGCACTGGAGTCCGTTAGCAGGGGCTACCGGACCATTTTGCTTGAACAGGACGATTTTGCCAAAGGCACCTCCAGCCGGAGTACCAAGCTGGTTCATGGAGGTGTTCGTTACCTGGCACAGGGGAACATCTCACTTGTCCTGGAAGCTCTGAAGGAGAGGGGGCGACTGAAAAAAAATGCTCCGCACCTGGTAAAGGACCAGGCTTTTGTGATTCCCTGCTATAAGTGGTGGTGCATTCCATTCTATACCATTGGACTGACCCTTTACGATCTTATGGCGGGACGCTTGAGTATCGGTCGCTCTGTACCCCTGTCTGCAGAAGGAGTAAGGAAAGCACTTCCTGCACTGAAGACAAAAAAACTCAGAGGAGGAGTTCGCTATTTCGATTGTCAGTTCGATGATGCCCGCCTGGCTGTGAACCTGGCCCAGTCTGTTGCTGAGATGGGAGGGATTGTCCTGAATCATTTGAAAGTAACCGGGCTGATACTGGATGGGAGCAGGGTAAGTGGAGTAAATGCTGAAGATCTTGAGAGCGGAAAGACATATCAGCTTTCAGCTGCGGCCGTAATCAACGCCACCGGGGTTTTTGTGGATGATATTCTGAAAATGGAGAATCCTGAGGCAAGAGATGTGGTGAAACCGAGTCAGGGTATCCACCTGGTTATGTCCCCTGATTTCCTGAAAGGGGAGGAGGCATTGATGATTCCGGTTACCTCTGATGGAAGGGTCCTGTTTGCCGTACCCTGGCACAACAGGGTGGTGGTGGGTACCACCGATGTGGAAAAACAACATGCTGAACTTGAGCCCCTGGCCGAGGAGCGTGAAGTGGAGTACATCCTTGAAACTGCCAGACTCTATATGGAAAAGGAACCCCGGAGATCAGATGCGCTTGCCGTATTCACCGGATTAAGGCCTCTGGCTGCTCCTAGTTCAGAGGGAAAGAAAACAAAGGAGATATCGAGGGGACATAAGATCCTTATATCGCCCGGGGGATTGATTACTATGACCGGGGGGAAATGGACCACTTACCGGAAGATGGGCGAGGATGTTGTTAATACAGCTGCCAGTCGGGCAAAACTTCCTGAAAAGGATTCTGTTACCCCTGACTTGAAAATACATGGATACATGGAGGGTGTTGATCACTCCGGTCCGCTCTACTGGTATGGTAGTGACTGTCAGCATCTGGAACGTCTGATCTCTGATGATCCCGGGATGAGTGAACTTATCAGCAAAAAACTGGATATTATTAAAGCACAGATAGTATGGGCTGTCAAAGGAGAGATGGCCCGAACCCTGGAAGATTGCCTGGCCCGCCGCATACGGGCTATTCAGCTGGATGCTGCTGAAGCTCTTAGAATTGCGCCGGTTGTAGCCTCCATTATGGCTGCAGAACTGGGCAAAGACAAGCAATGGGAAAGCAGGCAGGTGGAAGCATTCAACAGGGTGGCAAGCATGCATCTTTTAAACTAACTAACTATCTTACTAACTTAATAACGTGAACGAAGTGAGCAATCTAACCAACAAATTCGTCCTTGCCCTGGATCAGGGCACCACCAGTTCAAGAGCCATTGTTTTTGACCATGCCGGCAAAATGGTAGGAACGGCACAGAAAGAGTTCAGGCAGATTTTTCCCCAGCCCGGATGGGTAGAGCACGACCCTGTGGATATTTGGAACTCCCAGAGCAGGGTGATGCATGATGCCATGCGGAATGCAGGTGTTGGTGCCGCTGATGTGAGAGCTATCGGGATCACCAATCAGCGGGAGACAGCCCTGATCTGGAACCGGGAGAATGGAAAGCCCATTTGCAATGCCATTGTATGGCAGGACCGCAGAACCTCCGAGTTTTGCGATGAGCTGAAGGCCAGGGGCCATAAAGAGATGATACAGGAGAAAACCGGTCTGGTAATAGATGCTTATTTTTCTGCTACCAAATGGAAGTGGATGCTGGAACATACTCCCGGGGCAAAGGAAATGGCTGCTGAAGGAAAACTGGCACTGGGCACAGTCGATTCCTGGTTGATCTGGAACCTGACAGGAGGGAAGGTGCATGTAAGCGATGTCACCAATGCCAGTCGCACCATGTTGTTTAATATTAAATCATTGGAGTGGGACCCGGAATTGCTGGATCTTTTTGGAATACCTGAAAGCATGCTTCCCGAAGTGAAATCTTCTTCAGAAGTATATGGAGAGACTTCAAAAGGGATTCTTTCAGTTTCTGTTCCTATTGCAGGAATAGCGGGAGATCAGCAGGCAGCCACCTTTGGTCAGATGTGTCTGACGCCCGGATCAGTCAAATGTACCTACGGAACAGGCTGTTTTATCCTCTGCAATACAGGGGAGGAACCGGTGAGCTCCAATAGCAACCTGGTGACTACCATTGCCTGGCAGGTGAGGGGGAAGACAACATATGCCCTGGAGGGAAGTATCTTTATTGGAGGTGCTGTAATCCAGTGGTTGAGGGATGGCCTGGGGCTGATTAAGAAATCATCCGATGTGGAAAAACTTGCTGAATCGGTGGAAGAGAATGGAGGGGTCTTTTTCGTACCAGCTTTTACCGGCCTGGGTGCCCCTCACTGGGACCAGTATGCA
>CAYWGP010000093.1:0-14160 GCA_964458155.1 uncultured Bacteroides sp.
GATGTGGCCAGGGAATGGATCAGCCAGGGAGTCATTGGCAAGCTGACCGAGATCCATAACTGGTCGAACCGTCCGGTTTGGCCGCAGTGGACCTCAAATCCAAAAGAGGAGAAGCCCATTCCCGATGGCTTTGACTGGGATCTCTGGTTAGGACCGGTGCCCGATCGTCCTTACAATCCAAACTATACACATGCCGTATTCCGGGGCTGGTATGACTTTGGAGCAGGAGCCATTGCCGATATGGGACACTACAGTCTCTGGCCCCTTTTCCTTCAGTTAGGAATTAACACCGCACCATTGAGTGCAAGGGCTTACGGAACCACCACCTGCGAAGTGGTGAATCATGTGAGCAGGGGTATACGTAACAATGTGGCCTTCCCCTATTCCTGCATGGTGAAATTTGATTTCCCCGAGCAGGAGACCCTGCCTGCCTTCAAACTATACTGGTACGATGGAGGCATGAAACCCTTTACCCCGGAAGAGCTGGAAGGTGAAAACAAGGATCTGCCGCGTGAGGGGATGATGTTTGTGGGGGATAAAGGAAAGATACTGTCCGGTTTCCGGGGGCAGAATCCAAAGATCATTCCGGAAAAACGGATGGTAGAGATCACCGGATCTGACAAACCCCCAAAGGAGGTAACCGTCCGCAGCGATCGTGAATGGATCGAGACCTTTAAGAACGGGGAGGAGTCGCCCGGCACCTTCCTGAAAGCAGCACCGGTGACCCAGACCATTCTCCTGGGTGGAGTAGCACTGAGGGCAGGAAAAAGGGTGGATTATGATCCGGAGAAGGTGGAGATCACCAATGTGCCTAAAGCCAATGAATTTCTAAGCAGAACTTACAGAAAAGGATGGGAGTTGTAATATGAAAAGAAGATCATTTATTGAGAAGTCAATTGGAGTGGGAACCACCGGGATGGTGGTTCCAACCCTGCTGGGATCCTGTGTATCCCAGGTAGATGCTGAGGAAAAGAATGATGCAAAATCTGTGGTCAAACTACCGATAATGCCAACCAAAGATGATATTTCCATTGCCCAGTGGGCCCTGGTGGATGAGATCCGGCAGGGGCTGTGGACCACCCTGGATTTTCCAAAACTGGCCCGGGAGGAGTTCGATATTAATGGGATCGAGTTTGTGAATACCCTATTCGACGTTCCCCATATGAACTACCTGAATCAGCTGAAACTTAATGCTGATGACTATGGGGTGACCATGGTCCTGATTATGGTGGATGCGGAAGGGGATCCCTGTTCGCCCGATGCTAAGGTGCGGAAGCAATATGCCATCAATCACAGGAAATGGATCGATGCGGCCCACTACCTGGGATGTCATAGCATCCGGACCAACTGCAGGGGAGTTGAAGAAGCCACAGCGGAGGAAAATATGGAATGGGCAGTGGATTCTTATCAGATGCTGCTGGAGTATGCATCGGAGGCAGGAATCAACGTGCTGATTGAAAACCATGGCGGGGTAAGCAATGATCCTGACTGGATGGTAAAACTCTTTCAGGAGGTTGATAATCCTCTGTTTGGATCTTATCCCGACTGGCGTCGACCGGGCCCGGAATTTGATAACCTGGCCTACCTGGAAAAGATGCTGCCCTATGCCAGGGGAATGTCTTACCGGAACCAGCCCGATGAAGAATTGACAGGCCGTATGATCCAGATGTCGAAGAAAATGGGCTACACCGGGTGGTGGGGAATTGAGTCCAGCGGAAGGGATGCCATCCGCCAGGGCAAGGAACTTCTGACCAAATACCTGGGTTTATAACAAGAACGGATTATTCTTCGCTCATTGCCTTTTTAAAGAATGCTCCCTGGCGGGTAGGGCTATAGTCCCAGTCCGCCTGCCATTGTTCTTCCCAGCTCATATCCCCGAAATTATCTCCCGAAATAGCAGGCTCCTTATAAAGTTCATACATATGTATAACCGGTTCATCGGCATACCTGTTGAAAACAGCATTCCAGAACGCGGTGGTCTCCACCACTTAGGTGATATACATTTCGTGCTGAAACAATTTCTTCTTCACCCCGTGCTCTCCTTTGTGTTTTTGTTTTTCTTATTAAAAATTCCAGTCCAGGCCGTAGGTGTCACTTATGTCCAGGCGTGGCATGGGTCCGTCCAGAGGATGCAGGTCCTTTACGTACCAGTCAAGCCATTCGATCTGGCGGTTGAGCACATCTATCTGGCCCACCTGCTTTCGGTTGCCGTGTCCTTCGCCAGGATACTGCACCAGGCGTACTGCCGGATGGTCATTCATCTTCATACGGCGATAGAGCTCATAACTCTGGGAGGGATGGACCCGTGTGTCGGCTGCTCCACCATAGATGAGGGTCGCGGTTTTACTCTGGTGTGCCCAGTAAATCGGACTGCGTTCCAGGTCCAGTTGCCACTGCTCCTCCAGTTTTTTCCCCGAGTGCACATAAAGCTCCTCATAGGCAATGTCGGTTGTACCCCGCTTGCTAATTGAATTACTGATACCAACAAACATACACACCGCTTTCACATAGCGGGTGTAATAGGTGGCAAACCAGGCCGAGGCGTAGCCTCCGTATGAGCCTCCCGCCATGCCAACGCGACCGGGATCGGCTCCTTTCTCACGTACGGCCCATTCAATGCCATCGGCAATATCATCAAATTCCTTCCCTGCCGGATCCATAAAACCTTCCATGGCAAAATCTACTCCGTAGCCTGTACTTGCCCTGTAGTTGAGGTACAATACCAGGTATCCTTTACCGGCCATGACCTGACCCGGAGTGGCATAACGGCTCATCCATCCGTTGCTTTCGTGGGCTTCAGGACCACCGTGAACATAAACAATCAGGGGATAGCTTTTACCCGCTTCATAGTCTACCGGGTGAATCAAAATGCCTTCTATCTCCAGTCCATCCCTGGCAAGAAAGCTTATTACTTCCTGTTGGCCAAGTGCCTTCTCTTTCAGCCAGGGGTTCAGATGAGAGACTTTCTTTGGATCATTTTGTCCATCCCAGAAGTAGAGATTGCTCCTGTCGCCCGGAGTGGAACCTGAGAAGACAAAATGTTTGAAATCACTTGAAAACTGCGGAGACCTGAAAATAATTCCATGATCTGCAGCATTCAGGATCACCTCTCTTTTACCACCCTTTACAGCTACGACACTGAGCGTGGGATAAACGCCCTCTCCTGCAAGGTATAGCATGTGCTTGCTGTCTTTCCAGCTAACCCAGCTGACATGTCCCCTGAACTTCTCAGGAGTCAGATTGGAAACTGTCCCGGAAGCCAGGTCCACAACATAGCCCTGGCTCACCTGATTGTCATTGATATTCAGGGCCGCAGCATAGGCCAGGTACTTTCCATCGGGACTGAATGTATAGTTGCCAAGTTTGCCTTCATTTTCGGAAACCTGTTTCATCTTACCGCTTTCCAGATCTATGAGGAAGATCTTCCTGAACATATAGCGCTGGTCTATCAGGTTCTTTGGAGAAATGCTTGCAGCGATTTGTTTTCCCTGCCGGTCAAATTCAAAATCCCAGGTGTTTCCTTCATGGGTCAATTCCCACACGCTGGTCTGATTCCATTCTTCATCGAAGCTGGCCACATGAAGGGTGCTGTTTTTCAGGTTCTCTTCATAGAAGATAAAATCGTAACCCCTCTCTTTCAAATCTTTTTCGCGCTCACTTGTCAGCTCACTACTCAGGTAGGCAATTCCCTTTTTCCCCGGCTGCCACTTAAACTGAGATACTCCCGCGGATTCGAAGGTGAGCTTTTTAGGCTCGCCTCCAGACTTTTCCATTATCCAGACCTGTCGGGGTTCACCCTTTATTGCATAGAGGTAGCCTATATATTGTCCGTCGGGACTATACTGAGGCGAAGCTGCATTTTTATTATTCTCAAAGAGCAGAGTGGGTTTCCAATCTGCCAGTGAAGCACGGAAATATTTTCTGGTGGCCCCACCCGGTTTTTCATTGGCTCCCCTGGGAGTAGAGACCGAGTAGATCACTTCTTGATTATCCGGGCTTAACTGAACCACGCTTATACTTTGAAGCTTCAGGAGTTCCTCCGGGCTAAGGGGATCCTGAGCTGCTGAAGTAATCGGATTGATCAGGAGGATGGCCAGGGATAACAGAAGGCCGGGAAAGGATCTCTTTTTCATTTTTTAAGGATTTTTTTATGGCTGTTTACGATATAATTCTTAAAAGTCATGGAAATCCCATGTTCCACGGAATGGCCTGGTGAGCATGTTGTTGGCATCGTCGTCGTCTACAAATTTCTCATGTGCAGGCTTCCAGTTCAGCGGACGTTCCAGCGTATATCCGATATTCACGATATTACACAGCGAAGCAGTTCTGTGACCGGTCTCCACATCTGAAACCGGACGGGTCCTGTTCTTAATGGCATCCACCCAGTCCTGGTAGTGATCATCACTTTTATACAGAGGCGTATCACTATCCTTCAATTCGACTTCGGTCAGGCCTGCAATATCTGAACGGTAAAAACTACGGCTCACCTCAATTTTTCCTTCTGAACCCAGGAACTGGACCGCATTGAAATCTCCCCAGTCTTTGTGAGTCATGACGATGCCATTTTCATATACCATTTTCAGTCCGCGTTTGGCTCCGTGCTCCGGCGGGATAAACTCAAGGGGGCCGGAGTTATCCATGCCCAGGGCCCATTGCGCAATATCGAACATATGGGCACCCCAGTCGGTGATCAGTCCGCCACCAAAATCACGGTAGGCTCTCCAGTTGGCCCATCCTCTGTCATCAATGGGAGGGGCCAGTTCCGGGTTATAATTCCTGAACATGGAGGGGCCTACCCAGAGGTTCCAGTTGAGGTCCTCGGGGACCGGCACAGCGGGGAGTTCTGCTGCCATAACCGGATCACCCACACTAACATTCACTTCCTTGATATCGCCGATATATCCATTGGAAACCATTTCACAGGCATGCCTGAAGTTCCTCCACGAGCGTTGCATATTCCCCGTTTGAAAAATCCGCTCATACTTCCTGGTGGCATTGACCATGGCCCGGCCTTCTGCCACGGTCAGGGCCATGGGTTTTTCGCAGTAGATATCCTTCCCTGCTTTGGCTGCATCGATGGCGATCATGGCATGCCAGTGATCGGGGGTGGCGATCACCACGGCATCAATATCCTTTCTCTCCAGGAGTTCCCGGTAATTTTCATAGATTTCTACCGGCTGGCTTCCTCCATCCAGTTTTTCACTGTTAGCTTTTTCAGCAGCTATTTTAAATCGGTCAAGTTTCGTTTTGTCCACATCACAGGCTGCCAGTACCATGGTTTCCGGACACCCGTTGATACTTCTCAATAGGCCCAGACTTTGCTTGCCTGTTCCGATATAGCCAAGGTTTATTTTTTCACCGGGGGCCGTCGAGACCTTTGAATCTTTGGCCATTACCCGGCCTGGAATAATGGTGAAAGCACCAGCGGCAACAGCCGATTTACCAATAAAATTTCTTCTGTCCATGATGTGATTTATTTTAGTTAGTATGCTTGATTTATTATTACACTCAGTAAAACTTTTTCCCTTCCATTCCCATCCATTCTTCAATAAGCATCTCCATCTCAGGCAGCCTCCGTTGAGATGTTTTAATCTCTCTTTGATCCTGGTCCAGGGTTAATTCCCGGTAGAGGAAATTGTCCATAAAGCCGATCCTCTCTGCATCAGAACGGTTATTGCAGTAAAAGAGGGAGCGTATCCCGGACCAGTAAATGGCTGCCAGGCACATGGGACAGGGTTCGAAATTGGAGTAGATGACAGCTCCGCTGAGTTGATGACTCCTGAGATGCTTGCAGGCATTCCTGATTGCATTTACTTCTGCATGGGCGGTGGGATCACTGGAGGCAAGTACCGTATTGTGTCCCCTGCCTATGACCTTCCCATTGCTGGTGATAACGGCACCAAAGGGCCCCCCTTCTCCCTCCCGCATTCCATTGAATGCCTCATCAACAGTCATCTTCAGAAAGAAAGTATGATCTTGTTTTTCTTGCATTGTGATAAATGTAGTAATTGTAAATTTAAGGACCTTGCATGTCCACAAGCAATTCATTAAAAAATTAAAATCCTCATGAAATTCGGGCATTTTGATGATCAAAACAAAGAGTATGTAATCACCAATCCACGCACCCCCTATCCCTGGATCAATGACCTGGGATGTGAGGAATTTTTCTTATAACCGAGCTGGACCCTTACGAGTGCAGACATGGAATGGGCCAGGTCCTATTTTCCAGGGAAGGACCTGTTCCGGTCCACCAGGGCGTTTATTGCCTTTACCGATGCGGCCGAACGAAGTCCGTCCTCCGGCGTATTCATGCAGTAGTCCACCAGCTGGTCGATGGTGGATGTGGCCACATGCATACGGGTGTCGGACGAAGCATAGTAGATAAACACTTTGCCATCGTCGTCGGCTATCCAGCCATTGGTGAAGAGTACATTGGAAACATCACCCACTCGTTCCTCTCCCAGTGGACCCATAAAGAGTCCGGCCGGTTTATGAATCACCCTGGTGGGATCGTCCGCTGAGGTCATAAACATATAGAGGGTGTAGCGGAGACCGGCGGCGCAGTTTCTTACCCCGTGGGCCAGGTTGAGCCAGCCGTGCGTAGTTTTTATTGGAGCAGGGCCCTGGCCGTTTTTAAGTTCATAAATGGTATGATAGGTTTTTGCATCCAGTAGCTTCTCTTCCTTTACCTCGGCATGCTCCATGGTGTCGGAGAGTCCGAATGCGATCCCGCCGCCTGAACCCGTATCGATAAATCCATCCTGCGGACGGGTGTAAAAGCCGTATTTTCCATGGATAAATTCGGGATGGAGTACCACATTGCGCTGCTGTCCGCCATAGGTGATCAGGTCGGGCAGCCTTTCCCATTCCACCAGGTCCCTTGTTCGGGCAATGCCTGCAACTGCCACGGCACTGCTGGTATCTCCCTCAGGTGCATCGGGATCCTTGCGCTCGGTACAGAATACTCCATAGATAAAACCATCCTCATGGGCTGTCAGCCTGAGATCATAGACATTGGTATCGGGATCGTCGGTTTCGGGCATGGTGAGCGGCCGATCCCAGAATCTGAAATTATCCACGCCGTTGGGACTCTCTGCCATGGCAAAGAATGATTTGCGATCGGCGCCCTCGCCCCGTACTGCAAGCAGGTATTTCCCTTTCCATTTGATGGCTCCGGCATTAAAGGCTGCATTGAAGCTTATGCGCTCCATAAACATGGGATTGGTCTCCGGGTTAAAATCATAGCGCCATTCCATGGGGAAATGATCTCGTGTGAGAATGGGATATTTGTAACGCCTGAATATGCCATTGGTGCTGAAAAGCCCCTCGTTTTTCCTGGCCAGCAAGGCCTCGTGTTCCTTCCGGATGATCTTCCTGCGCTCTTCAAATAATGTACTCATATTTCTCAGTCTTAATCTAATTTATTTTGAATTTCATTAATTCTCCGGATCAATTCCATGCAGGAGCGGCCATTGTGATAAGGACATTTCCAGAAACCTGCTTTCTCCTTTTCCGTTTGCGGTGCTCTATTCCGGTTTACGCTCCAGTACCATTCCCCCCCGTCTTTATCAATCAGGTAAGTCTTGATAAATTCCCAGCTTCCAAGGGATTTTTCGAGAAAGAGCTGATTTCCCGACTCCTGCCAGGCATTGAAAAATCCAACCATAGCCTCCGCCTGGGGCCACCAGTGCTTATCAGCATCTAATTCCAGGGTCTCTGGAAAAAACTCATAGAAAAGTCCCCCGTCAATGTCCAGGCCATTCATGTTTTCCCCGGCCATAGCTACGGCCAGACCGGCCGTATCTTTCACCAGCTCCTCCTTTCCCAGGATCACAGCGGCCTCATGCAGGAGCCATGAACATTCAATATCATGACCATAAGAAATCAGGGTCGATTTCAGCTTCCACTGCTCATCGAAAAAGAGGTTCAACTGATTGCGTTCCCTGTCTGCAAAGCGCTCCAGAAAGAGCTGGATTAAATTGTCCAGGGCTCTTTCCAGCGCCGGATCCTTCCATACCCGGTACAGATTGCCATAGGCTTCCAGAATATGGAGATGCGTATTCATGGTCTTACTTTCGTTATCGTCCTTTTCGCTCAGGCGAAGATCATCCAGTGCTTTCCAATCCCTGGTCAGCGCCTCGGTATAACCATTATACATCCGGTCCAGGGCCTGGCTTTCAATATCCCTGAAGAGCCCGATTGCATACTTCAGAGCCTGCTCGTCTCCGCAGGCCATATGATATTCCGCCAGGCCATAAATGGTAAATGCAATGGCATATATTTGTTTGCGCGAGGACCGTACCGAGCCGTCGGGTTCCAGCTCCCAGTAAACTCCGCCGTGTTTCTTGTCGGTGAAGTAACTGATGATGTAGGCATAGGCACGCCGGGCTGTTTCCAGGTATTCGGGCTGCTCATACATCCTGTAGGCAGCCGAGAAGGTCCAGAGGATACGTGCATTCAGCACCGCTCCTTTACCTGCTCCTTCTACAACCTGGTTCTGATGGTCGATGTGCCCGTGAAATCCTCCAAGCTCATGGTCGGGGGCATACTCCATCCACCAGGACAGGATGTTATCCTTCAGTTCCAGCTCCAGTTCCTCTCGCAATTCCTTCAGACTTTCCATACTCATGCCCCTTGCTATTTTTCAGGCAGTCTGTCCCACCAGGTCCGCTTCATAATGATGAAACATACTACGATAATGACCGCTGAGATTCCCACTGGCAGCGCTTTCTTCAGGACAATGTAAATGGGGAAGATCACCAGAGCTGTCTGAGCAATAGTGCCTACCACGATGTTGAACATATCCCTCCAGAAGTCCTTGTTTCCTTCGAAGCCTGGATCTTCGGCCACCACTTTGTCATGTATGGGCTTCCAGAATCCCCAGGGCTTCACATTCTTATAGAAATCCTTCAGGGTCTCCTCGTCGGTGGGGGGCTTTGCGTAGGTGCCCACAATAGCCGCGATGCCTGATATAACCAGTATAATAGGGAAATAATAAAGGTCAAGGAAACCGAATATCCGGCTACAGATGAGAGCCGTGACAATGCCCACTAACATACCCCAGAAGAAGCCGGAACCGTTAAATCGCCACCAGTACCATTTCAGCATATTGGATACCACATAGGCTCCCCATAGGGCAGATACGATCCACTGCAGTACGCTATTTACATCCATGGCAAAGAAGCCAAAGATTACGCTTATTGTTACCACCACAATTCCAGTGAGGTAATTGGCGCGGCTGATCTGCCTTCGGGAGGCATTTGGTTTCAGGTACTTCAGGTAGATGTCATTTACGAAATAGGCCTGGGAGGCATTAAGGGTTCCTGCAAAGGTGGACATGAAGGCAGCCAGCAGTCCGGCCAGCAAGAGCCCCATAAAACCAACGGGCACAAATTCGCTGATGGCCGAGGGCAGTATCTGTTCAAAGTCAATGTTACCGCCCACGATCAGGTCAAGTTTGTCATAGAACAGCAGTGCAAGGACTGCAAAACCGGTAATCATAAAATAGCGGGTGGGCATCAGGATCACCGAGACAAAGCCGGACATCTTGGCGGCCTCCTTGGGCGATTTGGTAGAGAGGATCTTCTGCATGTCGTAATTGGGGGCAGGACCGGCCAGGGAGACCAGAACGCCTTTGAAGAGCATCATACTGAAGAAGATGCTGAAAAGGGAATAACCATCACTCTTGATCTTTTCATTGACCTCGGCAATGATCCCGCTCCAGTCCATATCGAGCCTGGCCCCAAAAAAGGGATTCATCCATCCTTCGGGAACCACCAGCGGGTTGACGCTTAGTTTATTCATGGCGATGACGCCGATCACAATGGCCGAGATGGTCATGATGGTATATTGGATCACATCGGCCCAGACAATGGAGCTCATGCCACCCAGGATGGCATAGAACATGGCAAAGAGGGTGAATACGATCCCATAAACATGGGCCACATACTGCGGAGCCACCTCGAAGGGTATGTAGGGAGAGATCACCTCCCAGGGGAGAAAGATCTCCACAAATTTACCCAGCCCGATAAATCCATATGTAAGAAAGCCCAGAACAGAGATCAGGGCAAAGGCTACCACGATCCAGTGTGACTGCACTCCGCCTCTTCCAGTACCAAAACGGGTCCTGATCCATTCTGCCCCGGTGGTGGCATTGGAACGGCGAAGCCAGATGCTCAGGAAGACCATCAGGAAAATCTGGTTAAAGACCGGCCAGAGCCATGGGATCCAGATGGACTTCAATCCGTAAACAAATGCCAGGGTGACAAGCCACATGGTTCCTGATATATCGAACATGCCTGAAGCGTTACTAAGTCCCAGCATATACCAGGGTAGTTTGTTTCCACCAAGCATATAGGCCGCTTTATTTTCCTGGGCTCGCTTCTTCATGACCAGTCCAATGACGATGGTCGAGGCCAGGTAGGCACAGATAATCAGGATGTCGATCAGTTTAAGTTGCATGGAAGGAAAGTTAGCAGGTTAGTAGCTTAATGGCTTATTGATTAATGATATAAGTCTGGTAGTTCTGACATGGAGAGCATGAGCTCGTGGTTCATGAATTCAATGAAATCGGGGACAACCGGGTGGCCCGGATGGGGGGCATAAAAATGATCGGGGCGGCCATTTCGCCAGAAGAGGATCCAGGCTGCTTTCCGGGTCGATTCATTGGCATTCAGTGTATGAAGTACCACATCGGTGAACCACTTCTCATTGGGAATGGTTTCCAGTCCCGTTTCCGAAATAGCCATTATTTTCTGATGTGCGTTGGAAAGTGAATCCAGGATCTCCAGCATATGAATTGTCCCGGAAGTTCTCTCCTTGCTGGCCAGTCCGTGATAATCATCAAAGGCCATCACATCCACATAGTCGTCGCCCGGATAAAAATCCATGTACTGCTCCGCGGTATTAAAGCGGTCGCTGGAGTAGGCGATGATCAGCTGGTGCAGATCCTTAGTTTTCCTGAAATAGTCGATTGTAAACCGGAAAAGTGCCCTGTACTGCTCAGCCGAACAATTGCCGTGGCCCCACCAGAACCAGGATCCGGTCATCTCGTGAAAGGGACGGAAAATCACCGGGATCAGCTCACCGCTTTCGGTCTTAAGACCGGAGAAGAAATCTGCTGCCTGGTCCAGTCGCTCAAGGTATAATTCATGAACTGCTCCACCGGGAAGGCATGATTCCACGCAGGAGTCTCTATCCCAGCTGGATCCGCCCATTGCATAATTGCGCATATGCCAGCTGAAGGTGTTTACCCCGCCTTTCTCATACACTGCAATGGCCCACTTTTTCATATCCTCGAAGGGCACTTCATCAATGTTTCGTTCATCTCCCATGTGTCCCAGGTCCCATCCAAAAACGGCCGGATGATCGCCAAGAACATCATTAATGTCGGTCCGGAAGGCCCCACCTTTCCAACCCATGCCATAGGCCAGGGCATCCTGATGCCCCACCAGGATGTGATCGGCCGAGATGCTTTGAAGATTGCTGAACAATGCTGAAGCCATGGAGCTGGCTAAAGTGTCACTCAGGCCCGGGGCAGCAGCATTATCCGTATGGGGCTTACATCCATGGGCTAAGATTATAATGCCCAGAACAACAAGGGTGCGGAGAATCATATTATTCACTTTTATTCAATGGGTAAAAATATTACTATTTTTTTCTTTACATCTTTTTATGGGGGTATTTATACGCTGTACAGGAATGTGCGAAGGAGGATCAAAATGGAAGTATCGTCAGAGCTTATTGTGTGGCATACACCGGATAATGAGAATGAGGCGGCGTATGTTTTGATAATCGCATCGATTCTTCTAAATTGCGATCTGACCTTAAATCCATGGAATAGATGGCAGTTCTGAAGAGCATTAATCCTTTTGATCCTTCCCGGATTGTCAATTATCCCCAGCTTTCGGATATGAGTCTGGCCATTCGTCTGGGACGTGCCCGGACAAGCTTTAATTCCTACCGCCATAGTTCTTTTAAGGAACGCAGCTCCTTAATGAAAAAGGTGGCCTCTGTGCTTCGTGAACGCAGTAGCGAGTATGCGGAGATGATCACCCGGGAAATGGGGAAGCCTGTAAGCGAAGCCGCAGCTGAAGTGAAGAAGTGTGCCCTGGTATGCGATTATTATGCCGGGAATGCGGCTCGTTTTCTCAAAGATAAGCTGGTGGAGACTGAGGCCGAGGAGAGCCGTATAGTCTTTGAACCCCTTGGACCTGTTCTGGCTGTTATGCCCTGGAACTTTCCCTTCTGGCAGGTGTTTCGCTTTGCAGCACCTGCCCTGATGGCAGGGAATACGGTACTTCTCAAACATGCTTCCAATGTTCAGGGATGTGCGGGGGCCATTGAAGAGATATTTATAGAGGCCGGATTTGATGAGGGGGCTTTTCAGAACCTGGCCATTGGCTCAGAGAGGGTAGCAGCAGTAATCGCCAGTGAATATGTCAGGGCTGTTAGTCTCACCGGCAGTGAACAGGCAGGTATGGCTGTTGCTGCCGAGGCGGGCAGACATCTGAAAAAATGTGTGCTTGAACTTGGTGGCAGCAATGCCTTTGTGGTATTGAATGATGCCAACCGTGAACTTACCCTGAACCTGGCCATTCCCGCCAGGATGCAGAACGGGGGACAAAGTTGCATTGCAGCCAAGCGATTTATCCTGGAGTCGTGGATTGCCGAAGATTTCCTTCCCCTGCTGGTGAGCAGGGTGGCAGATCTTGTGATGGGCGATCCTATGGATGAGGGGACACAGGTGGGCCCTCTTGTTTCGGTGAAGCAGGCAAGGGAGGTGGAGGAACAGGTAGGAAAATCAATTGAAATGGGAGCAAAACTACTCCTTGGCGGGGAAAGGCAGGGGGCCTTCTATCAGCCTACCATCCTTTCGGAAGTCACACCGGGAATGCCGGTCTTTGATGAGGAGGTGTTCGGACCTGTATTTGCAGTGATGGAGGCAATTTCTCCTGAACACGCCCTGGAACTATCGAACAAATCGAACTTCGGACTGGGCATGCAGGTATTCACCGGATCGGAGCGCTCAGCCGAATTATTTGTCAGGGGTGCAGAGGAGGGAGCCGTTTTTGTTAATTCCATGGTGAAATCCGACCCGAGGCTCCCCTTTGGAGGAACCAAGAGATCTGGATTTGGCCGCGAACTTGCCAAAGAGGGAATAAAAGAATTTGTCAATATTAAAACCATATGGATCGATTGATCCGCTAACTCTTAATCTTCAATTGATGAAAAAGGCGCTTTTTCTTTTCGCCATAATCTTCTCCATACCGGGAATGATGGCTCAGAATGCTTCATTAACTACACCAGCTGATTTTTTCGGTTTTGAACCGGGATCGGACCGGAACCTGTTTAGCTATGAACAGTTAATCGAATACCTGCAAAAGCTGGATGGTGAGTCAGATCGCATCTACCTGGAGAAGATAGGAAAGTCACCCATGGGAAAACCCATGTATGTTGCCTTTATATCCAGTGCAGAAAATCTCTCCAGACTGGAAGAATTTAAGAAGATTAACAGAGAACTGGCGCTGAATCCCAATCTTGAAAAGGAGGAGTTGCAGGACATGATCCGTGAAGGAAGAACCTTTGTGCTGGCCACCCTCTCCATGCACTCTTCTGAAGTGGCCCCGTCACAGTCAGCACCACTGATTGCCTGGGATTACGCCTCCACAGATGATCCGAACAAAGAGGAATGGATGAATAATGTGGTTTACATGATGGTACCCTGTCACAATCCCGATGGAATGGATTTGATCGTAGAGGATTATCTGAAGAATAAGGGCACTAAATATGAAGGGGCATCCTTGCCTTCTGTTTATCACAAGTATGTGGGACATGACAACAACCGTGATTTTGTGATCCTGAGCCAGGAGGATACCAGGGCCATTGCCAGCCTGTACAACCAGACCTGGTTCCCACAGGTGTTTGTCGAAAAGCACCAGATGGGTTCTACGGGACCCCGCTACTTTGTCCCACCCAACCACGACCCCATTGCCGAAAATGTACCTGCGGGGATTTTTCACTGGTGCGGCGTGTTCGGTCAGCATATGGCCACCGATATGACTGCAGAAGGATTGGCAGGGGTGTCTCAGCACTACATTTTTGACGACTACTGGCCTGGTTCAACCGAGACCTGTATTTGGAAGAATGTAATAGGCTTCC